>JAICJD010000167.1 GCA_025928645.1 Gemmatimonadales bacterium
AACGAAATCCGGGTGCGGGTCGAGGCCTCGAAGAAGAGGTTGACGATCGTCTTGCCGCGGAGCGCCGGCACCTTCTTGATCGGCCGCTCGCTCACTTCCTTGAACGGCTCCGCCGTGTCGAGAATGAGCCGGATCTGCTCCGCGGTCAGGGGTTCGAGTCCGACCAGGTCCTTGCCCAGCGCGAGCGCGCTCATGTCAGGCCCGCACCAGCTCGACCGCGTCCCGGCCGTCGAGCTCGCTGACGAACACGTCCACCCGGTCGCCCGGGCGGGTGCCCACGGTCATGCCGCTGATGTCGGCCTGGATCGGCAGCTCGCGGCCGCCGCGGTCGATGAGCACGCAGAGCAGGATCCGGCGCGGCCGGCCGAAGTCGGCGCACTCGTCGAGCGCCGCCCGCACGGTGCGGCCGGTGTAGAGCACGTCGTCCACGATCACCACGGTGCGCCCGTCGAGGTCGGGCAGGCGGGTCTCGCCCACGACGGGGCGTGGGCCGACGGTCTGGAGGTCATCGCGGTAGAGAGTGATGTCCAGCTTGCCGGTGGCGACGTTCGAGCCTTCGGCCTGGTCGATGAGTCGCTTGAGCCGGTCGGCCAGCTCGACGCCGCGTCGCTGGATGCCCACCAGGACCAGGTGTTCGGTGCCGCCTCCCCGTTCAACGATTTCGGTGGCCATCCGCGCGAGTGTCCGGCCGAGCGCGCGCTCATCGAGAAGAGGGGAGCGGGAGGGCATCGGGGCGGGAAGCTAGTGGTCGGGGTCGGGCGATGCAACTCCGCGGAACGTGCTCAAGCGGTTCCGGTCACGCCGCATCGTGGTCCGATGACACTTCACCACGGAACCACGGAAAACACGGACAACTGCCACGGAAATCACTGGTGGTGACAGCACACCGCGTGGAGTTCCGTCACTAAGAAAAAGGGCAACCACGGCGGGTACGGAGGCCCTCCGTGTCTCCGTGGTGAATTCATTTCTCAGGGCAGGACCTCGACGGGTATGCTGTAGACCACCAGCAGTTTTCCGTGGCAGTTGTCCGTGTTTTCCGTGGTTCCGTGGTGAATCGCGGAGCCCAGGTTACGCATTGAGGCGCGGTCCGCGCCGAGGCGCCGGCGAGAGGACCGCCCCGAAGCCGCAGCCGGAGGCTCGGACCCGTACAGCCCGGTTGCTGTCTGGCGAGCTGGCTCTGGCGCTCGGCCAAGGCTCCCGGCCTGGCTGGCGGGGGGAGGCGGATCCCGCAGCCTCAGGCTGCCTGCCGGACCCGGACCGGCAGCGTCACCACGGTCCGCCCCAGCCAACGCAGCCGCGTTTCGATGGCGAGCGCGGTGTCGTTGTGCAGGAGCCGGTGGTACCAGGTCTCGCGCTGGAAGATCAACTTGCCCGCGAAGAAGACGATGTGCGGAAACTCGCGGGCCACCTCCAGACACAGATGCTCCGCTTCGGCGACGGCCTCGGTGCCGATGGCCATGCGTGCCGTGGCGGGTACCTCGAGGGCGCCGGCGAAGCGGACGTACCGGTCCAGCATGTCCTCGGTCCGGCGGCGCAGTCCGTCGATCGCCTGTTCTCCCTTGAATTCGCCCGAGTCGATGACGCCGACCGAGAGAAACACCAGGTTGGTGAAGTGTCCTGGGAAGGCCCGGAAGATGTTCAGGACGGTATGGATGCCCACGCCCCCATACGTGCCCACCAGCACGGCCGCCGTGGGCTTGCCGGGGTCGAGCGTCCGAGCCTCGCCGCGTGGCGGCTCCGGCGCGTCCGGCGGCAGCTGATCGACCTCACGGTACAGCCGATCGAGCTCCCCGGCGACGGCGCGGTAATGCCGCCGGACGAGGAAGCACAGCCCGATGATGAGGAGCGTGACGGCCGCCGTCACCCACCCGCCTTCGGTGAACTTCTCGTAGAGGGTGATGATGAGGATCGTGACGCAGAGCACGAAGCCGGCGCCGAAGAGGAGCGCGCGACGCTTCCATTCCCTTCGAGCCTGCCGGCGCTGCAGCCAGAAGCGAAGCATCGACAGCATCGAGAGCGAGAACGTGAGGAACACGTTGATGCTGTACATGACCACGAGGTGCCCCACATCGCCGCCGGTATAGATCAGGGCCGCCAGCGCGGCGGCCCCCATGAGCAGAATGCCGTTCATGGTCGTGAGGCGCTCCGACAGCGCCGCCAGTCCGTGGGGCACCCAGGAGTCCACGGCCATGTTCGCCAGCACGCGCGGGCCGTCCGTGAAGCCCGCCTGGGCGGCCACCACCAGCAGCGCGGCCTCCGAGAACAAGGTCAGCACCGCGGCGGTGTGGCCGAAGGGCAGCCCCTCGGCCAGGCGCTCGATCAGCACGGCATTCATGGTCTTGCCGGGCACGGGTACGATCGCCCAGAGCAGGTAGCACAGCAGCAGCCCCGAGGCGGTGAACGCGAGGGACGCACCCATGTAGATCATCGTTCGCTTCCCCGTGCGTACCTGCGGCTCACGCATGATCGGGAGGCCGTTGGAGACCGCTTCGATGCCCGTGTAGGTCCCGCCGCCGAGCGAGTAGGCCCGCAGGAACACCAGGAGCAGCCCGCCGATCCCGACCGTCGCCAGCCCGTGATCGAGTCCGCTCCTCACCGCGCCAACCGTCTCGGGGAGCTGCGGCAGATGCCCGAGGATGCCGCCACAGATGAGTGCCACGTGGGAGACGACGAAGAGGAGGAATACCGGCAGCAGCACCACTACCGATTCGCGTAAGCCCCGGATGTTCAGGAGCGCGAGCGCGAGTATGAGCGCGAACTCGACGGGCAGCTTGACGCCACGCCATCCCGCCGGGAGGATGCTGAAGAGAGCGTCGCCCGATGCCGCGATGGAGATGGTGATCGTGAGCACATAGTCCACCAGGAGGGCCGAGCCCGATACCACGCCGGCGCTCGGCCCAAGGAGCTTGCTCGCCACGACGTAACCGCCGCCCCCGGAGGGAAACTCCTCTATGATTCGCCGGTAGGCCGCGGAGATGAGCAACACGGTGAAGGCCGTCAACGCGGCCAGTCCCACCGCGAGGTACGCGTGCTGCCCGAGCGCCCGGAACGCCTCCTCCGGGCCGTAGGCCGACGAGGACAGGCCGTCGGCCCCGAGGCCCACCCAGGCCAGGAAGGCGACCAGCGACACCCGGTGAAACAGTCGCCGGTCCCCGAGGTCGCGGGGCTTTCCGAGGAGCAGGTGGCGCAGGCGCTGACCGCGCGTCGGTGCCTGGGATGGAGATTCCGTCGTTGTCGCCGCCGGGTTCATGGGCTCCGCCGATGAGTGGACCGCCGGCAGCAATAGAGTCCAGCCGCCCCGCTCTGTCACTGACCGGATGAGAATCTTGATGGAATCCTGATACGACCCGCGCGTAAGTTCCGGACGCGTACCAACGAGAGGCGAGCCGTGGCCGAGGAGCCGTATCCGGAGCTGGCGTATCTGAAGGCAGCGGGGATCGTCGCCTTGACGACCGCCGTGTGCCTTCCGATGCGGCCATATCTGCAGGTGACGGACGTGGCGATGCTGTACCTTCTGGCCGTCGTGGCGGTGGCCTCCTGGTATGGGCGCGGCGCCGCGGTCCTGACATCGGCGGCGAGCATCGCGGCGTTCGATTTCGTGTTCATCCCTCCCTACTACACCTTCAACGTCCACAACGCCGCCTACTTCCTCACCTTCGGGGTGATGCTGGCCGTCGCCCTGCTCATGAGCCGGTTGACGGACCAGGTCCGCAGCCAGGCGGAGGAGGCGCGCGAGCGAGAGCAGCGGATGGCGGCGCTCTACGCCATGGATCGGGAGCTGGCGGATGTGCAGGGGCGCGATGAGCAGGTCGCGCTCGCCACCCGGCACCTCGCACGGGCGGCGGAGGGCAGCGCGGTCGTTGCATTGGTGGGGGACGGGGAAGCCGCCGATGGAGGCGCGAACTGGCCCGCGCACGACCTCTTTGACGCGATTGACGTGAGGTTGGCGGCGGAATGGGCCTACGGGAAGGGCGAGCCGGCCGGCATGGGCACCACCCACTGCAGCGAGGCAGAGGCTCTGGTGGTCCCGCTTCGGGCCTCCACCCGGAGACTCGGCGTCGTGGTGGTGCGTCCCGAGCAGGCCGATGGGGCGATCGATCCCGCCAGGCGGCGAACGGTGGAGGCCCTCGCCGATCAGGCGGCGGCCGCCCTCGAGCGGGCCCATTGGGCGGAACGGCACGAGCAGGCACGACTCGAGGTGGAGGCGGAGCGCCTGCGCACGGCGATCCTGAGCTCGCTGTCGCACGACCTCCGCACGCCGCTCGGAAGCATCGAGGGCGCGGCCAGCAGCCTGCTGCACGACGCCGAGACCTTGCCGGACGAGGTCCGCCGCGACCTGGCGGAAACCATCCTCGAGGAATCCCGGCGAATGACCCGGCTGGTGGCGAACCTGCTGGACATGGTCCGCGTGGAGACGGGCGGCCTCGCGGTCCGGAAGGACTGGCAGCCCCTCGAGGAGGCGCTGGGCGTGGCGCTGCTCAGGCTGGAGGATCGCCTCAAGGCGCACGCTGTCGATGTCCGCCTTCCCGGCGATCTCCCGCTGGTGCCGATCGACGAACTTCTGGTCGAACAGGTGTTCATCAATCTGCTGGAGAACGCAGCCAAGCACACGCGCCCGGGAAGCAACGTCACCGTCTCCGCCTGGCAGGACGGCCCCGCCGTGGTCGTGGAGGTCGCCGACAACGGACAGGGCGTGCCGAAGGGCGCCGAGGAGATCGTGTTCCAGAAGTTCCAGCGCGCACAGGGGGCGGATCATTCGACCGGGGCCGGGCTCGGCCTCACCATCTGCCGGGGGATCGTCGCCGCCCACGGCGGCCGCATCTGGGTGGAGCCTCGTGAAGGCGGCGGAGCCGCGTTCCGCTTCACCCTGCCCCTGGACGGTCCGCCGCCGGCCGCGCTGCCGAGCGACCTGTCCGAGAGCTGACGGGACCGCCTTCGATGCCCGCTGCCCTGCCCCTCGTGCTCCTGATCGAAGATGAGCCTCACATGCGGCGGTTCGTCACGGCGACCCTGCGCGCGCATGACTACCACGTGGTGGAGGCAGGCACCGCCCGGGACGGTCTGGCACAGGCGGCGGGCCGCAACCCGGACCTCATTCTGCTCGACCTGGGCCTCCCCGATGCCGACGGGCTCGAGGTCACCCGGGCGATTCGACGGTCGGCCACCACCCCGATCATCGTGCTTTCCGCGCGCGGACGAGAGCACGACAAGGTTTCGGCGCTCGACCTGGGCGCGGACGACTACCTGATCAAGCCCTTTGGCGTCCCGGAACTGCTCGCGCGCATGCGCGTGGCCTTGCGGCGCGCGGCCGTGCCGGCCGGCGCGCCTCCCCAATCATGCTTCGAGCTCGGCGGGCTGCGCGTGGACCTGGTCCGGAGGCAAGTCGTTCGTGCCGGGCAGGAAATCCATCTCACGCGTACGGAGTACAAGCTGCTCGCGACGCTGGTGCGTCACGCGGGACAGGTCGTGACGCACCGCCAGCTGTTACACGAGGTGTGGGGCGCCAACTACGTTGAGCATACCCACTATCTCCGGGTCTACATGGCTCAGCTTCGGCACAAACTGGAGGACGATCCGACCCGTCCACGCATGCTGGCGACCGAGCCGGGGGTGGGGTACCGCCTGCGAGACGAGCCCTCCTGAGGGGTTCGACCAGCCCAGAAAGCACCGCGGCAACGGAATGTCCGATGGCCGAAAGCATAACCCCGACCATGACCCTCCGCCTCCGGAGGTCATGTCGGGATTATGAGCCGTCACGCAGCCGATTGACTTACGCGGACAGGGCGGGATTCGAACCCGCGATACGCTTTTGACGTATACACGCTCTCCAGGCGTGCGCCTTCAACCACTCGGCCACCTGTCCCGGGTGATGCGAGGGGGCAACCTAGCGGGCCGCGTGGAACCCGTCAACGCGGCTTGAGATCGGCTTGACGGGTCCGCACTAGCATTCTCTCCGCATGCGTCCGTCCGACCGGGGGTCGATACAGTGCCCTTCGCGCGTACCGCGTCCTCGTTTCGTCGTGAACAACGAGAAAGGTGGTCCACCATGTCAGCTCCTGCGTCACGTCCTCTCAGCGCGGTAGCAACGGTCGTCGGAGCCGGCCTCCTTCTGATCGGATGTGCCGACGAGCCTACCACGCCTTCAAGCGCTCCGACTCAAGCGTCCAGCTCCGAGGCGCCCGCTGCCTCGGCTGCCGCCGGCCTCACCTACCAGCAAGTTGCCAGCGGAGGCATCCACACCTGCGCGCTTACGGCGGACGGCCGCGCCTGGTGCTGGGGCGAACATGGCCTGATCGGCGACGGCACCGACCAGCCCCGCCTGAGGCCGACGGCGGTGGCCGGCGGCCTCGTGTTCCGGAGCATCAGCGCCGGCGACCTTCACACCTGCGCTGTCACGACGGACGACCGGATTTTCTGCTGGGGCGACAACGGGCTCGGCCAGCTCGGCGACGGCACCACCACCAGCCGCCGCTCTCCCAAGGCCGTCGCCGGCACGCGACGCTGGGCCACGGTCACCGCGGGCGGCCGCCACACCTGCGCCATCAGCAAGATCGACCGGCGGGCGTACTGCTGGGGATTCAACAACGTCGGGCAGCTTGGCACGGGGGGTACGGCGAACCGGAAGATCCCGACGCCGGTCGCCGGCGGCCTCACATGGCTGCAGCTCGACGTCGGTCTGTTCCACTCCTGCGGGCTGACGCGCGCCAACGTGGCATACTGCTGGGGCATGGACAGCCACGGCACGCTGGGTGACGGATCGACGCGGGAGAACCGCCTCGTGCCGACGGTGGTGGCCGGCGGACTGGCCTTCACCCGGATCGACGCCGGCTACGAGCGGACCTGCGCGCTGACTGGCGCGGGACAGGCTTGGTGCTGGGGCACGAGCCCCGTGGGCGATCGGTCCGAGCTCGACCGCTACACGCCGCGCGCCACCTTCGGCCGGATCACCTTCCGCCAGATCACGACGGGCGACGTCCGCTGTGGGGCGGCCCCATCGGGGAAGGCCTACTGCTGGGGGTTCGACGCGTTTGGCGCCCTCGGCAACGGGCTGATCAACCCGAACATCGAGCCGGTCCCGTTCGCGGTGCAGACCGACGTCGCCTTCACCCAGCTCTCGGCCGGCGCGTCGCACGTGTGCGGGAGGGCGGTCGACGGCGCACTCTACTGCTGGGGTCAGAACACCGAGGGCCGGCTCGGCGACGGCACCACCGAGAACCGCCAGGTCCCCACCCGGGTGGCGGAGCCGGAGTCGTAGGCGGGTCTTCATCCTGAGCGCCGCGCGTACTCCACAACGCAGCGAGGGGCCTATCCGGGGAACGGTAGCGACGCGGCACGGCAAGGGACCACGCCTCGGAGGGGGT
>JAICJD010000146.1 GCA_025928645.1 Gemmatimonadales bacterium
ACCAGAGTCCGGGTGACGAGGGTCGACGACGGCACCGGCGAGCCGCTCACGGTCGTCTGCGGCGCGCCGAACGTGACCGCGGGCAAGCGGTATCCCTTCGCTCGCCTGGGCACCGGTATGCCCGGCGCCCAGGGGTTTACGATCGAGGCGCGCCCCATTCGCGGCGTCGTGAGCCAGGGCATGCTCTGCTCGGCGCGCGAGCTGGGTCTGGGCGAGGAGCACGACGGCATCCTCGAGCTCGACACCGACGCCGCGCCCGGCACGCCGCTGCTCGCGGCCGTCCCACTGGGCGATACCCGTCTCGTGGTGGATGTCACGCCCAACCGGCCCGATCTGCTGGGCCACAAGGGCGTCGCGCGTGAGCTGTCCGCCTCGTACGGTGTCCCGTTCCGGCTGCCGCGGATTCCCGGCGCGGAGCAACTCGACATTCCGCCGGCCCGGCACACCGGGGCGGCGGACACGGTCGCCGGGCTCCGCATCACCATCGAGGACGCCGGCGCCTGCCCGCGGTTCCACGCCGCGGTGATTCGCGGCGCCGTGGTGGGGCCGTCACCCGAGTGGCTGCGCCGCCGGCTCGAGGCGGTGGGCGTGCGATCGATCAACAACGTGGTGGACGCCACCAACTGGGTGATGTTCGAGCTGAATCAGCCGATGCACGCCTACGATCTCGCGCGCCTCCGCGGTGGGGCACTCACCGTGCGGCCGGCCCGGGCCGGCGAGCGGCTTGTCACGCTCGACGACGTAGAGCGCGAGCTGGCCGATTACATGGTCGCCATCGCGGACGGCGAGGGCGTGATCGGCCTGGCCGGCGTGATGGGAGGCGCCGCCACCGAAGTGCGCGCGGAGACGCGCGACGTCCTGCTGGAGGCGGCGTACTGGGACCCGCCGCGGGTCCGCCGCACCCGCCGCGCACTCGAGCTGCCCACCGAGGCGAGCTACCGCTTTGAGCGGGGCATCGACCAATGGGGCGGCGAAGCGGCCATGCGGCGCTGCATCGAGCTGGTGCTCGCCACGGCGGGAGGCACCCTGGTCGAGACGCCGGTCGATCTCTGGCCCGCGCCCTCGCACCCGCCGCGCATCTTCCTCCGGCCCGCGCGGGTGACCCAGGTGCTCGGCGTCGAGCTGCCCTGGGCGGACCTCGAGCGCTATCTCGTGGCCATCGGCGCCACGGTAGTGAGCAAGCCCGAGGACGGCCGCATCGCCGTGGACGTGCCCGGCTGGCGGCCCGACCTGACGCGCGAGATCGACCTGATCGAGGAGATCGCGCGGCTCCACGGTTACGACGCGTTTCCCGTCGATCTCAGGCCGTTCCGCCTGGGCCGCCTGCCCGACGCGCCGGAAGAGGCGCTGACCGCCCAGGTGCGCCGCGGGCTCGTGGCCGAGGGCTTCTACGAGGTGGTGAGTCTGCCGCTCGGGCCCGCGGACGGCGAGGGGTCGGCCGTGCGTCTCGTCAACCCGCTCGCGAGCGAGCACGCCTGGCTCCGGCGCCGGCTGCTGCCCAGCCTGGTGCGGCTGGTCGAGGCCAACTGGGCCAACCATGTCTCCGACGTTCGCCTGTTCGAGATCGGCACCACGTTCGAGCCCGGCGCGGCAGGGGGCCGGCCGCACGAGGAGCGACGCGTCGCGGCCGTGCTGACGGGCCGGCGGGAGCCGCCGCACTGGAGCGAGGCCGGCGCGCCCGCGTTCGACGTGTGGGACCTCAAGGGCCGCCTGGAGTCGGCGGTCGCTCTGGCGGTTCCCGGAGCCGACGTGCAGGTTCAAGGTCAGGCTCTGGTGGTGCGCGACCGCGCGGGCCGGCTGGTCGGCGAAGGCGGCCGGCTCGACGCCGATGCGCCGCCCTGGGCCGCGCAGCTCTACGGATTCGAGCTGTTGCTCGACCCGGCGCCCCGGCGCCCGGCTCCCTTCGTGCCTCTGCCTACGACGCCGTCGTCCGAGCGTGTGCTCGCGCTCCTCCTGCCGGAGGGCGTGTCGGTGCAGCAGGCCCGGGATGCGCTCGGGCGGGCCGGCGGCGCGCTGCTCGAGCGCATCGACATCGAGAGCGACTACCGCGGCCCCGGCCTGCCGCCCGCCACCCGCAGCGTGGCGTTCCGGCTCACCTTCCGCGCCGCCGACCATACCCTGCGCGACCGCGAGGTGGACGACGCCGAGGCGCGCGTGCTCGCCGCCGTGGCCGCCGAGCTGGGCATCGAGCGGCGGGACGGGCCGTCCCGCACTGGAGACTGACCGTGGCCTACACCTACGATCGTCCGGACCTCGCCGCGCTCGCCGAGCTGGAGCGCGTGCTCGGCTACATGGCCGACGAGCTGGCGGCCTGGCGCCGGCGCTGCCTCAAGGCGGAAGCCGAGCTCAAGGAGGCGCAGGCGAGCGGCGGCGTGGTGGCCGGCGCCGAGCTCAAGGAGTCGCGCCAGCGCGTGGTCGAGCTCGAGACCGAGAATCAGGCGCTGCGCCAGCGGATCGACGCCGCCAAGGAGCGGCTGCGCGTGCTGGCCGCGCGGCTCTCGTTCCTCGAGCAGCATGGGGGAGGCAACGCGGCATGAGCCAGGCCAAGAACGCCGTCAAAGTCACCATCGGGGGCGAAGAGTACACGGTCCGCTCCGAGCTGCCGCCGGAATACACCCGCGAGGTCGCGGCCTACCTCGACGCCGCGCTCAAGCGCGTGCGCGATTCGCTCCCCATGGTCGAGACCCACAAGGCCGCCATTCTCGCGGCCCTCGCCATCACCGACGAGCTGTTCCAGGCTCGCCGCGGCGACCGCCAGATCGCCGAGCGGCTCACGCGGATGGCCGACGAGTTCGCCCGCATGCTGCCCCCCGCGAAACGGGGCGGTCGCGCCACCGTCTCCTAGCGGAGCCCAGCGATGCCCCAGCAACTCGTGCTGCCCGTGCTGGTGGGCGTGGTGGCCGGTCTCCTCGTGGCGATCGCGCTGATCGCGCTGAACGCTCAGCGCCAGCGTCGCGGCGCCGCCGGCATCCTCGGCAGCGCGCGCGCAGAAGCGGAGCGTCTCCGGAGCGAGGCGATGCGCGAGGGCGAGGCCGGACGGCAGGAGGTGCTGGTCGCCGCCAAGATGGAGGCACTCAAGCAGCGCGAGGACCTCGACCGCGAGGGCCAGCGGCGGCGGGAGGAATGGGAGCGGCTCGAGCGCCGGGCCGACGAGCGGTCCCGGCTGCAGGAGCGCAAGCTCGAGGAACTCGAGACCCGCGACCGTGCCCTCGGCAAGCGCGACGAGGCGCTGCAGCAGCGGGAGCAGGCGCTGCGCGCGCGCGAGGGCGAAGCCGACCGGCTGGCGCAGGAGCAGCGGGTCAAGCTCGAGCGGATCGCCGGCCTCAGCGCCGAGGACGCCCGCCGCGAGATCCTCCAGCGGGTCGAGGACGAGGCCCGCGCCCAGGCGCAGGCGCTCGCGCGCGACATCCGCGAACAGGCCAAGCGCGGGGCGGAGCGCGATGCCCGCCGCATCCTCTCCATGGCGATCCAGCGCCTGGCCGCCGAGCACACCGCCGAGAGCACCGTCGCGGCGGTGGCGCTCCCGAGCGAGGAGATGAAGGGCCGGATCATCGGGCGCGAGGGCCGGAACATCCGCGCCTTCGAGACCGCCACCGGCGTGGACGTCATCATCGACGACACCCCCGACACGGTGAGCGTGAGCTGTTTCGATCCGATCCGCCGGGAAGTCGCCCGCCGCTCGCTCGAGGCTCTGATCCAGGACGGGCGCATCCATCCGGGGCGCATCGAGGAGGTCGTGCAAAAGGCGCAGAAGGAGCTCGATGCCCAGCTCGTCGAGCTCGGCGAGCAGGCGGCCTACGACACCGGCATCCACGGCCTGCACCCCGAGCTGATCAAGCTGGTCGGCCGGATGCGCTACCGGACGTCCTACGGGCAGAACATCTACGAGCACTCGAAGGAAGTGTCCTGGCTCGCGGGGATGATGGCGGCCGAGCTGCACCTCGACGTCACGCTCGCCAAGCGGGGCGGTCTGCTGCACGACGTCGGCAAGGTGCTGACCCACGACAGCGAAGGCACCCACGTGGAGCTCGGCGTCGAGGTGGCCCGCCGCTACGGCGAGAGCGCGGCGGTGGTGAACTGCATTCAGGCCCATCACGACGACGTCCCGCACGAGAGCGCGGAATCGTTTTTGGTGCAGGCGGCCGACGCCATCAGCGGCGCCCGGCCCGGCGCGCGGCGCGAGGCGTTCGAGACCTACGTGAAGCGGCTGACCAAGCTCGAGGAGATCGCCAACGGGTTCCCCGGGGTCGAGAAGAGCAACGTCATTCAGGCCGGGCGCGAGGTGCGCGTCGTGGTCACGCCGGAGCGCATCGACGACGCGGCCGCCGCGCAGCTCTCCGACACCATCGCGCGGCGGATCGAGAACGAGCTGCAGTATCCGGGACAGATCAAGGTGGTCGTCATTCGGGAGACCAGGGCAGTGGACTACGCACGATGAGCGCGCGGATTCTCGACGGAGTGCCGCTGGCCGACGCCATTCGGGCGGAGGTCGCCGCGGCGGTGAAGCGATATGCGGGCGACGGACGGAAGCCGGGATTGGCCGTGGTCATCGTGGGGGAGAACCCCGCGAGCCAGGTGTACGTCAAGGCCAAGGGCAAGGCGTGCGAGGAGGCGGGCATGCACTCGGAGACGGTGCGCCTGTCCGAGCGCACCACCGAGGCCGAGCTGCTCGCCACGGTCGAGCGGCTCAACCGTGATCCCGCGATCCACGGCTTTCTGGTGCAGCTCCCGCTCCCATCCCACATCAACGGCGAGCGTGTGCTCAACGCCATCGATCCGGCGAAGGACGTGGACGGGTTCCATCCCGTCAACGTCGGCAGGCTCAGCATCGGCGATCCGACCGCGCTCAGGCCGGCGACGCCGTTCGGGGTGCAGCAGATGTTGATCCGGTCCGGCATCGAGACCCGCGGCGCGCACGCCGTCATCGTGGGCCGCTCGAACATCGTCGGCAAGCCGATGGCGAGCCTGCTCATCCAGCCCGGCACGGGCGGCGACGCGACCGTCACCGTCTGCCACTCGAAGACCCGCGACCTCCCGGCCGTCTGCCGCTCCGCCGACATCCTCGTCGTGGCGATGGGGAAGCCCGAGTTCGTGACCGCTGACATGGTGCGGCCCGGGGCCACCGTCATCGACGTCGGGATCAATCGGGTGGACGACGCGTCGCAACCCAAGGGCTACCGCATCGTCGGCGATGTGGCCTACGCGCCCGTGGCCGAGGTGGCGGGCGCGATCACCCCGGTGCCGGGCGGCGTCGGACGGATGACGATCGCCATGCTGCTGCAGAATACCTTGCAGGCGTTCCAGCAGGCGGCAGGCCGGGCATGATCCAAGGGAGTCGTGCCGCGCGAAGCGAAGGAGCCATGCATCGGCGCATGGCCCCTTGGCTTCGCTCAGGGTGACTCCGCGCCGCCCAGCGGCTCCGCTCCGCGTACTCCAACGCCTCCACTCCGCATCCTATGGCCTTCCCCCACCAGCTGGACCTCATCTCCCCCGCCGACGATGTCTGGTCGGTCACCCGGCTCACGACCACCATCAAGCGGATGGTCGAGGGCGAGCTGCCGGCGCTCTGGGTCCGCGGCGAAGTCACCGGGTGCAAGGTCTACCCCAGCGGGCACTGCTACTTCTCGCTGCGCGACACCATGTGCCAGGTACGCTGCTGCCTGTGGAAGCGCGACATGCCGCGGGCGGGCAAGCCGCCGGCCGACGGCACCGAGGTCTACGTGCTGGCCCGGCCCGGTATCTACGAGGTGAAGGGCGAGTTCCAGCTCAACATCGTCCGCATCCTTCCCACCTCCGCCGTGGGCCGGGGGCAGCAGGAGCTTGAGCGGGTCAAGGCGCTGCTCCACCAGGACGGCCTGTTCGATCCCGCCCGCAAGCGCCGGCTGCCCGAGTTCGCCGCCGCCATCGCGGTGGTGACCAGCGCCGCCGGCGCGGCGCTTCGGGACGTGATCACGGTGGCCCGGCGGCGCTGGCCGAGCGCCAGGGTGCTGGTGGTGAACGCGCGCGTGCAGGGCGACGGCGCGGTCGAGGCGCTGGCCCGCGCGCTCGGTCTGGTGAACCGGCTACCGCAGGTGGACGTCTGCATCCTGGGCCGCGGCGGTGGCGACCGGGAGGATCTGGCGGCGTTCAACACCGAGCCCGTCTGCCGTGCGCTCGCCGCGGTGCGCGTGCCCACCATCTCAGCCGTCGGCCACGAGACCGACATCTCCCTCACCGACCTCGTGGCCGACGTGCGCGCGCCCACGCCGTCCGCCGCGGCGGAGCTGGCGCTCCCGGACCACCGCGAGGTCCGGCGCGCGCTGGACGACGTCGCCGCGCGGCTCGCCGGCGCCCTTGGGAGCCGCGCCCGGCTCGGCCTGGAGCGCGCCGAGCGCGCCGGCGACCGGCTCGCCGGCGCCATGGAGGCCGTGCTCGACCGCCATCGGCACCAGGTGGGACGACTCACGGCTCAGCTCGACGCGTTGAGCCCGCTCCGGGTGCTCCAGCGCGGCTACGCGGTGCCCACCACCCCGGAGGGCCGGGTGCTCAAGCGGGTGGCCGAGTTCAGGCCCGGCGCGCCATTCAGCCTCCGCGTGGCCGACGGACGCGTCGCGGCGCGGGTGGAGTCCGAATGAGCACGATCGCCGACGATCTCGCCCGCCTCGAGGAAATCGTTCGCCGGCTCGAGGCCGACGACGTGGAGCTCGACGCGGCGCTCGCCCTGTTCGAGGAGGGCGTTGCCCGGCTCCGGGCGGCTCGCGAGCGGCTGGCCGCCGCCGACCTCAAGGTGCAGTCGGTGGTCGAGGAGGCCGGCGGCGAGCTGCGGATCAGGGATCTGAAAGAGCCCTGAGCGACCGGAACGGGCTCAGCGTGACTCCCGCCGCCGACATCCTCGCCGAGGCTCGCGAGGGCACCGACGCGCTGCTGTTCGCGTGGGCCGGCCGCCTGCGCCGTGAGGTTCCCGGCCGGCCGGGCGAGGCGCTGGCCTACGCCCTCGAGACGCCCGGGAAGCGCGTCCGGGCCGCGCTCGTGCTAGCGGCGTTCCGCTCGCTCGGCGGCGCGTCGCCCGGCGTCGAGGGCGTCGCGGCGGCGGTCGAAACGGTCCACGCCTACTCCCTGGTGCACGACGACCTGCCGTGCATGGACGACGACGACCTCCGGCGCGGCCGCGCCACCGTCCATCGCCGATTCGACGTGCCCACCGCCACGCGCGCCGGCTACCTGCTGGTACCCGTGGCCGCGCGGGTGCTCGTCGAAGCGGTCGAAGCGCTCGGCCTGGGCTCGGCCGCGCTCGGCCGGATGGCCGGGGAGCTCTTCCAGGCCGGGGGCATCGAGGGGATGGTCGGCGGCCAGTGGCTCGACCTCGAGGCCGAGGGCCGGACGCTCACCCTGTCGGACCTCATGCGGGTGCACCGGGGCAAGACCGGCGCGCTGATCCGCGCGTCGTGCACCCTCGGCGCCCTCGCCGCGGGAGCGCCCGACGAGCGGGTCGCCGTCTTCACCGCGTTCGGCGAGGACATCGGCCTCGCCTTCCAGATCGCGGACGACGTGCTGGACTGCACGGCCACGAGCGAGGCGCTGGGCAAGACGGCGGGCCGCGACGCGGCGCTCGCCAAGTCGACCTACGTCCGGTTGCTGGGGGTGGAGGGAGCCCGGAACGAGGCGGCCGCGCTGGCCGTCCGGGCGGTGGCGCGGCTCGAGGCCGCCGGCGTGCCGTCGAACGCGCTGGGGGCCCTGGCGAACTATATTGTGAGCAGAAGCTCGTAGCGTCACCGCCGAGCGCCGCGGGCCTTCCTGTCACCCCGAGTGAAGCGAAGGGGGCATGCCCCGACGCATGCCCCCTTTGCCGTGCTCGGGTTCATCCGGATTGTGAGCCGACGAGACCCATGACCCTGCTCTCGACCATCCAGTCTCCCGCCGATCTCAAACGCCTCCGCCGGGAGCAGCTCCCCCAGCTCGCTCAGGAGATCCGCGAGCGGCTCATCGAATGCGTCTCCCTCACCGGGGGCCACATCGGGGCCAGCCTCGGGGTCGTGGAGCTGAGCATCGCGCTGCTGTACGAGTTCGATTCGCCCCGCGACAAGATCGTGTGGGACGTCGGGCACCAGGCGTACGCCTGGAAGCTGCTGACCGGGCGGAACGACGAATTTCCCACCCTGCGGCAGCGCGACGGCGTCTCGGGCTTCCTCAAGCGCAGCGAGAGCGAGCACGACCAGTTCGGGGCGGGGCACGCCGGGACCGCCATGTCGGCGGCGCTCGGCATGGCCACCGCGCGGGATCTCCGGGGCGAGGGCCACAAGGTCGTGGCTATCGTAGGCGACGGCGCGCTGACCTGCGGGCTCTCCTACGAGGGGATGAACAACGCCGGCCACTCCGACCGCGACATCATCCTGATCGTCAACGACAACGGCATGTCGATCTCGCCTAACGTCGGCGCGATCAGCACCACGCTCGGCCGCATCGTGGCCGACCCGCGCACCAACCGCGTGCGCGAGCTGATCAAGGGCATGACGTTCAAGATCGGCGGCGTATTCGGCGACGGCGTGGTGGACTTCGCCCGCAACCTGGAGGAGAGCGTCAAGAATCTCTTCTCTCCGGGCATGCTGTTCGAGGAGCTGGGCTTCCGGTACTTCGGCCCGATCGACGGGCACGATCTCCCCAAACTGTGCGACACGCTCAAGTTCGTTCGCGGCATGACCGGCCCGCGGGTCATCCATGTGATGACCCAGAAAGGCAAGGGCTTCGCATTCGCCGAGAGCAACCAGGAGAAGTGGCACGGGCTCGCGGCCTACGACCCGGTCACCGGCGAGGCGCGGAAGAAGGCGAGCGGGCCGCCCACCTGGACCCAGGTGTTCGGCGACGGGTTGACCGCTCTCGCGGCGGAGCACCCCGAGCTGGTCGCCATCACGGCCGCCATGCCCAGCGGCACCGGCACCAACATCTTCCAGAAGCGGTTTCCCGAGCGGTTCTTCGACGTGGGGATCGCGGAGGGGCACGCCGTCACCTTCGCCGGCGGGCTCGCGACCCAGGGCATCCGGCCGGTGGTGGCGATCTACAGCACGTTCCTGCAGCGGGC
>JAICJD010000126.1 GCA_025928645.1 Gemmatimonadales bacterium
CCGCGCGTGTACGGGTGAGACGGGTGCGCGAACAGCTCAGCGGTGGGGGCCTCCTCCACGATCTGTCCCGCGTACATCACGGCGACCCGGTCGGCGCGGCCGGCCACGATGCCCAGGTCGTGCGTGATGAGGAGGACCGCCATGCCGTGACTCCGGCGCAGCCGGTCGAGCACCTCGAGAATCTGCGCCTGCACCGTGACGTCGAGCGCGGTCGTGGGCTCGTCGGCCACGAGGATCTCGGGGTCGGCGGCGAGCGCGATCGCGATCATGACGCGCTGCCGCATCCCGCCGCTCAGCTGGTGGGGATAGGCGTCGAGCCGCGCCGCGGGATCGGGGATGCCGACCTCCTGCAGCAGCGCCAGCGCGCGGGCGCGAGCCTCCGCCTTCGTGACCGGCAGGTGCGCCCGCACGCCCTCCGCGATCTGATCGCCCACCGTGAACACCGGATTCAAGCTCGTCATCGGGTCCTGGAAGATCATCCCGATGCGCTTGCCGCGGATGCGCCGGAGCGCCTCGCCGCGGAGCTGGAGGACGTCGGTGTCCCCGCCCAGCAGGATCGTACTGCCGGGGTCGACGCGGCCGGGCGGCGGCACCAGCTGCAGCAGGGCAAGGCTCGTCAGGCTCTTGCCGCAGCCCGACTCGCCGACGAGGGCCAGCGTCTCGCCGCGGTCGAGCGTGAAGCTCACGCCGTCCACCGGATGGAAGCGGCGGCCGTCGGCAGCGGGGAAGGAGACCCGCAGGTTGCGGACGTCGAGCACTCGGGTCATGCGCCTCGGGGATCGAGAACGTCGCGGAGCGCGTCGCCGACCAGACTGGTCGCGAGGACGGTCAGGGTGACGGCGACGCCGGGAAACAGGCCGACCCAGGGCGCGCTGTCCAGGACCGGGCGCGCGTCCATGATCATGCCGCCCCACGAGGGCGTCGGCGGCTGAACGCCGAGCCCGAGAAACGAGAGCCCGGCCTCGAGCAGGATCACGTCGCCCACGCCGAGCGTGGCCGCGACGAGCAGCGGGCCTGTCGCATTCACCAGCAGATGCCGGAAGATAATCCGCCCCCGCGAGGCGCCGAGCGCCTCGGCGGCGCGCACGAAGCTCTCCTCGCGGAGCCGGAGCACTTCGGCCCGCACCAGCCTGCTGGTGGCGAACCAGCCGGTCGTGCCGATCAGCAGGATGAGCGCGATCAGCGGCACGCGGTCGGGAACGGCGAGCACCAGGAGCAGCAGGAACAGCCGCGGGACCGCGAGCGCGCCGTCGACGAAGCGCATGATCAGCGCATCCACCGCGCCGCCCAGGTAGCCCGCGACGAGACCCATGCCCGCCCCGAGCGTGATCGAAAGACCCACCGCCAGCGCCGCCACCGCGAGCGAGATCCGGGCCCCGCTCACCACCCGCGCCAGCACGTCGCGGCTCAACTGGTCGGTGCCGAACGGGTGATCGACGCTGGGCGCCGCGCTCGAGAGCTCGAGGAGATCGAACTGGCGGAAGGGATCGGGAACCAGGGACGGTCCCACCAGGGCGAGCAGCACGAGAAAGCCGAGAAAGAGGACGCCGGCCCGGCCGCGCGGCGTGCGCCAGACCGCCCGCGCCGCGTCGAGCGCGAAGCTCACGAGCGACGCACCCGGGGGTCGAGCACCGCGTAGGCCACGTCGCTCGCCAGCGTGCCGAGCACCACCGCGAGCGCCACGACCACCGATGTGCCCATGAGCACGGGATAGTCCCGGTTGTTCACCGCGGCGATGGCCAGCGATCCCAGGCCCGGCCAGGCGAACACCGCCTCCACGAACACCGAACCGCTGACCAGAATGGGAAGCCACAGGCCGAACAGCGTGAGGACCGGGAATAGGGCGTTGCGCCACGCGTGCCGCCAGACCACCCGATGCTCCGGAATCCCCTTTGCCCGGGCCGTCACTATATAAGGAAGGCGGAGCACCTCGATCATGGCGCTCCGCTGGTACCGCATCGTGCCCGCGATGCTGACGACCGACAGCGTCACTGCCGGCAGGATGAGATGCCGCAGCACGTCGCCCGACGAGGCCAGGAAGTCGCCGGCGCCGAGCGGATCGTGCATGCCGGCCGCCGGGAGCAGCCGCCAGCGCACGCCGACGAACCCCGCGAGCACGAGGCCAAGCCAGAAGCTTGGCGTGGCGTAGCCGGTGAGCGAGAGGGTCGTGAGCCAGCGATCCTCCCGGCTGTCCTTTCGCACCGCCTGCCGCACCCCCAGCCAGAGCCCGACTGTGAAGTTGAGCAGCAGCGCCGCCCCACCGAGCAGCAGCGTCGCGGGGAGCCGCTCGAGCAGCAGCGCCGTGACCGGCCGGCCGTATTCGATGGACGTGCCGAGGTCGCCGTGGCCGAGGCCGCCGAGAAAGGCGGCCAGCTGGGAGGGCAAGGGTCGGTCGAGCCCGTAGCGGCGCCGGAGGTCTTCGATCTGTTCCGGCGTCAACGCGCGCTCGCCTTCGCGGGCGAGCGGATCTCCGGGCAGTATGTGGACGAGGAGGAACAGGAGGACCAGCGCGATCGCCAGCGTGACGGCGGCCTGCAGCATCCGGCCGGCCAGCCAGCGGCGCACGTCAGTAGCCCGCGGGCCGGAGACGGGCTCCCGACGACACGGTCCACTCCCGAAGGCCGAGCCAGAGGGACTCGGGGCGGATCCGCACGTTGGCGAATCGCCGGTCGACGATCGTGAGATAGTTCAGCGCGTACACGAAGACGGCGGGATAGTCCGACTCGATTCGGGCGAGCACGGCCTGCCAGGTCTCCGCCGCGTGGCTGGTCGTGCGCCCGGCGATCTCGAGCAGGGAATCCACCGCCGGGTCACAGTACCTGGCGAAATTGGTACCTCCCCGGCACGACCAGCCCTGCGAGAGCCCGGTCGGCGAAGGGTCCTGGCTGGTGGCGGCGAAGTCGATGTCGAAGCTGCCCCGTCCCCGGCGCTCGGTGTAGACCGAAAAGTCCAGCCGCTCGAGCTCGATGTGGATCCCTGCCTGGCGAAGCTGCTCCTGCGCCTGCAGCGCGAGCTGCGCCCGCGAGCCGCTCGTGTTGGGCAGCATGATCGTGAGCGCGAGCGGCTGGCCGTTCCGGTCGAGGATCCCGTCGCCGTCGCGGTCCGCCCACCCTCGAGCGGCGAGCAGGCGGCGGGCCTCCGCGACGTTGGCGCGCGCGGGAGGCGGGGTGCGATGCCCGATCCAGAGGAGCGGCGACGTCGGGCCATAGGGCACGCTGGCCGAGGTGCCGAACGTGGCGCGGACCATCACCCGCCGGTCGAGCGCGAGCCCGATGGCGCGACGAACGTCCTGATCCCCGAGAATGGGGTGCGGCCGGCTGGTGTCGCGCGGGTCGCGCTGGTTGAACAGCAGGTAGCCGAGAATGGGGGACGGGACCGCGACGACGCGAAGCGTCGGGACCGCCGCCACCCGGTCGAGATTGTCCCGTGGCGGCGGCACGTTGTCCATCAGGTTGGCCTCGCCGCTCAGCACCATGTTGAACCGGGCGCCCGCGTCGGTCGCGAGCCGGAAGAACACCCGCTTGATGGCGGGCGCGCCGAGAAAAAACTTCTCGTTCGCGGCCAGCTCCACGTACTCGCCGGGCAGGCGCCGGACCCAGCGGTACGGGCCGCTGCCGATCGGCGCCTGCGCGTAGGCCGAGGTGGCGAGCGCGGCAGGCGGCAGCCTGCCGAGCAGGTGCTCGGGAATCGGCGCCACGTGGAACACGGCGTCGTACAGCTGTTCGGCGTAGGGATACGCGAACCGGAAGACGACACGGCGCTCGCCTTCGGCGGTCACGCTCACGATGTGGCGGAGCACGCCGGCGAGCCGGGTGGACACCGCGGGGTCGCGGGCGCGCCGGAACGTGAACACCACGTCGTTGGCGGTGACCGGAGCGCCGTCGTGCCAGGTTGCCCGCGGGTCCAAGTCGAACACCAGCGTTACCGAGTCGCGCCGGGTCCAGCTCCGCGCCAGCGCCGGCTCGAAGGCGCGATCGCCCGAGGTCATCAGGGTCGGCCCGAGCTCCGCGAGGTGCAGGAAGAGCTGATCCGCGACGTCGGTGTTCGCCGTCGAGGCCAGCGCGCCTTCCATCAGCGTCGGCACCGGGACCGAGGCCTCGGCGCCGGTGGCGATGACGGCGGCGCTAGGGTCGCGCGCGGCCTGCGCGCGGGCGGGCGGCGTGCCGAGGGTCGTCGCGGTCGCGGCGAGGCCACCGAGCCAGGCTCCGAGCGTCCAGCGCGTCACGAGGGCTCCGGGTGAGCGATGCAGAGGGGGTGTCGCAAAAATCTAGCAGGGTGACCGAATTGCGTCAGCCGGCCACGTGCCCGCCCAGGTCCACGAGGGCGAGCGAAAGCGTTCTCCCAGCTCGGCGGCCCGGGCCAGGATGGGATCCACGCCGGCGGTCATGTCTGCGGGGCCCCAGGCCTCGGCAGCGGCGGCCGCGATGGCCGCGGCGGCCTCGCCCCATTCGACCGGCCGGTCGAGCGCTTCACGGAGCAGCACGGAGCGATCCGGCGGCGCCTGCCCCAGGGTAACGCGGCCCACGAGCGCCTGATCACCGTCGAGCAGGACGCTGCCGTGCTGGAGCAGCCCGCCGCCGTGCCGAAGCTGGGCGCTCCCGACCACCTTTCGTCCGCCGATCAGGACCTCGCCGCCGGCCGAGCCCGCGAAGCACGCCCCTGCGTCCAGCGCGGTGCTCGCACCATCGCGCGCGCTCGCGCGCCGCGCCGGCGCCAGCTCGGCCGGCGCCCCGAGGCGGCGGATCGCATCGCGGAGCACGAAATGGATGTCGCGGTAGGCCTCGCGCAGGGCGCCGAGCGAGGCGGCCGGCGCGCTCACGGCGTAGGTCACCTCGCCGGCGTGCCAGACTGCGCGTCCGCCGGTCGGGCGGCGGACCGCCGGGATCGCGGAAGCTTCGATGGCGCGGCGGTCGTACCGGCGTGCCGCGGGTTCGTGGCGGCCGAAGGACAGGGTCGGCTCCCAGGCGTAGAGCCGGAGCCAGCGCTCGCCGCCGCGGGCGCGCTCGAGGAGGGCGGCGTCGATCGCCATGTTGAGCCAGCCCGGGCGGGGCCGCGGATCGCACCAGAGCCGGTAGGAGCCGCCCATGCGGCCCGCGTCGGCTATCGGTACGCCTCCATCGGCGGACACACGCAGACCAGGTTCCGGTCGCCGAACGCGCTGTCGATCCGGCCCACCGTGGGCCACACCTTGTGCTCGCGGACCGCGGGCGACGGGTAGGCGGCACGCTCCCGCGGGTACGGCCGGTCCCACCCGTCGGCGATCACCTGCTCCAGCGTGTGCGGCGCGTTGGTGAGCAGGTTCTGCTGGCGGTCGGCGCGCCCGTCCTCGATCTCGCGGATCTCCTCGCGGATGCCGATGAGCGCGTCGCAGAAGCGGTCGAGCTCCTCCTTCGACTCGCTCTCGGTGGGCTCGATCATGAGGGTGCCCGCCACCGGAAACGAGACCGTCGGCGGGTGGAACCCGTAGTCGATGATCCGCTTGGCGATGTCCTCGACGTCCACCCCGGCCGACGCCTTGAACGGCCGGGTATCGATGATGCACTCGTGCGCCACGACACCGTGGGGGCCGGTGTAGAGCACCTGGTAGTGCGGCTCGAGCCGCCGCGCGATGTAGTTGGCGTTGAGGATCGCGATCTTGGTCGCCTCGGTGAGGCCGTCGTAGCCCATGAGCGCGATGTAGGCCCACGAGATCGGCAGGATCGAGGCGCTGCCCCACGGCGCCGCGCTCACCGTGCCGCAGGCCTGGTCGTGGTCGAGATCCACGATCGGGTGCCCCGGCAGGAAGGGCGCGAGGTGCCCGGCGACGCCGACCGGCCCCATGCCCGGCCCGCCGCCGCCGTGCGGGATGCAGAAGGTCTTGTGCAGGTTGAGGTGGCACACGTCCGCGCCGATGTCGCCCGGCCGGCACAGGCCCACCTGCGCGTTCATGTTGGCCCCGTCCATGTACACCTGCCCCCCGTGCTCGTGCACGGCGGCGCAGATCTCGCGGATCGAGCTCTCGAACACCCCGTGCGTCGAGGGATACGTCACCATGAGGGCCGCGAGCGTGTCGCGGTGCGCCGCGGCCTTCGCCCGGAGATCCGCGAGGTCCACATTGCCGTGCTCGTCGCTCCGCACCGGCACGACCTGCATGCCGGCCATCACCGCGCTCGCCGGGTTGGTGCCGTGGGCCGACATCGGGATGAGGCAGGTGGTGCGGTGCGCGTCGCCGCGCGAGCGGTGCCAGGCGCGGATCACGAGGAGTCCGGCGTACTCGCCCTGCGACCCCGCGTTGGGCTGCAGCGACACCGCCGCGAACCCCGTGATCTCGGCGAGCTGATACTCGAGCTGCCGGAACATGAGGTCGTAGCCGGCGGCCTGGTCGCGAGGCGCGAACGGGTGCAGCCGGTTGAACTCGCGCCAGCTCACGGGCATCATCTCGGTCGTCGCGTTGAGCTTCATGGTGCACGAGCCGAGCGGGATCATCGCGCTGGTGAGCGACAGGTCCCGCGCCTCGAGCCGCTTGATGTAGCGGAGCATCTCGGTTTCCGAGTGATGCAGGTGGAACACCGGATGCGCGAGGTAGGCCGTGCGCCGCTCGAGCGCGGCGGGGATGGCCCGGTCGGGCAGCCGGCCGATGTCCTCCAGCATGAACGGCAGCGCCTCGTTCAGCGAGAACACCGAGATGAGGTCCGCCAGGTCGCCCAGGGTGACGGTCTCGTCGAGCGCGATGCACAGGCGCGTGGGCGGCAGCGGCCGGAGGTTGATCATCCGGGTCCGGGCCGCGTCGAGCAGGCGGGGCAGCGCCCACTCGGGCACCTCGACGCAGAGCGTGTCGAAGTAGGCGTCGTGCACCACGCGGTACCGGAGCCGCCGGAGCGCGTTCGCCAGCAGGACGGTGCGGGCGTGCACCCGCTCCGCGATGCGGCGGAGCCCGTCCGGCCCGTGGTACACCGCGTACATGCTCGCCATGACGGCGAGCAGCACCTGCGCGGTGCAGACGTTGCTCGTCGCCTTGTCGCGGCGGATGTGCTGCTCGCGGGTCTGGAGCGCCATGCGCAGCGCGGGACGCCCGTCCCGGTCGCGCGAGACCCCGATGATCCGCCCGGGCAGGTGGCGCTTGTAGCGGTCGCGGGTCGCGAAGAAGGCCGCGTGCGGCCCGCCGTATCCCATCGGCACGCCGAAGCGCTGGCTGTTGCCGACCGCGATGTCGGCGCCCCACTCCCCCGGCGGCAGCAGCAGCGTGAGGCTGAGGAGATCGGCCGCGGCGGTCACCAGCGCCCCCTCCGCGTGCGCCCGCTCGCTCAGGCGCCGGAAGTCGCGCACCGCGCCGTCGGTCGCGGGATACTGTACCAGCGCGCCGATCACCCCGGGTCCGAAGGCGAAGGTTTCGGGCTCGCCCACGTCCACCCGCACGCCGCGCGCCTCCGCCCGGGTCCGGACCACCGCGATGGTCTGCGGGTGGCAGTACTCGTCGACCAAATAGACCGGCGGCTCCTTCGTGGTGCTCACCGCCAGCGTGAGGTGCATGGCCTCCGCGGCGGCGGTGGCCTCGTCGAGCAGCGAGGCGTTCGCCACCTCGAGGCCGGTGAGGTCCGACACCATCGTTTGGAAGTTGAGCAGCGCCTCGAGCCGGCCCTGCGAGATCTCCGCCTGGTACGGTGTGTACGCCGTGTACCAGCCCGGGTTCTCCAGGACGTTCCGCTGGACCACCTGCGGCACGAAGGTGCCGGCGTACCCCAGGCCGATGTACGAGCGGAACACCCGGTTCATCCCGGCGAGGCCGCGGAGCGCCTGCAGCACCTCGCGCTCGCTCCGACCCGGCGGCAGCGCGAGCGGGCGCCTGAGCCGAATGTCCGGGGGAACCACGGCGTCGATGAACTCGTCCAGCGAGCCGTAGCCCACCGTGTGCAGCATCTCGGCGAGGTCTTTGCGCCGGGGCCCGATGTGCCGGTAGGCGAAGTGGCCGGGGTGCAGGACGTCAGTTTCAGGGGGGCTGGCGGTGGGGGGCAGGGTGGTCGTCATAGGGAGAGTGTGCTCCGGATACTCTGTGATTCAGCAGTCGGCGTCCCGGCCGGGCCTTCATCCCGCGCGCACCCGGCCACAAAAAAGCCCCGAGACCACGTGCTCGGGGCATCGTCGAGATGGCTACGGAGAGTGCACAGCGGATTCCTGCCCACAGCGACCATCCCTCCCGCGAGAATCACTCTCCGATGTGCGACCGATATGCCGACGCGGAGAGCAGCCCGCTCAGGGATTTGGGATCGACCCGGAGGCTCACCATCCAGCCGGCGCCGTAGGGATCGCGGTTCACCGCCGCCGGATCGCTCTCGAGCGCGCCGTTGACCTCCACGATTTCGCCGGCGAGCGGGCTGTACAGCTCCGACACCGCCTTCACCGCCTCGATCGTGCCGAACGACTCGTGCGTCTCGAGCCGCTGTCCGGGCGTCGGCAGGTTCACGAAGACGACGTCGCCCAGCTCGCCCTGCGCGTAGTCGGTGATGCCCACCCGGACCACCGCGGGATCGCCGGTCCGGGCGACGTATTCGTGCTCGGCGGTGTATTGGAGATCGTCGGGGACGTTGGACACGTGACGCTCGTGGGCTCGGGACGCGCGAGGGAGGATAGGCGGGGCGGGTGGCGAGGTCAAGCGCGCGCGCGCGCCACGAGACGGCCCCACACGTCGCGACTGCGGGCCTCGAGCGCGGCGCGGTCGCCGTCGTTGTCGATGACGAACGTGCTGCGCGCGCGCTTGGGTCCGCTCGGCGCCTGCGCGGCGAGCAGACGATCGGCCTCGACGGGCTCGAGCCCCCGCTCGCGGAGGAGCCGCGCACGGCGCAGCTCGGCCGGCGCGTCGACCAGCACCACGACGTCGAACTCGCTCGGGTCGGACGCCTCGAACAGCAGCGGGATGTCGCTCACGACGATGCGATCGCCCCGTGCGCGCGCGGCCTGCTCGAGCGCGCGGCGCCGCCGGAACACCTCGGGATGGACCAGCCGGTTGAGATCCGCGAGCGCCGCCGGCTCCGCGAGCACCCGCCGCCGGAGCGCGGCCCGATCGAGCCTGCCGCCCGCGTCCAGCACCTCGTCGCCGAACCGCGCCGCGATGGCGGCAAGGATCGGGCTGCCCGGTGCCTGCGCCTCGCGCACCAGCCGGTCGGCGTCGATGAGCGTGGCGCCCCAGGCTTCGAACAGCGCGGCGACGGTGGACTTCCCCGCCGCGATGTTGCCCGTGAGCGCCACGTTGAGCATCGGCGTCGTGTCAGAGCAGCGCGGTCTGGTCTTCGTCGCGCCGGGGCACCTGATGGCAGTGGCGGCAGCGGGCCTCGTAGCTTTCCCGGCCGCCCACCATGATGGTCGGCGAGTCGTACCGCGCCGGCTTGCCGTTGAGGAGACGCTGGTTGCGGCAGGCGGGATCGCCGCACACCACGCAGATCGCCTGCAGCTTGTCCACCAGCTCGGCCACGGCCATGAGCTCGCCCATGGCGCCGAACGGCTCCCCCCGGAAGTCGGTGTCCACCCCGGCCAGGACCACCCTGACGCCCCGCCGGGCGAGCAGCGTCGCGACGGAAACGATGTCCGGGTCGAGGAACTGCGCCTCGTCGATCGCGACGAGCTGCGTGTCGGGCCGCACCAGCCGGTGGATCTCCGCCGCCGAGTCGACCGGCGAGGCGTCGAGCTCCGTGCCGTCGTGGCTCGCGACCGAGTAGAGGCCGGTATAGCGGCTGTCGAGGTGGGACTTGAACACCTGCACGCGCCGGCGCGCAATAATCGCGCGGCGTACCCGCCGGATCAGCTCCTCGCTCTTGCCGGCGAACATCACGCCGCTGATCACCTCGATCCAGCCGGGGTGCGAGCCGTAGTGCATCCACCATCTCCAGGGTGTCGGGGCGAGGACGAGAATTTAGAGGGCGGCGTCCGCGGCGCCAGCGGCCTTGCGGCGCGTTCCGGCGCGCGGCGATATTCGTCGCGCCTCACGCAAGGAGCCGCCCCGTGAACAAGCAGGAGCTGATCGGCGCCGTCGCCAAGCGGCTCGAGATCACGCGCGCGCGTGCGGCCGAGATCACCGATCTGTTCTTCGCGCCGGACGGGGTCATCGCGAGCGAGCTCAAGCGGGGCGGCAAGGTGGCGATCAGCGGCTTCGGCAGCTTCGAGCTTCGGCGCCGCGCGGGGCGGGAGGCGCGCAATCCGCGCACCGGGAAGTCCATGACCATCAGGGCGTCGATGGTGCCCGCCTTCCGCGCCGGCCGGGTGCTCAAGGACCGGCTCAACCGCAAACGCTAGCGCTCGGGCGGCCGCCCCGGACGGCGCGCGCCGCCGCCCCTGGGCGCCGGCGGACGCGCGGGGCCGCCGCGATCCACCCGCGCCGTCACCCTCCGGCGGCGGATGGTCGTGCCGTTGAGCGCGGTGGCCACGCGCTCGGCCTCCTGTGCCGGCACCTCGACCAGCGAGAAGCCGTCCCGCAGCTCCACCCGTCCGATCTTCCCGCGCTCCAACCGCACCTCCTTGGCGAGAACGGCCACCAGATCGTTCACCGTCGCGCCGTCCTTCTTGCCCACCCCCACATACACTCGCGCCGTCGCCGGAATGTCCGGCAGCGCCGCGGGCGCGCCGGCGCCGGCCGCGCTGGTCCAGAGCTCGTACAGCGCGGCGGCCACCGCGGCCGGGTCGTGCCGCTCGAACAGCGGCGCGAGAATGTGAAGCGCGCGCTCGGGCGCGCCGCCGTCCAGCGCGCGCACGATGGCCGCGCGGCGGGCGGCCGCCGCTGTCGTGGCGGCCTCGAGCGCGCCGGGGAGCCGGAGCGGCCGCCGCGGCGCGGCCAGCCGCTCGACGTACGGCTCCGTGCCGGGCGGTACCAGGAGGACGACCTCGCCGGACGCGGCGAGCTGCCCGAGCCGCGCGGCCGTCGGCAGGTCGAGCGCGATGACGGTGTCGGCCGCCGGCGCGTCGCCGGTGGCGAGCCGGATGCTCCGCTCGTCGAGCGCGGTGGCGGCCCGGACGGCATCGTGCAGGCCGCGGTCCGCCGTCCAGATGACGAGCGAGGCGGGGTCGAGCAGCTCGATGAGGTCGGCCAGCGCGCTCACCCGGCGGCTCCAGGCGACGCCCAC
>JAICJD010000156.1 GCA_025928645.1 Gemmatimonadales bacterium
AGAGGGCCGGGCGGCGCGGACGGGCTGGGGCTCCGGAGGGGCGCGTTGGAACGCGCAGGCGAGGAGACCGGGCGCAGTTTGCCCGGGCTCCGACCCGAAGCGTTCCGCAGCGCCCCGGAGGAGCCTCGGCCCGGCCGCGCTCCCCTGCAAGCCCCGAAGCGTCCGTCGCTCGCCAAAGATCTGGTGACGCTGACGAAGCCCAGGATCATTTCGCTGCTGCTGGTCACCACGATCGCGCCGATGTTCATCACCCCGCCGGCCTCCCGACCCCGAGCCAGATCTTCTGGGTGCTCATCGGCGGCTACCTGATGGCCGGCGGCGCGAACGCGATCAACATGTGGTTCGACCGGGACATCGACACCCGGATGGCGCGCACCCGCCTCAGGCCGATCGCCTCGGGCCGGGTCTCGCCCGCGGCGGGCCTCGCGTTCGGCATCAGCCTCGGCGCGGCGGCGTTCGCACTGTTCTGGCTCCGGGTCAACCCGCTCAGCGCCTGGCTCGCCCTCGCGGGGCTGCTGTTCTACGTCTTCATCTATACGGTCTGGCTCAAGCGCCGGACCGAGCAGAACATCGTGATCGGCGGGGCGGCGGGCGCGTTCCCCCCGCTGGTCGGCTGGGCGGCGATGACCGGCCGGATCGACCTGGCCGCGGTGTACCTGTTCGCCATCATCTTCTACTGGACCCCGCCCCACTTCTGGGCGCTCGCCCTCATCAAGCAGGCCGACTACGCCCGGGCCGGGATCCCGATGATGCCGGTGGTCCGGGGCGAGGCGCGCACCAAGTACGAGATGCTGGTGTACACCCTGATGCTGCTGCCGCTCACGGTCATGCCGACCTTCTTCGGCGCGCTGGGTCCGTTCTACCTGGTGGCCGCCGTGCTGCTGGGCGCCCGGCTGCTCTGGTACTGCGTCCGGCTCATGCGCGAGCGGTCGGTGACGCCGGTGGCGTGGCAGATGTACCGCTACTCGCTGCTCTACCTGGCGCTGCTGTTCGCGGCGATGGGGGTGGATCGGGCGCTGCCGTGGTCGCGCGCGGCCACCGCGGCGGAGCGGGTCATCATCCTGGGAGGGAACGACGGGCCGGGCGCCGGGGTGAGCGAGGCGGCCGTCACCCCAGCAGGGGCGACGGCGGCGGCGGCCGAGGCGGCGGGGCCCGAGGCGGGGCCTGAGACGGCGCTGCCGGCAGCGGAGCACGTGCACCACTGAGCAGCGCCGGCAGCACGGAGCGGAACGGTTTCCTGAGTGATCCTCACGCAGATTCAGCCCGGAGATGTTTCCGAGCTTATGGAGTCACGCTGAGCTCATATGCTGGGCAGCGGGGAGGGGCCGAGGGGTCGGGGCTCCGGAGGGACGCGTTGGAACGCGCCGGGGAGGAGACCGGGCGCAGTTTGCCCGGGCTCCGTACCAGAGCGTTCCGCAGCGGCCCGGAGGAGCTCCGGCCCCGCGGCCCTTCCCCGCTGTGCGTCGCGATCCCCCCGGTGAGTCCGAAGCCGACACGCCGAGCTTGAGTCCGATGTCCTCGACGCCCATCACCCCGCCCGCCCCGATCATGCCGGATCCCGACGCGCCGCCGCGGAGCCGCCGGCGTCTCCCCAAGCCCGGCCGCCTCACCCGGCTCTGGCCGCGGGTCCGCCCGTACCGCGGCATTCTGGCCGGGGCGACGGTCGCCCTGGTGCTGAGCGGGCTCGCGGGGCTCGCCTTCCCCATGGTCGTGAAGTACCTGCTGGACGCGGCGTTCGTGAACCGCGACCGCACCATGCTCGACCGGATCGCGGCCGGCCTGGTCGCCTTGTTCTGCGTGCAGGCGGTGCTCAACTACCTGCAGGCCTATCTCCTGAGCGCGGCCGGCGAGAAGGCGGTGGCGGGGCTCCGGCGCGAGCTGTTCGGCAAGCTGCTCGAGATGCCGCCCGGCTTCTTCGCCGACCGGCGCACGGGCGAGCTCACCAGCCGGCTCACGGTGGACATCGGCCTGCTCCAGAGCGTGCTGAGCCACCAGGTCTCCGAGTTCGCCCGGCAGGTGATCGCGCTCATCGGCGGGGTGGTGCTGCTCACCTGGCTGCAGCCTCGGCTTACGCTCACGGCACTGCTCGTCGCGCCGATCGTGGTGGGGACGGCGCTGGTGTTCGGGCGGCGGCTCCGGCGGATGACGACCGGCGTGCAGGACCTGGTCGCCGAGGCGAGCGCGGTGGCGGAGGAGGCGTTCGCGCAGATCCGGACGGTGCAGAGCTTCGTGCAGGAGCCGGCGGAGCGGGCGCGCTACGGCGACCGGATCAGGCTCAGCGTGCGCACCGCGCTCAAGCGGGCGCACGTGCGCGGCGTGTTCTTCGGGATGCTCACCTTCTCGACCTTCGCCGGGATCGTGTTCGTGCTGTGGCAGGGCGGGCTCCTGGTGCTGGACGGCAAGCTCACCGCCGGCGCGCTGGTGGGCTTCCTCCTATATACCATCACCATCGCGGCCTCGATCGGAGCGCTCGCCACCTCGTTTACCAACTACCAGGAGGCGGTGGGCGCGGCGGAGCGGGTGTTCGAGATCCTGGAGATGCACCCGGCGATCGCGGACCCGGACGAGCCGGTGGAGCTGCCGAAGCCGGTGCGGGGCCGGGTGGCGTTCGAGGACGTCACCTTCCGCTACCTGCCGGACGCCGAGCTGCCGCCGACGCTGGACGGGATCTCGCTCCGGGTGGCGCCGGGCGAGGTGGTGGCGCTGGTGGGGCCCTCGGGCGGGGGGAAGACCACGCTGGTGTCGCTGCTGCCCCGGTTCTGGGACGTGAACGGCGGGCGGATCACGCTGGACGGCATCGACATCCGCTCGCTGGTGCTGGCCGATCTCCGCGGCGCGGTGGGGATCGTTCCGCAGGAGCCGGCGCTGTTCAGCGGGACGGTGCGGGAGAACATCGCCTATGCCCGCCCGAGGGCGAGCGAGGGGGACGTGCAGGCGGCGGCGCGGGCGGCGCACGCGCACGAGTTCATCGAGCGCCTGGCGCAGGGGTACGACACGCTGGTGGGCGAGCGGGGGGTGAAGCTCTCGGGCGGGCAGCGGCAGCGGGTGGCGATCGCGCGGGCGATCCTCAAGGACCCGGCGGTGCTGATCCTGGACGAGGCCACCAGCAACTTGGACACCGAGAGCGAGCGGCTGATCGAGGACGCGCTGGCGAAGCTGCTGGTGGGCCGGACGACGCTCATCATCGCGCACCGGCTGAGCACGGTGCAGCGGGCGGACCGGCTGGTGGTGATCGACGGCGGCCGGATCGTGGAGGAAGGCACGCACGCGGAGCTGCTGGCGCTGGACGGGACTTACGCGCGGCTGTATCGGCGGCAGTTCCGGGAGCCGGCGGGGGTGGTGGAGGCGGCGGGGGCATCGGAGCTCGGGTAGGCGAGCGGGCGAGCAGGAACAGCACACCGAAGCCGGCAATGGTGTGCTGTTTCCCGCTCGCCTGCTAGCCTGCCCGCCTGACCCCACCCACTCGCACGGGTCGCCAATGAGCTCTCGCCAGCAGCCTGACGTCGGATCGGCGTTCACCCGGTGACGCACCGGGCGGCGAATCGCCGGAGGGCGGCACCCCGCCGACCGACGTCCGGCCGGCCGCGTAATGGCAGGGCAAAGGAGAGGCGGAACTTGAACCGCCGTCGAGCGAAGGGCCCGCAAGTATCGCGCAGCTTGAGGCCCTAGTTTAACGTCGGGTGGATGAAACGACGAGCGCCCGTCGAGGACGGGGCGTCCGCCCTCCACTTCCACTCGCCCGGGAAAACGAACGGCCCCCGCGTTCGCGGGGGCCGTCGATCGAAGCGCTGTCCGATTGGACAGTTACCTGGGCCGGTGGCTCAACAGACGAGTGCCGTTCCGCACCGCCTTGAGCGACACCGGCACCGCACGGGCGGCGGCTTCCGGCACCGCCGGGGCGGCAGAAATCGTAAATCCCTCCGGCGCACCAGCAAACAGGACGGCCACATAGTAGTACGTACCGGGATCGAGCGTCAGCGTTCCCTGCTCAGGCTGATCGACGCCAGTGCCGGCAAACGCACCGTCGCTGCACGCCGCGTCGAAGCAGACCACCGGATCGAGGTCGGCAGCGCCCAGCCAGTTCAGGGTGAACGTATAGTCCCCGGCTGTCGCCACGGTGAACTTGTAGTACTGGGCGCCGACGCCTCCGTCGCCGGTGATATCCGCCCCCGTGAACGTGCCGGCATCGGCGATCCCACCGAGGCTTCCGTCAGCCGGCGTCAGATTGATCGTCGGCGCCGTATTCGGGTCGTCGCTCCCCGCGAGGCTGTTGGCATCCACGGACACTGCCGCGACGATGGGGTTCGACAACGGGATGTTGGACGCGTACGGAACGTTTGCTCCGCTCGCGACCGCCAGGGTAGAGCCGGGCGCCAGCAAGGCCTGCATGGTGTTGCCGCTCGCCGAGAGGATGAGGCCGGGCCCGATGTCCGACGCCACGGTCGAACCCTCCCCGAGCTGGTAGGGAGCCGGGAGGGTGATGGTGATGGGGTCCAACGCGCTCGCGCTGGTCTGCGTGGCGGTAGCCTGGACGGTGTCGACCGTCGGATCCGGGAGCACGATCACTGGAATCGTGACGTCCTTGCCGCCTGCCGAGACTGTGATGCTCGTGCTCGTGAGGTCGGTACCGGTCACGATGTACTGGAAGGTCGTAGCGACCGGCGGCACGCTGAGCGTGTTGGCGTCTCCGACGAAGATCGGGAAGAACGAGGAATCCCGCACCACGCTGATGCCCGTGCCGGGGTTGGTCACCTCGTAGGCGGACTCCACCGGGTTTCCAGCCGCGTCCACGGCCGAGACCTTGAACTTGAGGGTCTTCCCGTGCGTGACGTTCAACGTCGAGGGCTCGGCGTCGATCCGGGCGACCTGGCCGACGTTCAAGTCGGACGTCGGATCGTTGTTACAAGCGCCCACCAGGAGCAGGGCGAACAGTGATACCGTACCAGATGTCAAGCGATTCATACCTCGCACCTCGTTCGAAGGGCATGTAGGACTGCGACGCTACTGGCGGATCCCGTCGCCTGCGCCGGTCTCCAGCTCGATGCCGAGGAACCGGCTGATGTCGATGATCGCGTCTTCCTTGTGCATCAACTGCTGCCAGTTCGGGAGGCTCTGCTCCTGAACGTCGTTGCTCGCGATGAGCTGGTAGTCGCCGAGGCCTTCCGCGCGATCGAGGAAGATGTAGTACCGGTTCTTCCCCGTCGTGTAGTGCCACACTTCGTACGGCGGCGACCGGCCCGCCGCGGGCCGCGAGAGCACGTCGTCGGGCTTGCCGTTCCGGACGAACACCCGCCCCCGGTCGGTCTTCCATCCGGGCCTGGCCGCGCGGCCGTGCTCCGAGTAATTCCGGTCGGCGAAGGCGATGGCGTCGTAGAACCGCTGCCGGCCCTCGTTCACGACCGTGCCGGGCGTCGGATCGCGCCGGGTCCAGAACTCGGCCAGGAACCGCCGCTTGGCCCGGAGACTCAGGTCGTCCTTCCAGGGCGACAGCTCACCCGACTTGGCGATGAGCTGCAACGGCTCCTTGGCGTCGTCGAGCTGAGGCCCCGTCATCTCGTCGAAGTAGCCCGCGTCGGTGACCCGGGCGGCCTCCCGCCGGGCGACGTCCCTGCTGAGCGTCTGGTCGAGGCCGGCCATCGCGAAATCGGCCGTGCGCTCCACCGTCTGCCCGCCCAGCTTGACCTCTGCCTTCATCACGTAATGCCCGGCCGGCAGACCAGTCAGGTCGAGCTCCCCCTTGAGCACCCCGCCGCCGGCCGGCACCTGGATCTTGGTGGGCGGGGTCGTGGTGAGCGGCTTGCCGGTCGAGTCCACCACCTTGAGCGACATGGTGCCCTCGGCCGCGGGCCCCGAGTACGCCTCGATCAGGTAGTAGGCCATCGAGCGCAGCGGCGTGAGCTGCAGCCTGGCCGCCGCGGTGACCAGCATCTTGCCCCAGCGGAGCTCGGCGGGCCGCGGCACGGTGTCGTCCGCGGTGGCCGGCCGGATGCTGGGCGAGAGCAGGAGGTCGGACGCCGGGGGCGTCGAGTCGAACCCCTGGATGTCCACGGTCTGGTCCACGGTGCGGCCGGAGACCGAGTCCTTGACGCCCACGTCGAGCTTGTAGCGGCCGGGCGCGAGCGAGAACCGCACCGTCTCCACGCCGAAGGCCTGCGGCTGCCGCATAGTCTCGGGCGCGTGGTTCTGCCACGACTGCTGCAGCAGCGCCAGACCGGTCGAGTCGGTCACCTTGACCGTGATGCTGTAGCTGAGCCCGCCGGCGCTGTCGGACGTCGGCTCCAGGATCATGTACGGCACCTGGAGGAACGCCGTGACTTCGGTTCGATGCTGCTCCGCGCGGTACGAGCGCACCGCGCGGAGGATGAGTGGCGACTCGGGCGCGGCCGGACGCTGCTCGGCCTGCGCCAGGACTGCGAGGCCCATCAGGGCCGCCCAACGGACTGCCAGCATAGCGTTACTGCACCCCTGCTGAAGCGGACCCGCCTACCATCCCAGCGAGAAGCTGAAGAAGTTGGTCGGGCCAAGGACACCGAGATACTTGTACGCGTAGTCGAGCCCGAGCGAGAACCCGTTCTCCTGCCCGTACATGAGGCCGCCGCCGAAGGCGAGGCCCTGCAGGTTCTCCTCGTCGCTGAGCCCGGTCTGCGAGGTCTGCGGATCGAGGCTGTTGGCGCCGGTGTAGCTGTAGCTCCCCCGGAGCGCGAACCCGAAATTCGAGCCGCCGATCCTGTTGGACATCCACTCGCTGCCCACCACGAAGCCCGGCTTGTTGTTGTTCGGCTGGTTGAAGTCGCCGAGCATGGTGAGCCGGTTGTTCTGGCCGGTCATCACGTCGTAGGCCAGCCCGACGCGGAAGGTGGTCGGAAGCGGGAAGTCCTTGGTGAGCAGGTTGGCCTGCTGCGGCAGCGTGGGCGTAGGATCTTCGCCCGGAATCGGGGTGCGCTGCACGTCGCCCTGCAAGCCGGTGCCCGAGTAGTTCAGGTTCGAGCCCAGGTTGGCGAGCACGAACGAGAACTTCACCGGGTGGTTGTTGAGCGAGGCGTGGAAGTTGGTGCCGAAGTCCACGGCGAACGCCTTGCCGCTCACGGTGCCGAGCCGGTCGTCCACGTACTTGGCCGTGATGCCGGCCGAGAACCGGTCGGAGAAGTTTTGGGCGAAGGTGCCGCCGATGAAGGTCTGGTTCACCGAGTAGGTGCCGCCGGTGCCGTCGGGCTGATCCTCGGTGTAGATGGGCTGGTCCTTGAACCCGAAGGTGCCGATCTGGAACCCGATGGTCCGGGCGCCGCCCGAGAGCGGGAAGGCCACGCCACCCCACGAATAGCGGGTATCGGCGACGTAGTCGTAGGTGCCCACCATCACCCCCGGGCGGTCGAGCAGCGCCGCGCCGGCGGGGTTGTAGTAGAGCGAGCTGATGTCGCTGGCGATGGCCGCGAACGACCCGCCGAGGGCGGTGCCGCGCGCGCCGGCGCCGAGGAGCAGGAACTCGGCCGACGTGGTGCCGTAGGAGGTGTTGTCCTCCTGGCCCACCGGCTGCCCTGTGGTGTTCTGCGCCGCCAAGCCGGCCGGAACCGCGTTCAACAGGCCGAAGGCCAGCAGCCACCCAGGCGTTGAAAGCTTCACCATGATGTTCGTTCTCCTGGAGGTTGGGGCGGGCCAGGCGGTCCGCCCCGTTCGATGCCTATTGCGCGAAGTTCACGACCGTGAAGCGACCCACCCTGCGGGCGTCGCCGGCCTCGATGTGGAAGAAGTACACGCCGCTGGCGACCACCTGGTTGTTGCGGTTGCGGAGGTCCCAGTTCATCTCGCTGCCCTGCGACGCGCTGGTGGAGCTGTACTGGCCGCCATGATGCTCGAGCATCCGCACCAGCACGCCGCTGGCGGAGTAGATCCGGATGATCGCGTCCTGCGGCAGCCCGACGAACTTGAGCACCTTCTGGTCCGTACTCGCCTCATACTTGCTCTCGACGTAGTACGGGTCGGGCACCGTGTGCACCTTGCTCAGGTCGCCCTTGGTGGCGTTGGCCACGGTGTTGTTCGGCGTGAGCGTGGCCGTCGCGCTGGCGCCGACCGCGGTGAACGG
>JAICJD010000033.1 GCA_025928645.1 Gemmatimonadales bacterium
CGCTCGGCGCGCGCTGCCGCGGCGAGGTCGCCGCGCGATGGCCGCGCGGCGCCCCGTCCGCCGCGGGGCTCGTCGTTCGAGTCGAGGCAGCGTGGGTGCCGCGCGCCGGCGTCGCGAACCGCGCCGACGGCACGCTCGTCGTGCGCGGCGCCGACCGGCCGGCCGGCACTCCGAGCCTCGCCGCCCGGCTCCGCACCATGCTTGGCGAGGCCAGTCGCTCGCTGTACGGCACCCGGGCTCCGCTGGTCGACGCGCTCATGCTGGGCCGGCGAGGCGCCATCGACCGCGACCTGCAGGATCGGTTCGCCCAGTCGGGGCTGGTGCATCTCCTCTCGATCTCGGGCTTCCACGTCGGTCTCATCGCCGCGTGGGTCTTCCTCGTCCTCCGAATGGCCGGCGCCCGGCGGGAGGTCGCGCTGGTGGGCTCGGCGCTGGTCGGCGCGACGTACGTGGCATTCATCGGGTGGCCCGCGCCGGCGACCCGGGCCGCCGCGCTCGCCGTCGTGCTCGCGCGTTGCCGCGTGCGCCAGCGCCACGTGCGGGCCGACGAGCTGCTGGTCGCGACCTGTCTCGCCGTGCTGCTGATCGATCCCTGGGCGATCCTCGACCTGGGCGGGTGGCTCTCGGCCGCCGCGCTCTGGGGCGCCACCCGCTTCAGCCGCTGGACCGATCACGCACTCGGCCGCTCGTTCGGATGGCGGACGCTCGGATCGTCCATCGGCGCGACGCTGGCCACGGCGCCCGTCACCGCGTGGTCGCTCGGGGCCGTGGCGCCGGTCGGCATCGTGCTCAACTTCGCCGCGATTCCGCTCGCGGCCGTGGCCGTCCCCGGCGTGCTCGTCTCGCTGCTGGTATACCCGCTCGCGCCGGGTCTCGCGCGGCCGTTCGCGGCGGGCGCTGGACTCCTGCTTCATTTGCTCGAGCTGCTGGCGTCGGCCGGTGCGGCGGTCCCCGGAGGCCACCAGCTGGTGACCGCAGGCGACTTCGCGATGACGGGCGCATGGGTGCTGACGCTCGCACTGGGCCTGTGGGTCACCGGCGCTCATACGACGCGCGGAGAGGCGATGCGTCGGGCGGGCTGGTGCATCACCGCCGCGCTCTGGGTCGGGCTTGGCCGCCACCTGCGTTCGGGCGCGACTGACAGCGATGCCGACCTGACGTTACATTTTCTCGACGTTGGGCAGGGAGACGCCGCGGCGATTCGCACGCCCGCAGGACATTGGGTGCTGGTGGATGCGGGCCCCGCCGGCGACGGGGCGGATGCCGGCCGGAGAGTGGTCGCGCCGTTCCTCCAGCGTCACGGCGCGCGGTCGGTCGCGCTGGCCATCGTCTCCCACGCGCACGCCGATCATCTGGGCGGGCTTCCGGCGGTGATGTCCCGCCTGCCCGCGGGTCTCGTGCTCGAGCCGGGCGCCGATCCGGTGGACCCGCGCTACACCGACTTTCTCGGCCGCCTGATCGCCGGCGGCGTGCCCTGGCACCCTGCGCGAGCGGGTGAGCGCTTCGCCCTCGACGGCGTGCGCTTCACCGTGCTGCACCCGACGCCGGGCTGGGCTCACTGGGGCGAGGACCTGAACGAGGACTCGCTCGTCCTGCTGGTCGAGTACGGCGATTTTCAGGCGCTCCTCGCCGGCGACGCCGGTTTTCCGGCCGAGTCATCCATGACGGGGCGGCTTCGCCGGGTGGACCTGCTCAAGGTCGGCCACCACGGGAGCCGGGGCAGCACGGGCGACGCATGGCTCGACGCGCTGGCGCCACCGGTCGCCGTGATCTCGCTCGGCCGGAACGACTACGGCCACCCCGCACCCGAGACGCTGGCCCGGCTGCGGCGGCACGGCGTCGCGGTGTACCGCACCGATCAGGAGGGAACCATCACCGTCGAGAGCGACGGCCGCCGCATGACGGTCCGGTCGCGCCAGGGCGCCGCGGACTACGACGTACGATGAGGGTTCACTCAAAGACACCGGGGGCTGCGTGCTGACGTCGGTCACGACCATCGAGCGGTTCATTCTCGATCAGGAAGAGCGCTACCCCGAGGCCACGGGCGAGCTGTCGAACCTCCTGTACGACATCGCGCTCGCGGCCAAGATCATTGCCGCGGCCATCCGGCGGGCAGGGCTGGTGAACATTCTGGGAAGCCAGAACGCCAAGAACGTGCAGGGCGAGGAGCAGCAGAAGATGGACGTGCTGGCGAACGAGACCATCAAGAACAGTCTCAAGCATACCGGCCGCGTCTGCGTGATGGGCAGCGAGGAAGACGAAGACATCATTCCGGTGCCGCCGGACTATCCGGTCGGCAAGTACGCCGTCCTGTTCGATCCCCTCGACGGCTCCTCCAACATCGACGTGAATTCGGCGGTAGGCACGATCTTCAGCATCCACCGTCGGGTGAGCATGGAAGGCCGCGGCACCGTGGCCGACGTGCTCCAGCCCGGCTGCCAGCAGGTGGCGGCGGGCTACGTGATGTACGGATCGAGCACCATGATGGTCTACACCACCGGGCAGGGCGCCCACGGCTTCACGCTCGACCCCACGATCGGCGAATTCCTGCTCTCGCACGAGCGGATCGTCACGCCCCGGGTCGGCAAGTACTACAGCGTCAACGAAAGCAATTTCGGGCGGTGGGACCGCACGGTGCAGGCCGCCGTCCGCGGGCTCAAGGGCGACATCCCCGACGGGCTCGCGCCCAAGAACAGCCGTTACATCGGCTCGCTCGTGGCCGACTTCCACCGGAACCTGATCAGCGGCGGCGTTTTCCTGTATCCGGCCGACAGCAGGAATCCCGGCGGCAAGCTCCGCCTGCTCTACGAGGCGAGCCCGATGGCGTTCATCGCCGAGCAGGCGGAGGGGAGCGCCACCGACGGCGTGAACCGGATCCTCGACATCATTCCCACCGACCTGCACCAGCGGACGCCGCTCGTCATCGGGAGCCGGGAGGACGTGGGCTTCGTCGCGGACACGATCCGGCAGGTGTCCACCTCCGCGCGGGTCAGCGGCGCCGTCTCGCAGCCGGCGCTCTGAGGCGCGGCGTGCGGAGACCCGTGTACGGCCCCGACGACTGGCGCGGAGATCCTGACGTCGACCTTGGCCGGCCCGGCGAGTTCCCCTTCACGCGCGGCGTCTATCCCAACATGTATACCGGCCGGCTCTGGACCATGCGCCAGTACGCCGGGTTCGGGACCGCGCAGGAAACCAACCACCGGTTCCGGCAGCTCCTCGCGGCGGGACAGATGGGCCTCTCGACCGCGTTCGACCTTCCCACGCAGATGGGATACGATTCCGATCACCCGATGGCGCAGGGCGAAGTCGGCCGGGTCGGCGTGGCGATCGACACGGTGGACGATCTCGCCGAGCTGTTCCGCGAGATCCCGCTCGACCGGGTGTCCACTTCCATGACCATCAACGCCACCGCGGCCATCCTGCTCGCGATGTACGTCGTGGTCGGCGAGGAGCAGGGCGTCCCGCGCGCGAAGCTCACCGGCACGGTGCAGAACGACGTGCTCAAGGAGTACATCGCCCGGGGGACGTACATCTACCCGGCCGCGCCTTCGCTCCGCCTCGTAGCCGACATCTTCCGGTTCGTGAGCGACGAGGGGATGAGCTTCAACCCGATCTCGATCAGCGGCTACCACATGCGCGAGGCCGGGGCGACCGCCGTGCAGGAGGTCGGCTTCACCCTCGCCAACGCGCTCGAGTACGTGCGCGTGGCGGTCGAGGCCGGCCTCGCGGTCGACGCCTTCGGCCCAAGGCTCTCCTTCTTCTTCGCGAGCCACAACGACCTGTTCGAGGAGGCCGCCAAGTTCCGTGCCGCGCGCCGGCTGTGGGCCCGCCTCGTGCGCGAGCGGTTCGGCGCCGGTGACGCGACCGCGCGGCTCCGCTTCCACACCCAGACCGGCGGTGTGACGCTCCAGGCCCAGCAGCCGCTCACCAACGTCGTGCGCGTGACGGTGCAGGCCCTCGCCGCGGTGCTCGGCGGCACCCAGTCGCTCCACACCAACGGCTACGACGAGGCGCTCGCCCTGCCCAGCGAGCAGAGCGCGACGCTCGCGCTCAGGACACAGCAGGTGCTGGGCTACGAGAGCGGCGTGCCGCGGGTGGTCGATCCGCTGGCCGGAAGCTGGTACGTGGAGAGCCTTACCGACGAGATCGAGGCGGGTGCGCGGGCGCTCATCGCGGAGGTCGACGCGCTCGGCGGCGCGGCCCGCGCCATCGAGCGCGGTTTCTTCCAGGAGGCGATCGCGCGGAGCGCGTACCAGATCCAGCGGGCGCAGGAGTCGGGAGAGCTGGTCGTCGTCGGCGTCAACCGCTTCACCGACGCGTCCGCGCCGCCCCCGATCGAGACCCCCGACTTCTCCGCGCTGGAGGCGCAGCAGCAGTCTCGCCTGGCGGAGGTCCGACGCCGTCGCGACGGCTCGGCCGTGACCCGGACGCTGGAGGCGCTGCGCGCCGCGGCCGGAGGGGGAACGCCCCTCATGCCAGCCATCCTCGACGCCGTCCGCGCGCGGGCCACGCTCGGCGAGATCAGCGACGCCCTGCGCGAGGTCTGGGGCATCTACCGCGCGGCGTAGCGGGCACGGTGCCGACTTGAGCCGGGCGCGAAGCGCGGCTAACTTTCGCTGCTGATTTCGTTTACCTAGCGAGCGCCGATGCCGACCTACGAGTACCAGTGTCCCGACGGGCACGTGTTCGACAAGTTCCAGAAGATGACCGACAAGCCCCGCACCAAGTGCCCGGTGTGCGGCAAGACGGCTACGCGCAGGATCTCGGGCGGAGCCGGGCTGGTCTTCAAGGGCAGCGGCTTCTACATCACCGACTACGGCAAGGACGGCAAGGGCCCGCGGAAGAACGAACCCGAGAAGTCCGCTGCCGACAAGTCCGGCGCCGAGCCGAAGTCCGACCGGTCCGGCAAGGCCGACGGCTCCGCCAAGGTAGATGCCGCGCCCGCGCCCAAATCCGAATCCAAGCCTGGCAAGCCCCCCTCCGGGAAGGCCGCTCCCGAGTGAGCGAGGCGCTCCGCGCCGAGCTCGCGAGGGTGGCCTCGCGGTTCGGCGCCGATGGGCTCGAGTTCGTGCTCGAGCGCCCCCGCGACGCCGGCCACGGCGACCTCGCCACCAACTTGGCCATGGTCCTCGCCAGGCGCGAGCGCGCCAACCCGCGGAAGACCGCACAGCGGGTCCTGGACGAGCTCAACCTCTCGCCGGCGCTCGTGGCTCGGACCGAGATCGCGGGGCCGGGATTCATCAATTTCTGGCTGGCTCAGGATCAGCTCGCGGCGGTCCATCGCGCCATCCTCGAGCAGGGCGCGCGCTACGGTCGCTCCACGGCAGGCGCCGGCCTCAAGGTCAACGTCGAGTTCGTCTCCGCCAACCCGACCGGCCCGCTCCACGTCGGGCACGGCCGCGGCGCCGCCCTGGGCGACGCGATCGCCGCCTTGCTCGAGTGGACCGGCCATGCGGTGACGCGCGAGTTCTACATCAACGATGCGGGCGTCCAGATCGACCGCCTGGCAGAGAGCCTCTGGGCACGGGTGCGCGAGCTCGCCGGGCAGCCCGCGTCCATTCCCGAGGGCGGCTACCACGGCCAGTACCTGCGGGAGAACGCCCGCGAGTTGCTCGACCGGGAAGGGCCCGCCTTTGCCAACCTGCCGGAGACGGAGGGAATCCAGCGCGCCCGCGGCGCCGCGCTCGAGCTGCAACGCCAGGAACAGGATCGTGACCTGGCCGAGTTCGGCGTTCGGTTCGACGTCATGTCGTCGGAGCAGGCCATCTACGACTCGGGCCGCGTCGCGCGGGCGCTCGAACTCCTCCGCGCGCGCAACCTGACCTTCGAGGCCGAGGGCGCCCTCTGGCTCCGGAGCACCGAGTTCGGCGACGACAAGGATCGCGTGCTGCGCAAGAGCGACGGCAGCTTCACGTACCTGGTTCCGGACATCGCGTACCACATCGACAAGCACGACCGCGGCTTCGACCGGGTGATCGACGTCTGGGGCGCCGACCACCACGGTTACATCCCCAGAATGCGCGCGGTGCTCGCGGCCCTCGGCTATCCGCCGGAATTCTTCGACGTGGCGCTGGTGCAGCTCGTGAAGGTGGTGCGGGGCGGGGAAGAGGTGAAGATGTCGAAGCGGAGCGGCGAGTTCGTCACCCTGCGCGACCTCTACGAGGAGGTCGGGGTGGACGCGGCGCGCTACTTCTTCCTCATGCGGAAGGGCGCGACGCCGCTCGATTTCGACGTGGACCTCGCCAAGCGGCAGACCGACGAGAACCCGGTCTTCTACGTGCAGATGGCGCACGCCCGGCTGAGCGGCATCTTCCGGACCGCGGAGCGCGTGCCCCAAGACGTCGCCGGGCCGCTCGACCTGGCGGACCTGCCGGCGCCGGAGGACGTGGAGCTGCTCAAGAAGCTGGCGACCTTCCCCGAGATCGTGGACAAGGCCGCGCGCGATCGGGAGCCGCACCGGATCACCGTCTTCCTGCACGAGCTCGCCACGGTGGTGCACGGGTGGTATCACCACACGCGCGCGGTGGGCGCGCCCGAGGGTGCCGCCACCGAGCACGCCCGGCTGCTCCTCGCGCGCGCCGCCCGCATCGTGCTCGCGAACGCGCTCACCCTGCTTGGCCTCTCCGCTCCCGACCGGATGTGACCTGATGAGCCTGCTCGTCGTCGGCAGCATCGCGCTGGACTCGATCTTCACGCCGTTCGGCGAGACCGCGGACGCGCTGGGCGGGTCCGCGGTCTACTTCAGCGTGGCCGGGTCGCTGCTCCACCCCGTGCAGGTGGTCGGGGTGGTCGGCAACGACTACCCGGTCGCCGAGCTCGAGCGGCTGGCGAGCCGCGGCATCGACTGGAGCGGCGTGGAGCGTGCCGACGGCGAGAGCTTCCGCTGGAAGGGCAAGTACTCCTACGACCTCCAGAGCCGCGAGACGCTCGAGACCCGGCTCGGCGTATTCGCCGACTTCCAGCCCAAGCTGCCCGACGCCTTCCGCTCGGCGAAATTCCTGTTCCTCGGCAACATCGACCCGGAGCTCCAGCTCGGCGTGCTGAGCCAGGTGACCCAGCCGACGCTGGTCGTGTGCGACACCATGAACTACTGGATCCAGAGCAAGAAGGCCGCCCTGCTGGAGCTGCTGGCGCGGGTGGACGTGCTCATGGTGAACGACGGCGAGGCCCGGGAGCTGAGCGGCGACTGGAACATCCACCGCGCGGGCCGCTGGATCCTGGCGCACGGCCCGAAGCGGGTGGTGATCAAGCAGGGCGAGCACGGCGCTCTCCTCATCGAGCCCACGCGCACGTTCTACGTCCCGGCCTATCCGCTTGAGACCGTATTCGACCCGACCGGCGCGGGCGACGCCTTCGCCGGCGGGTTCATGGCCTATCTCGCCCGCACCGGCATCGTGTCCGACGAGCACATCCGGCGCGCGATGGTGGTCGGGGCGACCATGGGCAGCTATGCGGTCGAGCAGTTCGGCATCCGCGGCTTCGACCCCGTTACCCTGGCCGACGTGGGCCGGCGCGTCCGGGCGTTCGAGGACCTCACCCACGTGAGCCTGGCGGAGACCCTCGCGTGACCTCGGCCGGCGAGTATGCCGCCGCCGGGGTGGACCTTGCCCGTGCCGACGAGGCCAAGGCGCGGATCGGCGCGGCCGTGGCCGGCACCCGGACCGCCCTCTCGGTCGGCAAGGTCGGCGCCTTCGGCGGGATGGTGCGCGTGCCGCCGGGCATGCGGAAGCCGACGCTCGTGCTCAGCACCGACGGCGTGGGCACCAAGGTGCTCGTCGCGCTCGAGGCCGGCCGATTCGACACCGTGGGCGAGGACCTGGTCAACCACAGCGTGAACGACATCCTGGTTCACGGCGCCACTCCCGTGGCCTTCATGGACTACGTCGCGGGCGATGGCCTCGGAGTTGAGCAGATCGCCGGCCTGGTGGACGGGATCGCCCGCGGATGCCGGAATCACGGCATGGCGCTGGCCGGAGGGGAGACGGCGCAGATGCCGGGGCTCTACCGCCCCGGCACATACGACCTCGCCGGCACGATCATCGGCGTGGTGGAGGAGGACGAGGCGCTCCACGGCGACGCGGTGGCGCCGGGCGACGTTCTTCTGGGCTACGCGTCGACCGGCCTCCATACCAACGGGTACACGCTGGCCCGACGCGTCCTGTTCGATCGGCTCAGGCTTGGCGTCCACGATCCGCTCGGCGACACCGGCCGCACGGTCGCCGAGGCGCTCCTGGCCGTCCACCAGAGCTACTTCACGAGCGTGATGCCCGTGATCCGGCGCGTGCACGCGCTGGCCCACATTACCGGCGGCGGCATCGCGGGCAACCTCGTGCGGGTGCTGCCCGCCGGTTGCGAGGCGGTGGTAGACCCGACGTCCTGGAGCTGGCCGCGGTTGTTCGCCATTCTGCAGCAGGCCGGCGGCATCTCGACCGACGAGATGCGCGAGGTGTTCAACCTCGGCCTCGGCCTCGTCGCGGTGCTGCCTCCGGAGTCGGTGGACGCGGCGCGGCGGGCGGCACGCGACGCGGGCGTCACGACCTGGCCCGTCGGCGAGATCCGGCGCGGGGCCGGCCCCGCCGTGCGCTTCGCCGACCGCTGAGCGTGACCGAGCGCGAGGCCATGGCGCGCGCGATCGAGCTCGCGTGGCGCGGGTGGGGCAGGGTCCAGCCGAACCCGCTGGTGGGCGCCGTGGTGCTCGCCGGCGGTGAGCCGGTCGGCGAAGGCTGGCACGCGGAGTGGGGCGGGAGCCACGCAGAGCCGATGGCGCTGGCCGCGGCGGGCGCCCGGGCGCGCGGCGCCACGCTCGTATGCACGCTCGAGCCGTGCGCGCACCAGGGCAAGCAGCCGCCCTGCGTCGGCGCCGTGCTCGCGGCCGGCGTCGGCCGCGTGGTGATGGCGGTCGCCGATCCGAATACGGTCGCCGCCGGCGGGGCCGACCAGCTTCGCGCGGCCGGTGTCGAGGTCGAGATCGGGCTCCTCGCGGATCGGGCCGCGGCGCAGAACGCGAGCTTTCTCCACCAGGTGCGCGATCCGTCCCGCCCATTCGTCGCTCTCAAGCTCGCCACCACCATCGACGGCCGCATCGCCGACGCCAACGGCCATTCGCGCTGGCTCTCGCGCGAGCCCGCGCGCGAGTTCGTCCAGTGGCTGCGCGCCGGGTTCGACGCGATCGCCGTGGGCGGCGTGACGGCCCGAACGGACGACCCGTCGCTCACCGTGCGGGGCCCGCTGCAGCCGCGAGTACCGCCTCGTCGCGTCGTGTTCGCCGCCGACGGCGATGTCCCCGTGTCGCTGCGCCTGGTGCAAACGGCGAGAACGGCCCCCACCACCGTTGTGGCATCGCCCAAGGCGCCCGCGGCGCGGATCGCGGCGCTCGAGGCGGCCGGCGTAGCCGTCGAGCGGGCATCCAGCCTGTCCGAGGCACTCGGCCGTCTCCGCTCGGCCGGCGTCGGGTCGCTCCTGGTCGAGGGGGGCGGTCATCTCGCCGGCGCCATGCTCGCCGCCGATGTGGTGGACCGCTACTACTGGGTGCAGTCGCCGCTTTGGCTCGGGATGGGCGCGGTGCCTGCCGTCGCCGGGCTGCCGACGACGCCGCTCGCCGACGCCCGCCGCTGGCGCGTCACCGACCGCCGCGCGCTGGATGACGACACTCTGCTCGTGCTGGACCGCCCGGGATGTTCACCGGAATCGTGACCGCGGTCGGGCGGGTGGCCCGCCGCGCGAGCGTCGATGGCGGGCTCGAGCTCGCCATCGAGACGCCCTACCCGGACCTCGGGTCCGGGGAGAGCGTGGCGGTTGACGGGGCCTGCCTCACGGTGCAACAGCGGGGCGGCGGTGAGTTCACAGCCCACATCATACGCACTTCCCTAGACCGCACAAACTTCGCCACTTACAACGTTGGCCGGAGAGTGAATCTCGAGCGCGCGCTGCAGGTGGGCGATCGGCTCGGCGGTCATCTGGTGCAGGGGCATGTGGACGGCGTCGGCACCGTCGAACGGGTAGCCGAGCTGGATGATGCCCGGCTGCTCGACTTGCGGGTGCCGCCCGAGGTGGCCCGGGTCTCGGTGCCGCTGGGGTCGATCACGGTGGACGGCGTGAGCCTCACCGTCAACGCGATCCCGGCGCCGGGCGTGATCCAGATCTCCCTGATCCCGTTTACCTTACAGCACACCACGCTGGCAGAGCGCCGGTTGGGCGACCGGGTGCATCTGGAAGCGGACACGATCGGCAAGTACGTGGCCGAGCTGCTCCGCGCCCGCGGGGATCTGGGGGCGTCATGACCACCTTCGGCACCATCGAACAGGCCATCGAGGACCTGCGGAACGGGAAGGTCATCATCGTCGCGGACGACGAAGACCGTGAGAACGAGGGCGACCTCGTCTGCGCGGCCGAGCTGGCCACCCCCGAGACCATCAATTTCATGACGCTCCATGGCCGCGGCCTCATCTGCCTCGCCCTCACGGGCGAGCGCTGCGACCAGCTCGGGCTGCCGCAGATGGCCGAGCGGAACACCGAGGAGCTCTCGACCGCGTTCACGGTGAGCGTCGACGCGGAGCGGCGGTTCGGCGTCACCACCGGCATCTCGGCCAGCGACCGCTCCACCACCATCCACGTCGCCATCAACCCGGCCACGATGCCCTCCGATCTGCGCCGTCCGGGGCACGTCTTCCCGCTGCGCGCCCGCCCCGGCGGCGTGCTGCAGCGGGTGGGGCAGACCGAGGCGAGCGTGGACCTGGCGCGGCTCGCCGGCCTCGTTCCGGCGGGCGTGATTTGCGAAATTCTCAATCGGGACGGCTCGATGGCGCGCCGCCCCGAGCTCGAGGTCATCGCCCGGGAGCATCACCTCACCTTCGTCACCGTGGCGCAGCTCGTCGCCTATCGGCTGCAGACCGAGCAGCTGGTCCACCGCGTGGCCGACGCGCGGATCCCGACCGAGTTCGGCGAGTTCAGGATCATCGGTTATCAGAACGACGTCGACCACGCCGAGCACGTGGCGCTGGTGTACGGCGACGTGGCGGGCCAGCGCGACGTGCTCGTGCGCATGCACTCCAAGTGCCTCACCGGCGACGTGTTCGGATCGCAGCGGTGCGACTGCGGCCCGCAGCTTCACCGGGCGATGGAGCTGGTGTCCCAGGCGGGCCGCGGCGTCATCGTCTATCTGGACCAGGAAGGGCGGGGCATCGGGCTGCTCAACAAGCTGCGCGCCTACGCGCTGCAGGACGCCGGCGCCGACACGGTGCAGGCCAACGAGCGGCTCGGCTTCGCGCCCGACCTCCGCAACTACGGCATCGGCGCCCAGATTCTGCGCGACCTCGGGCTGTCCTCGATCCGCGTGATGACCAACAACCCGAGGAAGCTCGTGGGTCTCGAGGGGTACGGCCTCGAGATCGTCGAGCGGGTGCCCCTCGTCACCGACCCCAACCGGGAGAACCGCGGGTACCTGCAGGTCAAGCGCGACAAGCTCGGCCACCTCCTCGCGCACTGACCCGTGCCCGACCTCACCAGTCGTCTCCGCGCTGTAGGGCGGGTGGCGATCCTCGTCAGCCGATACAATGAGATGATCACCCGGCGCCTGCTCGACGGCGCGCTCGCCTGCTGCGAGCAGGCGGGCGTCGCGCGGGCCGACGTGGATGTGGTGTGGGTGCCGGGCGCCTTCGAGCTGCCCGTCGCGGCGGCGGCCGCCGCAGCCAGCCGGCGCTACGCCTGCGTCGTCGCGCTCGGCGCCGTGATACGCGGCGACACTCCGCACTTCGAGTACGTGGCCGGCGAGGCCGCGCGCGGGCTCAACGCGGTCGCGGTGGCGCACGCGTTGCCGGTGGGGTTCGGCGTGCTCACCGTGGACACGATGCAGCAGGCCTCGGAGCGCGCCGGCGGCAGCGCCGGCAACAAGGGTCACGAGGCCGCCGCCGCCGCGCTCGAAGCAGCCGATGTCATCGCCCAGCTTCGAGCGCTCGATCCGTGATGCCGATCCGCCCCGAAACCAAGAGCCGGGCCCGCGCGCTTCAGCTCCTGTACGCGTGGGAGCTGCTGGGCGAGCCGCCGATCCCGGCGGTCGCGAGCGGTCTTTCCCGCCTCACCGGCCCCGAGCCCCGCATCCTCGATCGCGCCGAGGAGCTGGCGCAGGGCGTCGTGGCCGAGGTGGCCCGGCTCGACGAGGAGGCCGAACGGGCCAGCGAGCACTGGCGGCTCAATCGCATGGCGGTGATCGAGCGGAACATCCTGCGCCTGGGAATCCTCGAGCTTCAGCGCGGCGAGGTGCCTCCCAAGGTCGCGATCGACGAAGCGGTCCGGCTGGCCCACTGGTTCGGCGGGGCGCGGGCGCCCGCGTTCGTGAACGGCGTGCTCGACGGCATCGCGCACGCGCTCGGCCGGCTGTGAACATTCTCGTGGTCAATTGGCAGGACCGGGAAAACCCGCATGCGGGGGGCGCGGAGATTCACCTGTTCGAGATCTTCGGCCGGCTGGCCCGTCGAGGCCACCGCGTGCGGCTGGTGTGCTCGGGGTGGAGCGGCGCGCCGGCCCGCACCACCCTCGACGGTATCGAAGTCGAGCGCACCGGCACGCGCGGGAGCTTCGCGCTCCTGGGGCGCGGCGCCGTGCGGCGCGCGCTCGCGGCGGAGCGGCCCGACGTCCTGGTCGAGGACATCAACAAGCTGCCCCTCTTTCTCGCCGGCATGACCGACCGGCCCTTCTACGCCATCGTGCCGCACCTTTTCGGCGTCACCGCGTTCGAGGAGGTCGCCTGGCCGGCCGCGGCGATCGTGTGGCTCTCCGAACGACCCCTCGCGCGGGCGTACCGGCGGGCGTGGTTTCACGCCATCAGCGAGAGCACGCGCGACGATCTGGTCGAGCGCGGCGTCGCGGCGGAGCGCGTCCGCGTCATCCATCCGGGTGTGGACGTCGCCCGCTACACGCCGGCGAGCGCGGGCGCGCGGGCGCCGCACCCCGCCTTCTTGTACGTTGGACGGTTGAAGCGTTATAAAGGAATAAGCTTCGCGATCCGGGCGCTGGCCGTCGCCCGGGGCCGCCGGCCGGACCTCACGCTCGACATCGCGGGCACCGGCGACTACCGGCCGGAGCTGGAGCGGCAGGCGGCCGCGCTGGGCGTCGGCGACGCGGTCCAATTTCACGGGTTCGTGAGCGAGGCGGCCAAGATCGAGCGGTTCCGGCGCGCCTGGGCCAACCTGTTCCCCTCGCCCAAGGAGGGCTGGGGTATCACGGTCATCGAGGCGGCGGCGTGCGGCACGCCATCACTGGCGTCCGACAGTCCGGGCCTGCGCGACTCGGTGCGCCATGGCGCCACCGGCTTCCTGGTCCGTCACGGCGACGTGGAGGGCCTGGCGGCACGGATGCTCGAGCTGGCGGAGTCTCCCCCGCTCGTTGCCGCCCTGGGCGGCGCCGCCCGCGAATTCGCCGAGGGGCTCACGTGGGATCGTACGGCGCAGTGCACGGAAGCCCATCTCCAGGATATCATCGCCGGCTCGGGCCGGGCCTGAGCCAGGAGGACATTCGCCATGCAGACGACGATCACCGCCCGCCACTGCGAGATCCCCGATGTGCTGCGCGAGCGCGCGCGCACCGTGGTCGAACGCCTGGGCACGCTGGCCCACCGGCCCATCGAGTCGGCGGTGGTGTTCGACCTCGACGGGGGCCTGTGCCTCGCGGAGCTCCGGCTCCATCTCGCGCGGGGTGAGCGCCTCGTGGCGCGGGGCGAGGCGGACGATCATCGCACGGCGCTGGACCGGGCGGAAGAGAAGCTGCGCCGGCAGCTCGACCGTACGGGGCCGCGCGCCCGACGCTCCCGCGATTCCCTCCCCAAGCTCGGGTGATGCTCCGGCTCCGCGACTTCGTCTCCCGCCGCGGCGACCCGCTCCAGCTGGAGGCGCTCACCGGCGACCTCGGGCTGGACCGGCAGATGCCCGAGGCCGAAGTGGCGAGCCCGGGCCTCGCGCTCGCCGGCTACACCGGCCGGTTCGCGCCCAACCGGATCCACGTCTTCGGCGAGACCGAGATCACCTACCTCAACGCGCTTCCCGCCGGCCAGCGGCAGAGCACGTTGACCAAGTTCTTCGGCTTCGATCTGCCCTGCATCTTCGTCACGAAGGGGCAGGAGGTGCCGGCCGAGCTGCTCGAGCTGGCCCGGGCGCGCGGCGTGCCGGTGTTCCGCTCGAAGCTCAAGACGGCGGAGTTCTACCGGCGGATCAAGCCGATCGTGGAGGAGGCGTTCGCGCCCCGGACCACGCTGCACGGCTCGCTCGCCGACGTCTACGGCGTCGGGCTGCTGTTCATCGGCCGCTCGGGCATCGGGAAGAGCGAATGCGTGCTCGACCTGGTCGAACGGGGACACCGCCTCGTCGCCGACGACGTCGTGCAGGTCACCCGCCGCGGCAACGACGTGCTCATCGGCCGCGGCCACGAGCTCGCGGCGCATCACATGGAGATCCGCGGCATCGGGCTGATCGACATCCCGGCGCTGTTCGGCGTGCGCGCCGTGCGGCAGCAGAAGCGGATCGAGGTCGTGGTCCAGCTCGAGGACTGGGAGACCGCCAAAGACGCGGACCGGACCGGACTCGCGCGCGAAGAGACCATGATCCTCGACGTGGCCGTGCCGCGCGTCGTGGTGCCGCTCAATCCCGGCAAGAACATCACCGTCATTTCGGAGGTCGTGGCGATGATGCACCTGCTCCGCTACTCGGGCGTGGACGTGGCCGCCGCGTTCAACGCCCGCCTCATCAAGCGGATGAAGGAGCAGCGCGGGGTGCGGGAGTATCTTCAGGAAGACTATGAGTGATGCGCTCCGGGGAGTGGTGGTGTGCCACGGCCGGCTGGCCGGGGCGCTGGTGGAGGCGGCCGAGCAGATCAGCGGGGTAACGGGGGCGCTCGCGGCCGTGTCCAACACCGGCTGCGACCGCGGCGCGCTGGAGGAGCGCGTGGCGGAGGCCGTCGGCCCCGGGCCCGCCGTCGTGTTCGTCGATCTCTCGAGCGGCTCGTGCCTCTTCGCCGTGCTCAACCGCCTGCGGGAGACCGCCGCCACCAGGGTGGTCACCGGCGTCAACCTCGCGATGCTGGTGGACTTCGTGTTCCACCGGACGCTCCCCGCCGACGAGGCCGCCGCGCGCGCGGCGATCGCCGGCGGCAAGGCGATCCGGGTGCCCTGATGCCGCTCGTGCTCTGCCGGGTGGACGATCGGCTGGTGCACGGCCAGGTGGTCATCGGGTGGGGGCGGCCGCTCGCCATCGAGTTCGTCGCGCTGGTGGACGGCGGCGTCGCCACCAGCCAGTGGGAGCAGGATCTCTACCGCATGGCCGTGCCGCCGGAGATCGAGGTCCGCTTCGCGGCGACCGAGGACGCGGCGGCCCGTCTCGCGGAGTGGCAGGCGAGCGACCGTCGGGGGCTGCTGCTCACCGGCGACATCGAGACCATGGCCGCGCTGCACCGCGCGAGTCCGGCGGTGGTGCACCGCATCAACCTCGGCGGCATTCATCACCGCGCCGGCCGCCGCGAGCGGCTCCCCTATCTGTACCTCACCGACGACGAGGCGCGCGCCCTGGTGGCCCTCGAGGCCGACGGCGCGGAGGTGTTCGCGCAGGACCTGCCCACGTCGCCGGTCGTGGAGCTGCGGAACATCGTATGAGCGAGCTCGCGCCGCTCTCGATCGCGCTGCTCGTGCTCTGGGGCGGCATCGTCGCGCTTGACCTGGTGAGCGTCCCGCAGGCGATGCTCTCGCGGCCGCTCGTGGTCGGCATGGTCGCGGGGTGGCTCGTCGGCGATCCCGAGGCCGGCCTTCGGGTCGGCGCGGTGATGGAGCTGTTCGCCCTCGACGTGCTCCCCATCGGCGCGGTGCGGTACCCGGACTACGGGCCGGCGACGGTCGTGGCCGCGGGCCTCGCCGCCGGCGCGCCCTGGGAGCTCGGGCTGGGACTCGCGGTCGGCGTCGGCCTCGTCGTCGCGGCGCTCGGCGGGTGGAGCCTCCGACTCGTGCGGCGGATGAACGCGCGCGCCATCCAGCGCCGCGCCGCCGCGCTCGCGGCCGGCGAGTCGGGCGCGATCCGGCTGCTCCAGTACGGCGGACTCTTCCGCGACGCCGCGCGCGGCATCGTGCTCACGGGGCTCGGCCTCCTGGTGGCCTGGGCGCTGGTGCGCTGGCTCCGGCTCGACCGGCCGACCGCCGTCGGCCTCACCCTCGTCGCGGTGGGCACCGGCCTCGCCGCCGCGGTCAACGGCGCGGTGCGGAGCGCCGGCCGGGGCGCGCGGCTCCGGTGGCTCGCGGCCGGCGCGGCCGTGGGTACCCTGCTCGCGGTGTTCCGATGACCGGCCGCTGGCGCGCCCTGCTCCGGCTCTTCGCCGTGCAGGGCACCTGGAACTACGAGCGGATGCTGGGCGTCGGCATGGGCTACGCCGCCGAGCCGCTGCTCGAGGACCTCAAGACGGTGGACCCGGTTCGCCACGGCGAGGCGGTCGTCCGCTCGGCGGAGTTCTTCAACTGCAACCCGAACCTTGCGGGGCTCGCGCTGGGCGCCACGGCGCGGGCGGAGTACGAGGACGTGCCGGGCCCGCAGATCGCCCGCCTCCGGACCGCGCTCTGCAGCCCGCTCGGCTCGCTGGGCGACGACCTGTTCTGGGCGGGCCTGGTGCCCGCCCTCGTGGGTCTCGCGCTGATCGCCGTGGTGTTCGGCGCCGGCTGGTGGGCGATCCTCGGCTTTCTCGTGCTCTACAACGCGATCCGCGTGGGCACGGCCGTGTGGGCGCTCAAGGCGGGGCTCGATGCCGGCATGCGGGTCGGCTCGGCGATCAGCGCCTCCTGGATCCCGCGGGCCATCGCGCGGATCGGCCCGCTGGCCGGCGCCGGCATCGGCCTCGCGGTGCCGCTCGTCGCCGGGTGGTATCTCCGGGGCTTCGGGTGGAGCGGGGGCTCCGGCGCGCTGGCCATCGCCGCCGCGGGGCTCGCCGTGGCGCGCTGGTTCGGGCCGTCGCTCACCGGCGTCCGCTTCGCGCTCCTTTCCATGGTCTTGCTGCTCCTCTTCCGCCGGATGGGCCTGTGATCGAGCGGCAGGCCACCATCGTGAACCAGGAGGGACTCCATGCCCGACCGGCCGCGCAGATCGTACGGCTCGCCAGCACGTTCGCGTCCGACATCGAGTTGTGCAAGGACGGCATGGACGTGAACGGCAAGAGCATCATGGGCGTCATGATGCTGGCCGCGGAATGCGGCAGCTCGATCCTCATCCGGGCCGACGGCCCCGACGCGGAGCAGGCGGTGGACGCGCTGGCGGCGCTGGTGCACAGCGGGTTCGGGGAGACGGTCAGGTGACGCGCGCGCTCCGCGGCATCGGCGTCTCGCCCGGGGTCTCGTGCGCGCCGGCGTTCATCGTGCGGATGGACTTTCCCGAGGTGCCCGACCGCACGGTCCGTCCCGATCAGGTCGACGCGGAGGTGGCGCGGCTGCGCGAGGCGGTGGGGTACGTCATCGAGCACCTGGGCGAGCTCGGCCAGCGCGTGCTGCAGCGGGCCGGCCCCGAGGAGTCCCGCATCTTCGACGCGCAGATCGAGATGGCGAAGGACCCCGACTTCCTCGCTTCGGTCGAGACCCTGATCCGCAACAACTACCTGAGCGCGGAGACCGCGTACGAGTTCAAGGCGCTCGAGTACCGCAATCTGTTCTCGGGCGCGGCGATGCTCCGCGAGAAGATCGCCGACCTCAACGCCATCCAGCTCCGGATGCTCAACCGCCTCATGGGCGGGGTGGGGCACGAGCTCTGGTCGATCCCGCACGACGAGCAGGTGATCGTCGTGGCCCACGAGCTCTCGCCCGGCCTCACGGTCCAGCTCGACCGCGAGCACGTGGTCGGCCTCATCAGCGAGGAGGGCACCCGGACCGCCCACGCGGCCATCCTCGCGCACTCGCTGGGCATTCCCGCAGTGATGGGTGCCGCGGGCGCGCTGGCCGCGATCCCGCCCGGCATGATGGTGCTGCTCGACGGGCAGGCGGGCACCATCGTGCTCGACCCCACGCGCGACGAGCTGGAGGAGGCGAAGACCCAGATCAGCCGGCGCCACCGGCTCGAGCTGCAGCTCGAGTCGGTGGTCGACTCGCCCGCGGTCACGCCCGGCGGGCGCCCCATCGTACTGATGGGCAACGTGGACCTGCCGGAGGAGATCGAGACGGCGGTGCGGATGGGCGCCCAGGGCGTCGGGCTGCTCCGCACCGAGTTCCTGCTCACCGGCCGCACCGCGCTGCCGACCGAGAACGAGCAGGCCGAGTACTTCCGCCGCGTCGCCACCGCATTTCACGGCTATCCTGTCGTGATCCGCTCCTATGATCTGGGGGGCGACAAGTTCCCGGTGGGGTTCAAGGCGCCGCTCGAGGCCAATCCGTTTCTCGGCTGGCGCTCGATCCGCGTGTGTCTCGACGAGCCGGCGGTGTTCCGGCCGCAGGTGCGCGCGGTGCTCCGCGCCGCCGCCGACCGCGACATCCAGCTCATGCTGCCGCTCGTGACGCTGGTCGAGGAGGTGGAGCTCACGCGCGCCATCGTCGAGGAGGAAGCCCAGGCGCTCCGCCGCGAGGGCATCCGCGCCGCCGAATCCCTGCCGGTCGGTGTGATGATCGAAACGCCCGCCGCGGCGCTCATCGCGGACCGCCTGGCCGAGGTCAGCGCGTTCTTCAGCATCGGCACCAACGATCTCACCCAGTACACCCTGGCGGTGGACCGCGGCAACGCCCGCCTCGCCGACCGGTTCACGCCGCACCATCCGTCGATCGTGCGGCAGCTCCACCAGGTGCTGCAGGTGGGGCGCGAGGCGGGGATCCCGGTGAGCGTCTGCGGCGAGATGGCCTCGGAGCCCTTGAGCGCCGTCCTGCTGCTCGGGCTCGGCTACGATCGGCTGAGCGTGTCGCCGCCGGCGCTGCCGCTGGTCAAGTGGGTCGTGCGGACGGTGCCGGAACCTGCAGCGGCGCGGGCGGCGGAATCCGCGCTCGCGGCGGCGAGCGCCGAAGAGGTGACCGAGTCCATCCGCAGCGTGGTCGGCGAGTACGTGGACATCCGTCTGCTCGATCCCCATTCGGCGTTGCCTGGGCGGCGGCGGGTGGCTACCTTGCCACCCGGGAATACAGCGTCATGATCATTTCGGCGTGATCGCCGTGAGGGACTCGCTGGCCGGGTCCCTCACGGCGCTTATGCCGCGCGCGGTCTTGCCGTCGGCCCGGATGCCCGAGCCGTCACCTCCAACCAGGGACCCATCTGCGATGGCCGCCTCCAAGCGCCACGTGTTCACCTCCGAGTCGGTCACCGAAGGCCACCCCGACAAGGTGGCCGACCAGATCTCCGACGCGGTGCTCGACGCCATTCTCTCGCGCGACCCGGCCGGGCGGGTGGCGTGCGAAACGCTGGTCACCACCGGGATGGCCGTCGTCGCCGGCGAGATCACGACCAAGACGTACGTGGGCATCCCCGACCTGGTCCGCCGGACGGTCGAGCGCATCGGCTACACCGACGCGGCGTTCGGCATGGACGGGCGTACCTGCGCGGTGCTCACCTCGATCGACCGCCAGTCGCCCGATATCGCGATGGGCGTGGACTCCGACGAGGAGAAGGCCCAGGGCGCGGGCGACCAGGGCATGATGTTCGGCTACGCCACGTCGGAGACCCGCGAGCGCATGCCGCTGCCCATCATGCTCGCGCACCGGATCGCCGAGCGGCTCGCGGCGGTCCGGAAGGGGCTCGACGGGCTCGAGCGGCTCGAGTGGCTCCGGCCCGACGGCAAGTCGCAGGTCTCGGTCGAGTACGAAGGCGACCGGCCGGTCGCGGTGCGGACGGTGGTGGTGTCCACCCAGCACGCCGAGCGGAACGGCAGCCGGCAGCTCGGATACGGCACCATCCGCGAGGGGGTGATCGAGCACGTGATCAAGCCGGTGCTCGAGAAGGCCGGGCTCGAGCCGGGGCGCACCAAGTTCCTGATCAACCCGACGGGGCGGTTCGTCATCGGCGGCCCCCACGGCGACGCGGGCCTCACCGGGCGCAAGATCATCGTGGACACCTACGGCGGGATGGCGCGGCACGGCGGCGGCGCGTTCAGCGGCAAGGATCCGTCCAAGGTCGATCGCTCGGCGGCCTACGCCACGCGCTGGGTGGCCAGGAACATGGTGGACGCGAAGCTCGCGCGGCGCTGCGAGGTGCAGATCGCCTACGCGATCGGCGTCGCTCGCCCGGTGTCGGTCATGGTGCAGACCTTCGGCACCGGCGTGATGCCCGACGAGCGGCTGGAGAGGATCGTCAACGAGGTCTTCGATCTCACGCCCCGCGGCATCATTGACGCTCTCAAGCTGAAGCGCCCGATTTACAGCAAGACCGCCGCCTACGGACACTTCGGCCGCCGGCCGTTCACCGGCATCTACAAGGACAACGGCAAGCAGCAGAAGGTCGACTTCTTCACCTGGGAACAGGCCGACCGCGTGAAGGATCTGCTGTCGGCCGCCCGCTGATCGGAACCCCCGAGGAGCAGATGAGCGCACCCGCGACGATCGCCAAGCACGACATCAAGGACCTCGCCTTCGCCGACGAAGGCAAGCGCCGCACGGAGTGGGCCGAGCGCTCGATGCCGGTTCTCCGGCAGATCCGCGCGCGGTTTGCGCAGGAGCAGCCGCTCAAGGGCCTCAAGCTGTCGGGCTGCCTGCACGTCACCACCGAGACCGCCAACCTGATGAGCACGCTGCGGGCCGCCGGGGCGGAGATCGCCCTCTGCGCCTCGAACCCGCTCTCGACGCAGGACGACGTGGCGGCGCACCTGGTGCGCGACCACGGCGTGCACGTCTACGCCATCAAGGGCGAGGACCACGAGACGTACTACGGGCACATCGCGAGCGCGCTCGCGTTCGGGCCGGACATGACGCAGGACGACGGCGCCGACCTCGTAGGCGCGCTGCACATGATCGCGCTCAACCGGCTCGACGACCTGGCGCCGCCGATCCGGAAATGGGTCGAGACGCTGAGCCAGGACGAGCGCCGCGCGCTGGTGTCGCGGGTCCGGGGCTCGACCGAAGAGACCACCACCGGCGTCATCCGGCTCAAGGCCATGGCGAAGGAAGGCATCCTCCAGTTCCCCATCGTCGCCGTGAACGACTCGAACACGAAGCACATGTTCGACAACCGCTACGGCACCGGGCAGAGCACGCTGGACGGCATCGTCCGCGCCACCAACCTGCTGCTCGCTGGGAGCACCGTCGTGGTGGCCGGCTACGGGTGGTGCGGCCGCGGCGTGGCCATGCGCGCGCGCGGGGCGGGGGCCCACGTCATCGTGACCGAGGTCGATCCGCTGCCGGCCCTGGAGGCCCGCATGGACGGGTTCCAGGTCATGCCTATGGCCGACGCCGCGCCGCTCGGCGACCTGTTCGTGACCCTCACCGGCAACCTGCACGTGGTGCGCTCCGAGCATTTCGCCCGCATGAAGGACGGCGCCATCGTCGCCAACTCGGGGCACTTCAACGTCGAGCTCGATCTCGAGGGCCTCGCGAAGATCTCCAGCAACCGGCGCGAGGTGCGCCGCATGGTGGACGAGTATACCGTCAAGGGCAAGCGCGTCATGGTGCTGGGCGAGGGCCGGCTCATCAACCTCGCCGCCGCCGAAGGCCACCCGGCCAGCGTCATGGACATGTCGTTCGCCAACCAGGCGCTGGCCGCCGAGGTCATCGCCAAGGAGTACAAGACCCTGACCAAGTCCGTGCACCGGCTGCCGCTCGCGGTGGACCAGGAGATCGCCCGCCTCAAGCTGCAGAGCATGGGCATCGCGATCGATACGCTCACCCCGGAACAGGTCCAATATCTGGGGAGCTGGGACGCCGGGACGTAACGAGAGGACGGAGAAGACGGAGAGGACGGAAAGGGGACGGAAAGGGGACGGAGAGGCTGGATGCCACCTCTCCGTCCTCTCCGTCTTCTCCGTCACCCAACCATGCTATGATTCCAGTATGATCGAAGTCACCGTCGCCCACCTCGGCCTGGACCGCACCACCAACACGCCGGTGGTCATCCTCCGCGAAAAGGACGGGGCGCGGGTGCTGCCGATCTGGATCGGGCCGGCCGAGGCCAGCGCCATCGCCATGGAGCTCCAGGGCATGAAGGCGCAGCGGCCGCTCACCCACGACCTCCTCAAGCAGATCCTGGTAGGCCTCGGCGGCGATCTCCGCCGGGTGGTGATCAGCACCGTGAAGGAGAACACTTACTTCGCGGAACTGCTCATCCGCCGCGACGACCACGTCTTCCAGGTGGACGCCCGGCCCTCCGACAGCATCGCTCTCGCCCTTCGCATGCGGGCGCCCATCTACACCAGCGACCAGCTGCTCGATCAGAGCGGCGTCGAAGCCGACGAGCCCTCCCCCGATCCTTCACTCGAGGCCGACAAGCTCAAGCAGTATCTCGAGCGGATGGACCCCCAGGATTTCGGGAAGTTCAATCCGTAGGCTGACGATGGAGAGGTCGGCCGCCCTCCTCCTCCTTTTCGTCCTTCCCTTGGCTCCGTCGACGCTCGGCGCGCAGCAGCGCATCACGGCCGCCGGCGCCGTCGTCGTCCCGCGCGGCGCGGACACCGTGCCGCTCCCGGACGCACGCGTGCTGCTCCACCGGGTGGGACGCGACGCGCAGGGCCCGATCGACTCGACGGTCGCCGACCGGGCGGGCCGATTCCGGTTTCGCTTTCGGGCGGATACCAGTGCGCTCTACCTGCTGAGCACCCGCCACGGCGGCATCGAATACTTCTCCTCCCCGGTGCACACCAACCCCGCGCTGCCGGACACCGCCATCCGGGTCGTGGCCTACGATACCTCGAGCACCGTGCCGGTGCGCGTGGACGCGCGCCATATCGTGGTGCCCCGCGCGGGCGCGGATGGCGCGCGTGACGTGCTGGACCTGGTGGTGCTTCGGAACGACGGTATCAAAGCCAGAGTCGCCCCGGACTCCGCCCACCCCTCGTGGTTCATGCGGCTGCCCGCCGGATCGGGCGAGATCCAGGTGGGCGAGAGCGAGCTGTCGCCGGACGCGGTCGTCCGGGCGGGCGACACCGTGAAGGTGTTCGCGCCGATCGCGCCGGGACAGAAGCAGCTCTCGATCGAGTACGGCACGCAGCCATCGCAGGGCCGCATCAGCTTCCCGGTCGGACGGTCGAGCGAAGCGATCAACGTGCTGGTGGAAGATCCCGACGCTCGCGTGTCCGGCGGCACGCTGGCGCTTGCCGATACGCAGACGATCGAAGGGCGGGTGTTCCGCCGCTTCACGGGCACCGTGGCCGCGGGCGGCGCGGTCACGCTGACGGTCGGAGCGGGGCCGATGGCGCTGGCGCGGCCGGCGCTCGCCGTGCTCGTCGGTGCGGTGGCGCTGGCGCTGCTGGCGGCGGCGGCTCGGGCGCTCCGCGCGCCGGCCGCGACGAGCCGGACAGCGCGGGCGCCGGCAGGCACTCCCGCCGACCGGCTGCTGGACAGCATCGCGGCCCTCGACGCGCGCTACGCCGGCCGGGAGTCCGAGACGCCGGCGGAGGAGTGGCGGCGCTACGCCGCCGAGCGCGCCGCGCTCAAGCAGCAGGTCGAGCGCGCCCTTGCGGCGCGCGGCGCCGATCCCTACGTTTGACCCGCATTCGACAATCGTTTGTGCGAATGGGGACGCTCGGAAACCGGTGCAACGCCGGTGCGGCCCCGCCACTGTAACGGGCACGACCACACGCTGGTCGGCATCCTCGCTCACGACGCCACTGGGTAACCGGGAAGGCGAGCGAAAGCCCGAAGCCAGGAGACCTCTCCGTTCGCGCCACCATCAACACCCTCGGGGGAGGGTCGGTGGCGTGCCGATGGCCCCGTTCGCCGTCTGTCATCGCCCGTCCGCTCCCCTCGAGGACGGGCGGTTTTCGTTTTGAGCCTTCGGACACCTCGTCGCGCCGTCATCGTCCTGCTCGCCGGCCTGCTCGGGTGCGGCACCGCGCGGTCTCGCGCGCCCGCCGGCACCAGGGTCGTCGACGATGCGGGCGACAGCGTCAGCGTGGCGGCGCCGGCCCGGCGCATCGTGTCGCTGATCCCGGCCACGACCGAGCTGCTGTTCGCCATCGGCGCCGGGGGATCCGTCGTCGGCCGGACCACGTGGTGCGACTACCCGCCCGCGGCGCGCGCCGTGCCGAGTCTCGGTGACGGCATCGCGCCGAACGTGGAGGCGGTGCTCGCGAGCCGCCCCGACCTCGTCCTCCTGTACAACTCGGCGCAGAACGCGGCTATCGCCGGCCGGCTCCGCGCGCTCGGCATCCCCGAGCTCAGGCTCAACACCGACCGGCTCGCCGATGTCGGCCGCGTCGCCCGCCTGCTCGGCCGCGTGACCGGGCAGCTCCGGGCCGCCGATTCGGTGAGCGCCGTGTTCGACACGGCGCTCGCGCACGCGACCGTCCAGACGCACGGGCCCCGCCCCAAGGTCCTGCTGCTGGTCTGGGAGCAGCCGCCGATGACGATCGGGCGGGGCAGCTTCCTGAGCGAGCTGGTCGAGCGCGCCGGCGGCGCCAACCTGTTCGACGACGTCCGCTCGAGCGCGGGCGCCGTCAGCATCGAGGCCGTCGCGGCCCGCGACCCCGATCTCATCCTCACCACCACGGCCACGCCCTCCTTCGCCGAGCGCCCCGAGTGGCGGGCCGTACGCGCGGTGCGTCAGCGGCGATTCCTTCCGGTGACCGGCTCACAATTCGACCGCCCGAGCCCGCGGGCGCCGGCGGCCATCCGGGAGCTCGCCGCCGAGCTCGGGAGAAGGCACTGATGCGGTGGCGCGCCGCGGTACTGCTGCTGATCGTCGTCGCCGCGTTGCTGGCCGGCCTCGCCGCGGGCACGGTGCCGCTGTCGCCGGGCGAAGTGTGGAGCGGACTCCTGCGCGGCGGCACGCCCTCCGCCGTCATCGTGCGCGAGCTCCGAGCGCCGCGCGTGCTGCTCGCCTTCGCCGTGGGGGGCAGTCTCGCCGTGTGCGGCTCCGCGCTCCAGGCCATGATCCGGAATCCGCTCGCCGAGCCGTACCTGCTCGGCCTCTCGGGCGGAGCGGGCCTGGGAGCGGTCATCGCGATCGCCACGCGCGCGACCGGACCCTGGGCCGTGCCCGTCGCGGCCTTCGCCGGCGCCATGGCGGCGGTCGCGCTGGTGTACCGCCTGAGCCTCGTGGCCGGGCGCAGGCTCGACCCCAGGGTGCTCCTCCTCTCCGGCGTCGTGGTGGGCTCATTCGCCGGCGCCCTCATGAGCGCCATCATCGTGCTCTCGCCGTCGGCGGGCATCCGCAACGCCTTCCTCTGGCTGCTCGGCGGGTTCGGCGCGGCCTCGTGGCAGGCGCTCGGCGTGTTCGCGGTATACGCGGTCCCGCCGCTCGCCGTCATCGCGATGCAGGCCCGAAGCCTCGACCTCATCGCCCTCGGCGAGGAACCCGCGCATCACCTGGGCGCGGAGGTGGACCGCACCCGGCGGCTGGTGTACGCCTGCACCGCGCTGCTCACCGCCGCGAGCGTCGCCACCTGCGGGATCATCGGGTTCGTGGGGCTGGTCGTCCCCCACGCGGTGCGTACCGTCGCGCGTCCGCTCCACCGCACGCTCCTGCCCCTCGTCTTCGTGGTCGGCGGCGTGTTCCTGGTGCTGTCCGACATCGTCTCGCGCACCGTGGTGCGTCCGCTCGAGCTGCCGGTGGGCGTGATCACCGCGCTGGTCGGCGTCCCGCTGTTCGCGCTGCTGCTCCGGCGGACGCTCGCATGATCCTCGAGGCCGTGGAGCTGGAAGTGCGCTACCGCGGTGCCGAACGGCCGGCGCTCGACGCGGTGCGCTGCCGCGTCGCCCCCGGCGAGCTCCTGGCCGTGGCCGGCCCCAACGGCAGCGGCAAGACGACGCTGGTCCGCGCGCTGACCGGCCTGGTGCCGCTCGCGCGGGGCACGGTGAGGATCCAGGGCCGGGAGCTCGGCGCATGGCGGCGGGACGAGCTCGCCCGAGTGCTGGGCGTCGTGCCGCAGCGCGAGGACATCGTCTTTCCGCTCCGGGTGGAGGAAGCGGTGATGCTCGGCCGCTACGCGCGGCTCGGGGCCCTCGGCGCCCCGGGCGCCGCCGACCACGCGGCGGTGCGGGCCGCGCTGGCGCGCTGCGACGCGGACGCGCTGGCCTCGCGTTCGACCGACACGCTCTCGGGGGGTGAATGGCAGCGCGTGCGCGTGGCCCGGGCGCTCGCCCAGGAGCCGTCCGCGCTGGTGCTGGACGAGCCCACCGCTTCACTCGATGTCCGGCACGAGATGGAGATCCTGGAGCTGATCCGCGGGCTGGTCGACCATGGGCTCGCGGGGCTCGTGATCACCCACCAACTCAATCTCGCCGCCAGGTTCGCCGACCGCATGCTGCTCCTCGATGAAGGCCGCGTCGTCGCCGAGGGCGCGCCGGCCGATGTGCTGCGGCGGGAGACGGTGAGCCGGGTATTCCGCTGGCCGGTCGCGGTGACCACCTGGTGCGATGGCGCCCCGCAGGTCGTGCCGCTCCGACCCGGCGAGACGGCCGAATGAGGCGCGCGGGCATCCACGTCGCACGCGGCGCAGCGCTCGCCCTGACGCTCGCCGGCCGCGCCGTGGCGCAGGGGCCCGCGCGCGTCGCAGGCCATGTGGTCGATGCCGTCACGCAGGCGCCTGTCGCCGGCGCGGAGATCCGGACCGGTGACCAGCTCGCCGCCACGGACGCGGACGGCGCATTCGCATTCGGCCGCGTCCCGGCCGGCCGGCTGGAGCTTCGGGCGCGACGGATCGGGTACGCACCCCTGGTGCGGGTGGTGGACGCGGTGCCCGGGCTCGAGCGCTCGGTCACGCTGGCGCTGCAGCCGGTCGCGGTCCGGCTCGACAGCGTCGTCGCCGTCGCGCCGCCCGGCGCGATCTCCATCGGCGGGGAAGATCTCGTGCGGCGCGGGAACGACCTCGCCCGCGCGCTCGACGGGTGGGAGGGCGTGGTGGTCCGCCGATCGAGCAACGGCCCGGCCGCACCGCAGGTGCGCGGCGGCGGCCCGGAAGACGTGCTGGTCCTGGTGGATGGGTCCCCGGTGAACGATCCGCTGACCGGCCGCGCGGACCTGCGCCGGATCTCGAGCCGCGAGGTCGCGTCCGTCACCCTGGTGCCGGGTGCGCAGACGGTCCGGTCAGGCAACCGCGCGGTGGCCGGCGTCCTCCTAGTCGAGACCCGGCGCGACGTGCACCCCGAGGGCGCGGCGTGGGCGGCCGGCCACGGCGAGCGAGGGGCGAGGCTGGGCGGCTCGGCTGGCCGGCTCACCGCCAGCGCCTCCGGCGAGCGGCTGGCGGATGATTTCCCCTACTCGGTGCCGGACGTGCGCGGCGGCGGCCAGGCGACCCGGCGCAATGCCGGCGGCGAGACGTACACCGCAGCCCTGACCCTGAACGGCCCGCTGGAGCTCGTGGCCCGCGCGACGGCGTCCCACCGCGGCCTGCCCGGCACCACCACGAACCCGACGCCGAGCGCGAGCGCCGAGGACCACTCCGTGCTGCTCGGCGCGCGCACCAGCGGACGTTTCTCGGCGTCCGCCTCGCTCGAGTGGATCGAGACGGCGGCTCGGGATTCCGCGCCGCCGACCGGCCTGCCGTACGACAGCGACACCCACGGCGTCGGCGGGACGCTCACGCTCGGGCGCCGCCATCCCGCCACGATCGGTCCGTGGCGCGGCAGCGTGGCGCTGAGCGCGGAGGGTCGGGCCGACCGATTCGGCGGTGACGAGGTGCGGAACCGCGCTTCATTCAGTCAGGCAGCGCTCCGGGCCGAGGCTCGGCTCAGTCGCGGCGCCGTGACGCAGTGGACGCTGGCTCCGGCGGCCCGGCTCGACGTGTGGACCGGCTCGACGACGCCCCGGCTCAGCGCGCGATTCGACGCCGGCTGGCAGCGCGGCGGGACGGCCGTCACCTTCGGCGTCGGGAGTGCGGTGACGCCGCCGGTGCTCGCCGATCTGTTCTTTCGCGAGGGCGTGGGCGTGCGGGTCAATCCGGACCTCCGCCCCGAGCGGGTGCGCTGGGAGATCGAAGGCGGCGTCCGCCGTGAGCTGCCCGGCGGCCCCACCATCGGCCTGCGCCTGTTCGCAGGGCAGGTGGCCGACATGATCATCTGGGCGCCCGATTTCCGCTTCATCTGGAGCCCGCGGAACTTCGACGTAATCCGTCGCGGCGGAGAGCTGACGTTCGACTGGGCTCCGCGTGCCGACCTCCGGCTCACCGGCGGCGGCACCTATGCCGCGGTCACCTACGACACGCCCGGCGGCGCACAGGTGCAGTACCGGCCGCGCGTGACCTACGACGCCGCCGCGGTCTGGTCGCCGGGCCCCTGGACCGTGGATCTCCGCTGGCATCGGATCGGCCGCCGCTTTCCCAACAGCGCGGGCACCAACCCGCGCGACGCCTTCGCGCTCCTGGACGCCGGGGTCGAGCGCCGCCTCGGTGGCGGGCTCGCGCTGCGCGGCGAGGTCCGCGATCTCACCGACGAGCGCGCCGAGTTCCTCGCCGGCTATCCGACGCCGGGACGCGTCTTCGCCCTTACCCTCACCATGGTGGTTCCATGATCCGGCTTCGTTCGTTCGCCGCGGCCGCCGCCGGCGCCGCGCTGCTGGGCTGCGCCGACACCAACGCGCCGCTCCCCGAGCCCGAGGAGGTGCTC
>JAICJD010000025.1 GCA_025928645.1 Gemmatimonadales bacterium
CCCGACGCCCGGCGCTTCTACACCGCGCTCTTCGGGTGGAGCGCCGAGGACCGGCCCGCCGGCCCCGACAACGTGTACACCATCCTGCTGCGCGAGGGGAGATCGGTCGCCGCGCTGTACCCGCAGGCGGCGGGAGTCGCGAGCGGACCACCGCACTGGCTCTGCTACGTCTCGGTAGCGTCCGCGGACGACGCGGTCGGGCGTGTGCGGGCGCTCGGAGGCACGGCGATCGACGAGCCGTTCGACGTGCTGGACGTGGGGCGCATGGCCGTGGTGCAGGATCCGGCCGGTGCAGTGCTCGCCCTGTGGGAGCCTCGGCGGCACGCGGGGGCGGCGGTGGTCGGTGAGCCCGACACGATGTGCTGGAACGAGCTGGTCACGCCGCGTCCGGATCTCGCGCGCGCCTTCTACACCGGCCTGTTCGGCTGGACGCCCGCCGAGGGACGGACGCCGGCGCATACCACGTTTTTCCGGGACGGGTGCCCGCGCGCCGGCATGCTCGCCATGGAGCCGTCGCAGGGCCGGGGGCCGGCGCACTGGCTGGTCCACTTCGGCGTGCGGGACTGCGAGGGATACACGGCGCTGGCGCAGTCCCTCGGCGGGCGGGTGCGGGCGCGGCCCGCGGAATGTGCGGGCGCCGACCGATACGCGGTACTGGACGATCCGCAGGGCGCAACGTTCGCGGTCATCACGCCGCCGGCGGCGGCCGCAGACGGCCCGGGCTAGATTCCGGCATGGACGCCATCACAGCGATACAGCGGCGGACCTCGGTCCGCCGTTTTCGTCCCGATCCCGTCCCGCGCGATGTCATCGAGCGGCTGCTCGACTGCGCGGTGCGCGCACCCAACCACAAGCTGACCGAGCCGTGGCGGTTCGCCGTCCTGACCGGTGCCGCCCGCGACCGCTACGCCGCCATGCGCGCGCGCCAGCGACTCGCCCGGTTCAGCGCTCCAGACGGCGAGGAGGCGCGCTCGGCCGCCGACAAGATGCGGCGCGAAACGGAAGAGACGCCGGCGATCGTCGTGGTCGTGTGCGCGGTCAGCCCGGACGAGCGGACCAGGGAGGAGGATTTCGCTGCCGCGATGATGGCGACAGCCAATCTGCTGATCGCGGCGGCGTCGCTCGGCCTCGGCACCTACCTCCGGACCGGGAGCATCATGCAGGACCCGGAGGTCGAGGCGCTGGTGGGCCTCGAGCAGGGGTTCCGCGTCGTCGGGGTGGTGAGCCTGGGCTATCCCGCCAGCGAGGAGCCGCCCCGCCGACGCCGCCCGGCCGCGGAGCTGACCAGGTGGGTCCAGGGATAGCCGGGAAGGGTATTCCCGGCTGTGAAAATCGCCCGTAACTTGGGGGCGGAGACTCCCGCCCAGATACGCCTTTCTTCGTGGAGGATGAGGCCGTGAACGTCCGTCGTGAGATTCTCGCAGTGGCCGTTCTGATGGCGGCCGCGCTTCCGCTGGCCGCCCAGCAGACCACCGACAGCACCGCCCAGGGCTACGCCCCGACGGCGCCCGCCCCCACGGCGGCGCCGGCCCCCGCTCCCAGCACGGCGCCCGCGGCTACGCCCCCCGCCGCCGCGCCGGCGCCCGCTTCCGCCGCCACCAATCCGGCCGCCGCGCCAGCCGCCGCGGTGCCCACGTCCCCGACCGCTGGCAAAAGCGTCGCGGAGGCCCTCGGCTTCATTGACGTGATCCCGGTGCGCAGCGCGGACCGGATCCAGAACGAGCTTGCGTCCGCGCGGGCGGCGGAGCACGAGGCCGACGCCCGGATCGCCGAGTCGGGCTCGCAGCGGGCCCAGACCAAGGCGATGGCCGAGGTCAAGAAGCAGGAGATCTCGACCCTCAACGCCCGCCTCAAGCTGGCCGACAAGCAGAAGAACGAGGCCGACAAGACGACGCTCACCGCCGAGAAGAAGGTCGCCGAGCGTCAGAAGCAGTTCCTCGACCGCCGCGAGGCGCTGCACGCCGCCGAGCAGGATCAGGCCAAGGCCGCCAAGCGGCTGGCGCAGTCCGAGCAGAAGGCACTCGACCTGGAGATGCAGCTCGCCAGCCGCCGGCTCGACCGGAGCCGCGTGGCCGGCAACGATCCGACGGCCGCGCTCCGCCAGGACGAGGTGATCCGTGAGCTCGAGCGGAAGACGCTCGAGGCGCAGCGCGACCGCGCCGACGCGGCCAAGGACGTGGCCTCGCGCGACCAGGATATCGCGAAGCGCCGGCTCGATCTGTACCAGGCGCAGATGGCGGCGGGCGGCACCAGCCGGTAGCGCCGCGGCACGTCGGGACGATCGCCGCCGGCGATGGCCGAAGGGGGCATGCCTCGAGGCGTGCCCCCTTTCGCTGTCCGCGGCCGCGACACCGGCAGGGTGAACGGAGGCAGTCCCCGCATGACGCACTACATCGGCATCCACGCCGTCGATTCAGGCGGCATCGACATGGCGGCGCGGCGGGCGGCCGCCGCGGGCGCGTCGGCGCTCCAGATCTTCACCGCGATCCCCAAGTACTACGGCGACAAGTCCTCGATCCGGCCGGAGCGGGTCGCGCGGTTCCGCGCGGCGCTCGGCGCGGTCGGGATCGCGCCCGAGCGGGTGATCGTGCACGCGGCCTATGTGCTCAACCTGGCGACCGGCGACGAGGCGAAGTGGGGACGCGCGGCGGCCGGACTCGCCAAGGAGCTCGAGCGGTCGACGGCCGTCGGCGCGGGCGGCGTATGCTTTCACCCCGGCGCCGCGGTGGATGGGGACCGGCTGGCCGCCGTGCTCAGGGTGGCGCGGGCCATGGCGGACGCGCTCGAGAAGGTGCCGGGGCCGACGAAGCTGCTGGTCGAGAACACCGCCGGCGCGGGCGCGACGATCGGGCGCACGCCGGACGAAGTGGGGGCGATCCTCGCCGCGCTGCCTGAGGCGCTCCGCGAACGCACCGGCTATGGACTGGACACGTGCCACCTGTATTCGGCGGGGCACGACATCACCAAGTCCGCGGCCACGCTCGCCCGGATTCTCGACGAGTTCCAGGCGGCGGCCGGAGAGCCGCCCGCGTTCTTTCACCTGAACGACAGCGAGGGCGGGCTCGGCTCGAACAAGGACAGACACATGCTCATCGGCGAAGGCCGCATCGGACGCGAGCCGTTCCGCTGGCTGCTCGCCGAGCCTCGAAGCCGCAACGTGCCGCTGATCCTCGAGACTCCGCAGCAACAGATGGAACCGGCTGATGACGACGCGACGCCCGATCCATGGGACGTGCGGATGGTCACCCTGCTCCGGGAGCTCGGCGCGAGCTGACGCACGGGGCGGTCGGGCGGCACGCCAGACCCTGTCTCCGGATGCGGGTGCGCGGGCCGGCGTAGGCCACGGGCTCGCTCGGCGGGATGCCACTTCATGCCCCGCGTGAGGGCGCGGCGTGGAAGCGGTGATCCCGACGAAAGATGCCCTGGCTATCGATGCCCGGGCCGGCCGCGGCGCGGATGGGTTCGAGCGGGCGGCGGCGTGGGGTGTGCGCGCTTCTTGCAGATCCGGTCCCGGTCCCCTCAGGCCTCCACCCGCACCGGGAGCGACGCTTGGAGCACAACCCGCCGCCCCCAAACCACGCGGCCCCGCGTCACATGCCGCGGCGGCCGTTTCTGGTCGCGCTGGCGGCGACCGCGCTGCTTGCCGCGGTGGAGTTCACGCCCTCGGGGGCGGTCGAGACGCCCCCGCTGTCGGCGCTCGTCGTGGCCGGCGCCACGTCCACGAGCCGGCCGTATGCGGTGACGCCGCGGCCCGCCACGGCGGTGGACAGCGCGGTGCTCGAGCGCGAGGTCGTCTCCCGCTACAGCTACCGACCGCTCGCCCGCCTGCTCGGCCGGCGCACCCGCGACCCCGTGACGGCAACGCGGATCGCGCGCGCCATCGTCAAGGAAGCGCGACGGCTCGAAGTTGCGCCCAGCTTGCTCGCGGGCGTGCTCCTGACCGAGAACCCGCCGCTCGACACCGGCAGCGTGAGCAGCCAGGGCGCGATCGGGCTCATGCAGGTGATGAATTTTCACGCCGGTGAGTTCGACTGCGCGTCGGACGATCTGCTCAACGTCGAATCGAACATCTGCCACGGCGCCCGCGTGTTCGGGAGCTACCTCAAGCGCACGGGCAGCGTGCACACCGCCCTGTTGCGCTACAACGGCTGCGTCGTGAGCGCGAACACACCGAACTGCCACCGGTACCCCGCCAAGGTCTTCCGCGCGGCGCGACAGGTGCGGCGGGATCTGCTGCAGTACCCGACAACGGTGAGCGCACCGCGCTGAAGCGGGCCGGTCACGACGCCGCTCACCGTTCACGGTCCCGGCCCTTCAGCAGCTCCCGCAACGCCTCACCCACCTTCCGCGCGAAATCCTCGAGCCGCGTCATGAGCGGCGCCTTGTGCACGGTGCAGATCCTGGTGGGCTCACTGCCGGCGCGAAAGTACTCCTGCTGCGTGACCGGACACCACCGGTTCGCCAGCTCGCCGTTGAACGCGTCGATCTCGCGCCGCACCATGCCGGGCGGCGGGTCCCAGTCGGCGGGGTCGCGCTCGAACCATCCGTCCAGGTAGAACGACGCCCAGGCCGGCGCGGCCAGCCGGCCGCCCGAGGCGGAGGGCGCGATGGGGCGCGGCGCGTCGTAGCCGAACCACACCGCCGCCACCACCGTCGGCGTGTAGCCGACGAACCAGACGTCGGTGCCGTCGTTGGTCGTGCCGGTCTTGCCCGCGACCGCGCCGCGCACCCCGCGGTCGCGGACCGGCCGGCCGGTACCGCCGTCCACCACCGACTCCAGCATCGAGGTGAGCTGAAACGCCTCCGCCGCGCCCATCACGCGCTCGGGCCGGCGCGGCGTCGCGCGCCATAGCACGGTGCCGTCGCCCGCCTCGATCCGCCGGATGAGCGAGGGCGTCACCCGCCAGCCGCCGTTGGCGAACGGCGCGTAGGCGGTCACCAGCTCGAGCGGAGTCACCGCGCCGGCGCCCAGCGCGAGCGCCGGCACCGGGTCAAGCGGGCTCCGGATCCCCGCGCGCCGGGCAAGCGCCGCGACGCGCCGTTCGCCGACCGACTCTCCCAGCCGCACGGTCGCCGCGTTCGCCGAGCGCATGAGCGCCCGCCGAAGCGTCAGCGGGCCGGCGTAGCGGCCGTCGTAGTTGACCGGCCGCCAGACCTGCCCGTGCCTGGTGAGCTCGACCGGGGTGTCCATCACCACGGCGGCGGGCGTCATCCCGCGCGCCAGCGCCGCCGCGTAGACGAACGGCTTGAACGCCGAGCCGGGCTGGCGGCGGGCGCCGAGCGCGCGATTGAAGCCGCCGGGCACGTAGCGTCGGGCGCCGACGACCGCGCGGATCTCGCCGTTCCTCGGATCGATCGCCACCAGCGCGCCCTGCAGCGTGTCGCGGCGGCGCCCGAGGCCCCGGTCGATCGCGTCGGCCTGGCGGCGGACCGCGTTCTCGGCGGCGCGCTGGGCGCGCGCGTCGAGCGTCGTGTAGACGATGAGATCGCCGAGCTGCTGGTCGCCGAGCAGCGAGTCCACCGCCGCGCGGACCGGATCGAGCGCGAACGAGCGGTCCTCCCGCGGGCGCCATTCGGCCGGCGAGAGCACCAGCGGCTGCCGCCGCGCGCGCTCGGCGAGCGAGTCCGGCAGATAGTGTTCCCGGGCCATGACGGCGAGCACGAGGTTCCGGCGGGCGACCGCGCGGTCGGGATGCCGGCGCGGCGAGTACACCGAGGGTCCGCGCACCAGGGCCGCCAGCGTGGCGCCTTCCGCCACCGTGAGCCGATCCACGTCCTTTCCGAACAGGTCGCGGCTCGCCGCCTCGACGCCGTACGCGCCGTTGCCCATGTAGATGACGTTGAGGTAGAGCGCCAGGATCTGCTGCTTGCTGAGCGAGCGCTCGAGCCGGCCGGCGAGATAGATCTCGATGAGCTTGCGCCGAAGGGTTCGCTCCTGCGCGAGCTGCGGCACGAAGGCGTTGCGCACGACCTGCATCGTGATCGTGCTGAACCCCTCGCTCACGTCACCGCGCGAGATGTTCCGCACCAGGGCCCGGGCGGCGCTGCGCCAGTCCACGCCGTGATGATAGAAGAACCGGCGGTCCTCCACGGCGATGAACGCCGCCCGCACGTGCCTCGGCACGCGCGAGAGCGGCACGTTCACCCGGCGGACGTAGGTGAGGCGGCCGAGCGAGGCGCCGCCGCGGTCGAGCACGCGGCCGCCCTGGCTGGGCCGGAAGCCCTGGATGTCGGCGACGGAGGGACAGCCTTGGAAGCCGCAGGTCACGGTCCAGCTGCCCGCGGCGATGATGAGCAGGGCCAGCAGGCCGAGCGTCGCGAGACCGAGGCGGCGCCCGGAGGGAAGGGACAGCTTCAGCTGGGTTGCGGCGCGGACCCGGCGGAGTCGGGGCGGGTACCGGTGTCGGTCACCCCGTTGCCGCGGCGGCGCTGGAACTGATCCCACCGCGCCTCGGCTTCGTCGCGCACGGTGGCGGCCGCCTCACGGACGCGCTCGCGCGTCGGTGCGGCACGCTCGCTGGTGATGAAGTACGCGGCCGCCGCGATGCCCGCGCCGATGGCGAGCACGGTGGACAGGCTGCTGCCGTCCTCGTCGTCCTCGTCGTCCTGATACGCCTCGAGCTGGTCTTCGAGCTGCTCGATGGCTTCCTCGTAGCGCTTGCGGCCCTTGCGGCCGAGCTCCTCGGCACGCGCGCGAACCGCGCGGCGGGCCGGACGGCTGCGCTCCTCGAGGTCCTCGAGCCCGTTCTCCAAGCCCGCCCGTGCGGCGGCGAGACGCTTGCGCAGGACACGCCGCGTATCCGTGCCCGCCTGGGGCGCCGCCAGCAGACCGACGCCGACGCCAAGCATCGTGGCCAGCAGGGCCGTGCCGAGCCGGCCGCTCCGAGCCTCTGTCCGATCATCCGAGCTCATGTAACCTCCAACCGCGGCCGCTGGGGGCCGGCGCGTGGGTGTCCTGGAGCGATCCCCGGGCCCTGCCGGGGCGGAACATGTCCCACTCTAATCTATCCCGGAGGGAAGCGAAACATCTTGCATTCCACCAGCGGCTCCCGAAAAACGCACCCGGGCGCCGGCGGCCGGGACGCCCGCCGGCCCTCGGCCGATCCGGCGACCCGCCCCGGATCCCGTCACCCAAGCTCATAGGGAGCAATCAGTTGGCGGCCAGGGTCGGAGCTGGGCTGGCGCCGGGCGGCTCCGCGGGCTCCGAGTGCACGGATCTGGCTTGTCGTGAACGGTCGGCAACCGTTTTCCCGCCCACGCCATTACACTTGACCAACCCCCGCGGACCTCGGGCTCCCCGCCCGAACGGAATCGAGCGCGTCCCATGTACCTCGTCGAGCTGAGACCGGGCAAAGAAGAGCTGTACCGATCCACCGAGGAGCTCGCCGCCGCGATCCGGAGCGGGGACGTGGACGCGCAGTCGCGGATCTATCACCGGGCCACGTCGAAGTGGATCTCGGTGACCCTGCACCCGCAGTACAAGGCGATCGTCTCGGAGCGCACGCCCCAGCCGCCGCCGCCGCCGCCGCTCCGGACCAACTGGACGTTCTTCAACGATTCGGCCGACTCTCTCGCCGGCGCGAACGACCCGGATCCGGACGACAAGAACGATGACGGCCGCGGGGGCGATCCCAACCACCCCTGGCGTCGTCCGCTCGCGCTCACGATCACCGGCGCCCTGCTCATTCTCGGGCTGCAGCTTGCCGCGTCGGGGCCCAAGCCGCCGTGGGCCTCGACCCAGCGGCATCCGACTCCGGCTGAGACCGCGCGCCCCGCGGCGGCGCCGGCACCCGCCCCCGCCTCGGAAGGCGTATCCTCGGCTTCGCTGCCGCCGGAGGCCCGCCCGGCGCGCGACGCGTCACCGACGATCTCGCTGGTGACCGCCGGCGCGAGCTGGACCGAGCTCAACCGCGGCTATCTCGCCTCGGCCGACGAGGCCGCCCAGCCGGCGCCCGCCGCCGCGCCCAAGCGGCTGCCGGCCGCGCCCGTCCTGCGGCCCAAGGCATTGCTCGGCGCGATCACGCCGGCGTTCCCTGCCAAGGCACCGGCCAGTGCCGGGAGCGTGCTCGGCTTTCTGCAGCGGTGGTCCGCGGCGCAGGACTCGGTGCTCGCCCGGCTGGAGAGCGGAATGCGGGTCGCCCGGCTGGACAATCTGTTCGCTTCCGATCGGTTCAGCCCGGCCGGCGGCGTCACCGAGACGCGGATGAGCCTGGCGGGCGCGGCCAACTTCGTCCGGATCTATCGGCAGCAGCAGGCGGCGATCGATCGGCGCTTCCAGGAATCGTTCGCGGCCTCGGCCAAGGCCAACGGGTGGACCCCGGCGGAGGCGCGGACCTGGTACGCCCGGACGTCGCGCGTCGAGGACCCTCAGCTTGCGAGCCTCACCTCATCGCTGATTCAGGGCGTGGACAGTCTGCTCGGCGTGCTGGATGCGCAGGCGGGGACGTACCGGCTCACGCGGAATGCCATTCACTTCGAGGATCCCACGGCGGCCCGCGAGTACATGGCGCTGCGGGAGCGGATTTTGGGGACGCTCGACTCGGCGAAAGCCGAGGGCGGCGCCGACCAGCCGGGCCCGATGAGCTACCTGCTCAGGGCGATCGGCTCTACCCATCTGCCGATCGGGACCTGACCGCCGGGTCAGGCTCCTCGATCGGCTCGTCCCGCAAAACCTGGCCCGGCCGCTCGACCATCGCCCGCTCGGCGGCGGCCTGCTCGCCTCGCGCGCACAAGGCGTCGTAGGCCTCGAGCGGCGACACGCCGACGCGCCGCGGCCCGTGATGGTCCGTCCCGATGATGTCCACCATCCCCTCAGCTACCATGGCCCAGGCGCGCGCCTCCGATTCCGGGCGGTGGTCGCGGTAGTGTCCGGTAAAGCTCCCCGCGTTCACCTGCAGTAGCGCTCCCAGCTCGCGCCACCGGCGCATCACCGCCAGGGCATTCGCTCCGCTCGGATAGCGGTAGCGCTCGGGGTGCGCGACGACGATGCGCCGGCCGGCAGCCACCACCGCTTCGATCACATCCTCGTGCGTTCCCCGGAGATCGAACCCGAACTCGATGAGGAGCGCGCGGGAGCCGTCGAGGCCCACGTCGGTTCGTCCGGCGATTCGCCGCACCGACTCGGCATCGGGGGCCCAGATCTCCTGGCCCAGGCCGAGCACCGGCAGGTCGCTTTCCCGGGCTACCGCGTCGGCCAGACGGTCGAACGCACGGCGCTGCATCTCGAGCTCCCGGTCGAGTGCGGCCTCCGTACCGAGGCGAGGCACCAGCAGATGCGGCGTGGCGACGAGGGTCCGAACCCCCTCGGCGTAGAGACTCCGGAGCGCGTCGAGGGACTCGGCCACTGTGGCGCAGCCGTCGTCGACGCCGGGAACGATGTGGTTGTGGAAGTCGATGAAGGGCGGAAGGTGACGCATGCGAAGGAAATGTAGCAACGAGCGGGCCAGAAATGCCGCTCCCGCTTACCGCCCCCCGCCGTCCCTGTTACCCTTCCCGCGTGTCTACCGCCCGCCGTACCCATGGCTTCCGCGAGTCCGTGATCCGCGGCATGAGCCGGCTCGCCCGCGAGCACCGGTCCATCAACCTGGCGCAGGGCTTCCCCAACTTCGCGGCGCCTGCGCTGCTCAAGGAAGCCGCCGCCCGCGCCATCCGCGACGACATCAATCAGTACGCGATCACCTGGGGCGCCGGAGCGCTGCGCGAGGCGATCGCGAGAAAGTACGAGCGGTGGTACGGGCTCCGGGCCGACCCGGAGCGCGAGATCACGGTGACCTGCGGTGCCACCGAGGCGATGATCTCGAGCCTGCTCGCCCTGGTGAACCCGGGCGACGAGGTCATCGTGTTCGAGCCATTCTATGAGAACTACGGTCCCGACACGATCCTCGCGGACGCGCGGCCGGTCTACGTGCCGCTCGAGCCCGGGGAGCCGCTCGATCTCGAGCGCCTGGCCGCGGCGTTCTCCCCGCGCACGCGGGCGATCATCGTCAACACCCCGAGCAACCCGTCGGGCCGCGTGCTCACGCGCGCGGAGCTCGGCGCCATCGCCGAGCTCTGCATTCGGTACGACGCGCTCGCGGTGACCGACGAGATCTACGAGCATATCCGCTTCGAGGGCGAGCACGTGCCCATCGCCACGCTGCCCGGCATGCGCGAGCGCACGGTGACCATCAGCGGCGCCTCGAAGACGTTCAGCGTGACCGGGTGGCGGATCGGCTGGATCGTGGCGCCGGCGGCGCTCACCGACGCGATCCGGAAGGTGCACGATTTCCTCACGGTGGGGGCGCCCGCGCCGCTGCAGGAGGCCATCGCCGTCGGGCTCGACGAGCTGGACGCGAGCTTCTATGCCGGGCTCACGGCGATGTACCTGGGCAAGCGCGACCTGCTGCACGCCGCGCTGCTCGACGCGGGGTTCCGTTGCCGCGCGCCGGAGGGCGCCTACTACATCCTCGCCGACTTCACCGCGCTGGCGGCCGCTGCCGGCGGCGCCGCTCGCGACGACACGGCCTTCGCCGAATGGCTGAGCCGCGAGGTCGGCGTGACGCCGGTCCCGGGCTCGAGCTTCTACCGCGAGGGCGGTGGGCGCTCGATGGTGCGGTTCGTCTTCTGCAAGACCGAAGACATCCTGAGCGAGGCGGCGCGCCGGCTGCGCGGGCTCCGCGACGTGGCCGCGCGGACCGAGCCGCGCGAAGGCCGTCCGGCGCTGGAGAGCGGTCTCCAGCGCTGAGGCCGCGAGGGCGCGGCGCCCCCCGCTCGACCGCCTGATGCACCGGGCCCGGGGCCGGGTGCCGGTGTGATCCACGCCATGGCCGGAAGTGCTCCGCGTTCGGTACGATCCGGAGCATGCCGGGCCGGGTCCAGCTTCTTCTCCCTCCGCTCTTTTTCCTGGCCGCCTGCCGCGGCGACGACCTCACCTTGCCCGGAACGGGCGACCCGACCCTCACGATCGTGGCGGGCGACCAGCAGACCGCCGCCGTCGGGGAGTTCGTCCCCGAGCCGCTGGTCGTCCGCCTGGTGGACGGCGCGGGCAATCCGATCGCCGGCGCCACCGTATCGTTCCGCTTCAGCGAGGCCGTGCCCGATGCGCAGGTGAGCCCGAGCGCGCCCGCCACCGACCAACGCGGCGAAGCCGGCGCCAACGCGCGACTTGGCAGCCAGGCCGGGGACCAGCCCATCCAGGCCGTGGTGACGATGCCTGATGGGAGCCTCGAGGTGCTGTTCCGGCTCACCGCGCTAGCCAAGCCGGGCGGCGGCCCCGGCGTCGGCGGTGGGGGCGGGGGCGACGATGGCGGCGGCGGATCGGCGGGCCCGCCCCCGCCGGGCGGGGGCGACCCGCCGGGGGACGGTGGAGGCGCAGGCGGGGGTAACGGGGGCAGCGGCGGAAACGGCAATGATGGTGGCAACGGTAACGGCGGGAACGGAGGCAACGGCGGAGGCAACGGCGGCGGCGGCGGTCACCACGACAACGGCGGCAAGGACCATCACGACAAGCCCGATGGCGGAAAGCATCATGACGACGACGGCCACGGGCACCACGGCAAGGGCGGTGGCGGGGGGAACGGCGGAGGCCACGCGCTACCTGCAAGTGCTTAAAGTAGAATGTGATCCACATCACATTAGATCGCTGAGGGGTAGCGACTTGGGCGCCCCCTGATTATCCTTCGGGCGCTCTCGACCCAACTACGCATTTCCGGAGTACGGCTCCCTCTGGCCGGTGCACCCGCTCCCTGTGGGCGGGCGCTCTCGTGCGGACGGGTCGCGGGCGGTGGCGTCCGTGCGGAGTATCCTCAAAAATCGCCGAGCAGGGAGGTATGCATGCGGAAGTACGCTTGGACTCTGATCGTGGTCGGCGCCCTCGCGTCGACCGGCTGCAACCAGGCTGAGCTCAAGAAGGCGCTGGCCGACGCGAAGAGCGCGGAGGCCCAGAAGGACAGTCTGCTGACCGAAGTGCTCGAGACCACCCAGTTCGTCACCGATGTCAACAGTGAGCTGGCCAAGGCCAAGAGCCTCGCGGCCGCCAACGCGAGCTCCGATCCGGGCCTGCCGGGTGCCCGCAAGGATCGTGAGGACCGCAAGGCCGCGCTCGCGCGGGTGCAGTCGGTCATCGCCAAGCTGAACGAGAGCGAGTCCAAGCTGGCCGAGACCGAGGCCCGCGCCAAGTCGTCCCGCCAGCGGAATGCGCGCCTGCTCGCCCAGATCGAGACCTACAAGAAGACGATCGACGATCTCCGCGCCACCGCCGAGGCCCAGAAGGCCGACTTCGAGACGCAGCTCGCCGCGGCCAACACCCAGATCGCCACGCTGGCCGGCCGGGTGGACACGCTGACGACCGAAAAGGGCCAGCTCGAGAGCGACAAGGCCGCGCTGTCGGACACCGTGGTCAATCTCACCGCCTACAAGAACACGGTGTACTACGCGGTGGGCACGAAGGACGAGCTCATGAAGAAGGGGATCATCACCAAGGAAGGCTCGAAGTTCCTGGTGTTCGGCGGCACCCGCCTCGAGCCCGCGAGGAACCTGACCCCCGAGAGCTTCACGGCCATCGACAAGACCACCAACACGTCGATTCCGCTTCCCCGGACCGACAAGAAGTACAAGATCGTCTCGCGCCAGAGCCCGACCTACCTCGCCCAGGGCGTTGCCAAGGACGGGAAGATCTCGGGGACGCTCGAGATCGCGCAGCCGGAGGCGTTCTGGTCTGCGTCCAAGTACCTCATTCTCGTGCAGGACTGAGCGAAGCCAGGGGGAGCCGAACCCCGGAACAGATCGCGACGGCCATCTTCGGGTGGCCGTCATTTTTTGGTCCCATGTACAATCAATTGATGATAAATTGAGCAGCGTTTGTATGCCTTAATCTTTTGTCGTCAATGGCTTTGAAAACGCGTTGTCAACAGTTTCGACATCGACTGAGGAAAACCGGCGCGTGGGGACATGCGCGCCGGGGACACCGCCGACGCGCTGAAGGTGACGACAAGCAAAGGGGAGGCCCCCGTTCCCAGGCTGGGCGTCCGAGATCCGAGCGACCTCAGGCCGTACCGCTGCGTCGCTCCCCGGTTCGGGGACAGATATATTCGACGGCCGGTGCCCTATGGCGCCGGCCGTCTTCCTTTCCAGTCTTCCGGAGCGCGCATGTCGAAGGGTGCGGCGTGGGCGATCGCCCGCGTATCGCGTGGGGCGCTCCTGGCCGCGAGCGTCATGGCCGCGCCGCTCGGCGCGCAGAGCCAGCCGGCCGTGGTGGCCATCCGGGCCGGGCGCCTGCTCGACGTGGAGCGCGGGCAGGTGCTGCGCGATCAGGTGATTCTGGTTCGGGGCGATCGTATCAGCGCCGTGCAGCCGGCCTCGTCCGCGCTGCCGCCGGGCGCGCGGGTGATCGACCTGCGGCGCTACACGGTTCTCCCCGGCCTGATCGACTGCCACAGCCACCTGGTGGGCGAGGCCGAAGCGGCCGACGTGCTCGAGCCGCTCGAGCGCACCGAGACCCAGGACGCGATGAGCGGGGTGCGCAACGCTCGCGCGACCCTGCTGGCGGGGTTCACCTCGGTGCGCGACGTCGGCACCTACCGGGCGTTCGTGGACGTGGGCCTGCGCGACGCGATCAACGACGGCACGGTGATCGGCCCGCGCATGGAGGTGGCCGGCGCCTACGTCACCGTGACGGGCGGCGGCGGCGAGGTGGTGGGGGCCGCGCCCGACGTCGTGGTGCCGCCCGCGTTCCGTTTCGGCGTCGCCAACACGGCCGACCAGGTGCGCGAGCGCGTCCGGGCCATTCTGAACGGCGGCGCCGACTTCATCAAGATCATCGCCACCGGCGCCGTCCTCACCCACGGCACCGAGCCCGGCGCCTCCGAGTACACCGAGGAGCAGCTCCATGCGGCGGTGGAGCAGGCGGCGGAGTACGGCACCTTCGTGGCGGCGCACGCGCACGGCGCCGAGGGGATCAAGCGGGCGGTGCGGGCCGGCGTGCGCTCGATCGAGCACGGATCGCTCATCGACGACGAGGGCATCGCCCTCATGAAGCAGCACGGCACCTGGCTCGTGGCCGACATCTGGAACGGCGACTACATCGACAGCGTCGGGCGCGCCCAGCACTGGTCCGACGAGATCCTGCGCAAGAACACCGAGACCACGGACGCGCAGCGAGCCGGCTTCCGGAAGGCGGTGGCCGCCGGGGTCCACATCGCCTACGGGACCGACAGCGGCGTCTATCCGCACGGCCTCAACGCCATGCAGCTCCCCTACATGGTGAAGTACGGGCTCACGCCGATGCAGGCGGTCCAGAGCGCCACCATCTCCGCCGCTCGGCTCATGCGCTGGGAGGACCGGGTCGGCTCGATCGCGGCGGGCAAGTACGCCGACGTGATCGCGGTCGAGGGCGACGCGCTGGCGGATCTCCATTCGTTCATGAAGGTGGCGTTCGTCATGAAGGGCGGCGTCGTCTACAAGGGCCCGTGAGAGGCATCCCGTTGAAAAGCTCCGTGGTGAAATCCTTGGAGGTTTGAGTGCTGACTAAGCTGTTCCTGAGCGCCGGAACCGCGCTGGCCCTCGCCGCCCCGCTGCGCGCACAGCGCCTGGTCGACCCCGGCGACCTCGCCCGCGTGCGCGACGTCTCCGATCCGCAGCTCTCGCCCGACGGCGCCTGGCTCGCCTACACGGTGTCCGTCGCCGACACCGGCAAGGACCAGGACGACACCGATCTCTGGCTCGCGAGCTGGGACGGCGCGCAGCAGATCCGTCTCACGCGAAGCTCCTCTGGCGAGCACGCGCCGCGCTGGAGCCCCGACGGCCGCTGGATCGCGTTCCTCTCCGACCGTGACGATCCGCGCGAGGTGGACCAGCTCTGGCTGCTGGATCGGGCGGGCGGCGAGCCCGAGCGCCTCACCGACCTGCCCGGCGGCGTCAGCGACCTGGCCTGGTCGCCCGACGGACGCCGGCTGGCGCTGGTCGTGTCCGACTCGGACCCGGACTTCCGCGCCAAGGACGACACCTCGGAGAAGGCGCCGGCCCCGATCGTGATCGACCGCTTCCAGTTCAAGGAGGACGAGGTCGGCTGGCTGCACGGGCTGCACGACCATTTGTACCTCTACGACGTGGCCGGCCGGAAGGCCACCCAGCTCCTCACGGGCGACTCCGACGAGGCGCTGCCCTCCTGGTCGCCGGACGGCCGCTCGATCGCCTTCGTGAGCCGGCGCCGGCCCGACTACGACCGGACCGACAACTACGACCTCTACGTCGTGGCGGCCACGCCCGGCGCGGAGCCGCGCCAGCTCACCACGTTTCCCGGTCCGGACCTCGCGCCCGACTGGGGCAGCCGCGCGCCGGCCTGGAGTCCGGACGGCTCCCTCATCGCCTACGTTGAGGGCGGGGCGCTTTCGCGGATCTACTACGCCGTCCAGAAGGTGGCCGTCGTGCCGGCGGCCGGCGGCCCGGCCCGCGTGCTCACCCCCGCGCTCGACCGCAACGTGATCACGCCGACCTTCTCCCCGGATGGCCGCTCGGTGCTGTTCCTGCAGGAGGACGACCGGGTGTACCATCTCGCGCGCGTGCCGGTCGCCGGCGGCGCGGTCGAGCCGGTCGTGGGCGGCCCGCGGGCGCTGACGGATCTCTCGCTTGCCCGTGGCGGGCGCATGGCGGTCGCGTCGAGCGACCCGGCGGCTCCGGCCGAGATCTACGCGGTCGAGGGCCACGATCTCCGCCCGATCACCCGCCAGAACGCGGCGTGGCTCAAGGAGGTGAGGCTCGGCGCGGTCGAGCCGATCTCGGTGCGCAGCAAGGACGCCACCGAGATCCACGGGTTCGTGGTGAAGCCGCCCGACTGGCAGCCCGGCCGGCGCTATCCCACGATCCTCCGCATCCACGGCGGACCGGTCTGGCAGTTCTACTACGACTTCGCCAACCTGGACTGGCAGGTGCTGGCGGCGCAGGGCTACGTCGTGCTGGGGGTGAACCCGCGCGGCAGCTCGGGCCGGGGCGAACGGTTCGCGACGGCGATCTGGGCCAAATGGGGTCAGAAGGACGCGGAAGACGTGCTGGCGGCGGTCGACTGGGCGGTGGCGCAGGGCATCGCCGACCCCGACCGGCTCGGCGTCGGCGGGTGGAGCTACGGCGGGATCCTCACGGACGAAGTCATCGCGCGCGACCGGCGCTTCAAGGCGGCCACCAGCGGGGCGGGCATCGCCAACGCGCTCACCGGCTACGGCACCGATCAGTACGTCAAGGAATACGAGGCCGAGCTCGGCACGCCGTGGAAGAACCTGAAAGCGTATCTCGAGGTCTCCTATCCATTCCTCCACGCCGACCGGATCACCACGCCGACGCTCTTCCTCGGCGGCGACGCGGACTGGAACGTGCCGCTGATCAACTCGCAGCAGATGTACCAGGCGCTCAAGAGTCTCGGGCGGGAGACGCAGCTCATCGTCTACCCGGGCGAGCCCCACGGGCTCACCAAGCCCAGCCACCGGCTCGACCGGATGCAGCGGTACATCGCATGGTATGGGAAGTATCTGGGCAAGGACCGGATAACCACGACCCGGTGACCCGAGGAATCTGAATGGTGCGCGCCGTGCGCGTGGTGGGTTGGGCGATGATGATCGCGGCCGCAGCCGGTGCCTGTCACGCCCGCACCGATTCGGGGACGGACCCGGCCCCCAGCACGCCCGTGGCGGTCGAGGTGGAGAGTCACTTCATGGGCGACGTGGTGATCTATCTGCTGGCGGGCTCGCAGCGGACCCGGCTCGGCACCGTGACTGCGCTCCAGAGCGCGACGTTCACGTTTCCGTGGCGGCGGCTCGGCACCAGCGGCTCCCGCCGATTGCTCGCCTATCCGATCGCCGGTCCGCGTTCCGTGGTGAGCGAGCCGCTCTACCTTCAGCCGGGCCAGTCCATCAAGTGGACGCTCGAGAGCGACCTGGACCGCTCGACGCTGGTCGTCCGTTGAGCGCGAAGCCGCCCGGGCGCTAGGCGTTCCGGTCCAGGCAGACGCCCCCGTTCGGGTTGTTCTGCTCTTCGATCGGAATCGGCAGGTTCACGTCCTCGCCGTACCTCCCGCCTCCCTTGTGATAGTCGCCGATCGGAAAGACGGTATCGGCCGGGCGCTGATACTGGCGAATGAGCCGCCGCATGTCGCCCAGGCGATGGCCGGTGGCGTACAGCCAGAACGCCCGCTCCGAGAAGAGCAGGTCCGCGGCGTCCGTCGCGTTGCCCGGGGTGGCGACGTGCGGCAGCGAGGCGGCGTCGCGCAGATCGTTCAGGGTCGCGGCCATGCCGCTCCGGTTGTTGGCCTGAAGCTGGGCCTCGGCCTCGATCAGCCGCGCCTCGATGCCGTCCGCCAGCACCACCGACGCCGATGCGTCCGGGTACTTGAGCAGGAAGTACTGCGGCGTCTGGTTGTCGAGTCCGGTATCGGCAAAGCCGTCCCCATCGTCGTCCAGGCTGTCCACCGGCACGCGCGGGTCCTCGGCCGAGATGTAGGCCAGTCCGTTCTCCCCCTCCTGATCGGCCACCGACCACAGCCCTTGATCCGTGTACGACCAGATCGCGTTCTGCAGCGACAGCGGGCTCTCCGCGTGCTCGGTGACGAACTGGAAGTCGGTCGGGACGTCGGCCACGGCGGCGGCTGCCTCGGTGAACCGGCCCAGATCGACCAGCGCGCGCGCCCGCCCGATGGCGGCCAGGTCGGTGATCGTGCCGTCATCGAGCGCGAGGCCGGGCTGGGCGAGCGCGGAGTCGAACTTGGCCACCGCCGTCTCGAAGATCGCCTGGGTGGTCTGCGGCGCTCCGAAGATCAGGCTGTCGCCGCTTACCCGACTGAACGGGACCCCTGAGCAGAAGTCCTCGCCGAAGAAGATGTAGCTGAATCCGGCGATGCTCTGCATCTCCGCGATCTCGGTGGTGCTGTCCGGAAACACGAGGAGTCGCTGCAGCGCGTCGGCCGCTCGCTCGGCGCCGGCGCGGGCCTTGTGCAGGTTGAAGTACACGTCGGAGAGGCTGGGGTTCACCAGGGCGGTTGTGCGCTGGTCGATTTCCTGTTCGGAAGGGGGCGTCGTCGAGTGCACGAACTCGTCCGCCAGCAGGCCAGCGACCAGGATCAGTCCGTCCTGGCTCTGCGTTCCGTCGCCATCCTTCACGAAGGTGAAGTCCGCCAGGGCGCCGAGGCGGAGCGACTCGGCGGCGTCCGGCGTATCGAGCTTGTTCGGGTCGATCACGTTGGGCTGCTGGGTGTCCAGCAGCCCGCAGCCGGCGGTGAGCGCGATGCCCAGGAGGAGCGCCGTGGCGCCGCGCGCGCGCTGGATGTGCATCGTCATGGTGCGTCCCCGTCTCAGAAGCCGACGTTGAGGCGCGCGGTCCAGTAGCGCACCTGCGCCTGGGACTCGAAGTCCGAAGACGCGAAATTGTTCTGCGCGAAGGCATTCACTTCGGGATCGACGCCCGTGTAATCCGTGATCGTCCAGAGGTTCCGTCCCGCGAGGGTGAGGCTCAGCCGGCTCGCGCGGAAGGCCCGTGCCCAGCGATCCGGGGCCTCGAACGTGAGGGAGAGCTCGCGCAGCTTGATGAACCATCCCGGCTCGAGGAACGCCACCGAGTTGCCGGCGCCCGGCAGGAAGGTCGATTGGGCCCGGGCCTGCTCCGAGAGCGGGGCGGTCTTGTCGTACAGGCCGCGGCAGTTGCCGATGGAGAAGCAGCGGAACTGCTCCAGCGAGTTGTCGACCAGGTGGCCGCCTCGATAGTCGAACTGCGTGCCGAGGACCACCCGGCCGCCGAACACGGCGAGCTGGCTGTTGAGCGAGGCCTCGCGGGTCGGCAGGGCCGGCCCGCGGAACACCACGTCGCTGATCTTGACCTCGGCATCATCGAACGAGCCGTCCCGGTTGGGATCCAGGTCGATGATGCCGTCCTTGTTGGCGTCATTGTACGTGATCTTGGGCGCCCAGAACCCGCCGGCGGGGTAGCCGCTCACGTGCTGCTGGTAGAAGCCCACGAAGATGGGGCTCACGCCCTCGCCCAGATCGAGAATGGTGTTGTGCGAGGTCGAGCCGCTCAGCGTCAGGTCCCACGCCACGCTTCGGCCGTCGATGATGCGCGACGTGATGGCCGCCTCGATCCCGCGGTTCCGAATCCGCGAGAGGTTCACGAACTGGTCGCGGGAGGCGCCGAGCGACGAGGCCACCGGCCGCTGGATCAGGGCGTCCTTGGTCAGCTTGGTGTAGTAGGTGAACTCGACCGACACCCGGTCCTTGAGGAATCCCGCGTCGAGCCCCGCCTCGAACTCGCGAGAGCGCTCGGGCTTGAGGTTGGCGTTGCCCAGGCTGCCGAAGGTGACGCCGACGGTGGGCGCCTCGTCCTTCCGGCCCGGCACCGCGCGGAAGAACCGGAGCGCGTCGGTCGTGCCGGGCTGCTGGCCCGAGGTCCCGTAGGCGGCCCGGAGGCGGAGGGTGTTCAGCGCCTTCACGTGGAAGAACGGCTCATCCGACAGCAGCCACGAGGCGCTGGCCTTGGGGTAGACCGTCGCGTCGAAGTTCTTGCCGAAGGCGCTGTTGTCATCGAACCGGAGGGCGCCGGTCAGATACAACCGCTCCTTCAGGTTCACCTCCTCCTCCACGTAGGATCCGATCGAGCGCGACTCGACCAGCGTGTCGGAGGCCTCGGTGCTCGCGGCGCCGCTGATGGTGCCGGAGCCCGCCGGAAGCCCGCGGCCCGTCGCGAAGTTGCCGCGGGCCAGGTCGCGGAAGAACTGCCCGCCCACCGACGTGCGTGATCCGACCGCCGGCGAGAGCTGGAACCTGGCCGACGCGCCGAGGTCCACCGAGGTCTGCGAGATGTCGAACCGGTTCTGCGTCCTGACGCCGGCCCGGTTTTCACCGAAGTCCGCCACCTGTCCGGTCGGCCAGAACTGCACGTCCGTGCGGTTCACCACATCGTAGCCGATGGTCGCGCGCCCCGTGAGCCACCGGAGGGGCCGCCAGTTTCCGGTGAAGCCCCCGGTAAAGCGGTTGGCCGCCTGATCGGCCAGCTCCGCGAACAGCTCGGCCGGAATGAAGAACCATCCCCGGTTGTCCTCGGGGAGCACCCCGCTGGCGGTGCCGCTGCCGTTCACCGTCAGGAAGCTGTTGTCGTTCTCGATGAGCCGGGTGTTGTTGGTAACGAAGCCGAGCGACGCGTCCAGGTCCAACTTGGGCGAGACGTTGGCGTGGATCGTCGAGTGAATGCCGTACTTCTCCAGCGCATTGGGGCGGACCTGATTGTCCGGCACGCTCCCGAGGGCCGTCCGGATCGAGTCCTCCTCGAACGCGGGAAGGCGGAAGGGCCCGATCTCGTTCTCGTAGGTCCCCGAGATGTAGTAGGTCACGGCATCGCTGCCGCCCGAGACGCTGGCGCCGTAGGACTGGCGGAGCCCCGCCTTGTACGGCCGCGTCGCCGCGTTGTTGAGCGGCTGGTCGGTCTGGAGGAGGCTCTGGGTGCACAGCGCGTCGAGCTCGCTCTGGATGGTGCAGAACCCGTCGAAGCCGAGCGAGTCGAGCGCCGGGTCGACGCGTCCGAAGTAGTTGAGCGGGTACTGATTGTGGTCCTCAACCGCGCCCAGCTCGGTGAAGAGGTTCCACCTCGGCGGCCCCGCCGTGCCGTGCTTGGTCGTGATGCGTACCACGCCGTTCGAGGCCTGGATGCCGTACAGCGTCGCCGCCGCCGGCCCCTTCACGATCTCGATGGACTCGATGTCGTCCGGGTCGATGTCGTTGATCCGGGACGGGCCCTGGTTGGAGCTCTGGTCGGTGAACCCGCCCACGTTGAGGGTCGTGGAGCTCGAGGCGCTCTCGAGCCGGATGCCATCGAGGTAGTACAGCGGCTCGTTCGACAGCGAGATGCTGTTCGAGCCCCGGATCCTGATCCGCGTCCCGGTGCCGGTCGTCCCGCTGCTCTTGAGCACCTGCACGCCCGGCGCCCGGCCGGAAATCAGGTTGGTGAACTCGGTGATGGGCGCCTGCTCCGCCACCTTGGCGGCGTCGATCGTGGTCACCGTGTTGCCGATCTCGAGCTTGCGCTGCTCGCCCGTCGCGGTGGCGACGATCTCGTCGAGCTGCACCGGCGCCGCGGTCATGGCGAGATCGGCCGTCACGCTCGCGCCGGCGGTCACGACCACCGTGTCCGTGACCGGCCGGTAGCCGACCGCCAGCGCGCGGATCGCGTAGGTGCCCGGCGCAACCGAGCGAAAGGTGTAGACCCCCTCGCGGTTGGTCGTTTCGATCCGCGTCGTGCCCGCCAGCACCACGCGGGCCGCTTCGAGCGGCGCGCCGCCGGCCACGTCGGTGACCTTGCCGGTGACGGTGCCGCTCTGGGCGGCGGCAATCGTGGGGACGGCGAGGAGCGGCAGATAGGCGAGAAGTCGGAGACAGCGCTGACGAGCGACAGGGCCCATGGGCTTCTCCTCAGGAGCGAGGTGAGAACGGTGCCTGCCAATGTGCAGAGGGCCGGTCGAGTTGTCAAAACCGCGGCGCCAAGCGCGGCTTGACGTTCTGAGCCGCAACGAATATCGTCGCAACGAACATTGTCGCAACGGCCCGACATCGGCCCTTCCGTTTCTTCATCGTGCCCGTCCCTGACGCCGCGCGCGTCGCTGGCGACCCCCCGACCGCTCGCCTACTCCGGAGGCCTCGTGCTCGAACGCCTCGTCCGGTGGCTCCCCGTCCCTCTCGCCGCCCTGCTCGCGGCGGCACCCCTCGCCGCCCAGTCCGGCACCCTGCAGGGCACCGTGGCCGACAGCACCGGTGAGGCGCTGGCCAACGCCACGGTGTCGGTCGGGGCGGCCGGGCTCCGCGCCACGTCCGCCGGCAACGGCGCCTACGAGGTCCGCGGCATCCCGCCCGGCAAGTACACGGTGCGGGTGCGGCTCATCGGCTACCAGGCCGGGAGCGCCTCGGTCACCATCACCGCCGGCGACGTCACCCGGCAGGACTTCCGCCTCAGCAAGAGCACGGTGCAGCTCGCGCCGATCGACGTCGTGGTGGGCTCGCGCGCGCGCCACACCGCCGCCGAAGAGCTGGCCGTGCCGGTGGACGTCTTCCCGTCCGAGCAGCTCGCGCAGCAGGGAAGCACCGAGACCAGCGTGATTCTCGAGTCGGTGTCGCCCTCGATCAACTTCCCCCGCCAGAGCGTCACCGACGCCGGCGACGTGGTGCGGCCCTTTACCCTCCGCGGCCTGAGCCCCGACCACACGCTGGTGCTGCTCAACGGCTGGCGCCGCCACCAGACGGCGCTGGTCAACAACTTCACTTACGGCATGGGCGCGGGCTCGAGCGGCGTCGATCTCAACGCGATTCCCTCGAGCGCGCTCGACCGGATCGAGGTGCTGCGCGACGGCGCCGCCGCGCAGTACGGCTCGGACGCGATCGCGGGCGTGGTGAACCTGGTGCTCAAGGACGGCGCCTTCACCCCCTTTCTCAGGGGCGACGTGGGCCGCTACACCACCGACGATTATCCCGACGACGGCACCACCACCAACGTGAACGGCGGCTGGGGGATTCCCATCGGGAAGGGGTCGCTCGGCCTGTTCGGCGAGTTCCGCGACCGCCAGCCCACCAACCGCGCCTGGGCCGACCGGTTCGAGACCGCCGGCACCGGCGTGGCGGACTCGATCAACGACATCGGGCAGGTGGTCCACAAGAACAATCCGGTCCCGCAGCCGAACCACCACTGGGGCGACGGGCTCGAGAAGGACGCGCTCACCTTCGCCAACTTCCGGTTGCCGGTCACCCCGTCAGGCAGCAGCGAGATCTACGCCTTCGGCGGTTACAGCCACCGCGACGGCATCGGCAACCCGTACCGGCGCTATGCCGGGAGCGCCCGGAGCTGGGACCAGATCTATCCGCTCGGCTTCCTGCCCAACATCGAGGGTTTGGTGACGGACTACTCGATGGCGGGCGGCGTGAGGGGCGTGGTGTCGGGCTGGAGTTACGACCTGGGCGGCACCTTCGGGCACAACCACTTCAACTACGAGATCGGCAATACCCTCAACGCCTCGCTCGGGCCGTGCCTCGACGTGCCCTGCGCGCCCGGCGCCGACGGCGTGCTCGGCACCGCGGACGATCCCGGCGTTCCCAACCAGCTCGACTTCTTCGCCGGGCGGGTGCTGCGCGAGGAGTGGATCACCGCGCTCAACATCGCCAAGCCGGTGGAGCTGGGGCTCCGCAATCCGGTGAACCTGGCCTTCGGCGCGGCCTTCCGGCGCGAGCGCTACGCGATCCGCCCGGGCGAGCTCGCCTCGTACGTCAACGGCGGCGCGATCGCCCAGGTCGGCGGTGATACCCTCGCCGTGAGCGGCTCGCAGTCGTTCCCCGGCTTCACCCCGAGCGACGCGACCGACCGCCACCGCAACAACTTCGGACTGTACGCCGACGCGGAGAGCCAGCTCTCGCCCAAGGTGCTGGCCGACGTGGCCGCGCGCTACGAGGACTACAGCGACTTCGGCTCGCGGGTGAGCGGAAAGATTTCCGCCCGGTTCCAGCCGTCGCGCCGGGTGACGCTGCGCGCCGCGGCCAGCACCGGCTTCCGCGCGCCGGGCCTGAGCCAGATCGCGTTCAGCAAGGTGGTGACCAACGTGATCGCGGGCGAGTTCATCGACGTGGGCCTGTTCCCGGTGGACAACCCCGCCTCGGTGGCCCTCGGCGCCAAGCCGCTGCAGGAGGAGACCGCGTTCAACCTGAGCGCGGGCGTCGTGGTCACGCCGGTGGACAACCTCACCATCACGGCCGACTACTTCCGCATCAAGATCAACAACCAGATCCTGCTCGGCGCCACCTTCGACGACGACGCCACGGTGGCGATCCTCGCGAACGCGGGCATCACCAACGTGGGCGGCGTGCAGTACTTCACCAACGGCCTCGACACCCGGACCCAGGGCCTGGACATCACGGGCGACTACAAGACCCCGGCCGGCGCGGGCACGCTCGGGCTCACGCTCGGCTTCAACTACACCCGCAACAAGATCACCCACGTGGATCCGCTGCCGCAGGTGCTCATCGACGCCGGCTCGACCGAGCCGGGCCTGCTCGACTCGGTGACGGCGATCGGCATCCAAGACGAGCGCCCCGACTGGCGCGGCACGCTGCAGGCCAACTACGACATCGGGCGGGTGAGCGCGCTCGGCCGCTTCTCCTACTACGGCGGGTTCCGCTCGGCGCAGCCGGGCTTCTGCGACCTGTGCGGCGACAGCTACGGCGGCAAGGGTCTCACCGACGTCGAGCTGGGCTACCGGTTCAACCTGATCAAGCTGGCGGTGGGCGTGCGCAACCTGTTCGACGTCTACCCCGACCAGCCGAGCTCCACGCTCGTGGTCGACGACGCGGGCGACACCGCCAAGGACTTCAACGACAACTTCGGCACCTTCCCCTGGGCGGCGGCCTCGCCGTTCGGATACAACGGACGGTTCCTGTACGCGAGGACGGAGATACAGCTGGCGCGATGATCCCGGGGGGGGCTGAGTCACCCTGAGCGAAGCGAAAGGGGGCGCGCGTCCGGGCGTGCCCCCTTTCGCTTCGCTCAGGGTGACTCGTGACGAGCTTTCGCGTTCTCACCGCCACGGGTAAGATTCCCCACCCCAAACCACTGCCCTTCATGTCCGTTTCCTACGATCTCATCGTCATCGGCGCCGGCCACAACGGGCTCGTGACCGCGGCCTACGCCGCGCGTGCGGGGCTCAAGACCCTCGTGCTCGAGCGCCGCGACGTGCTGGGCGGCGCCTGCGTCACCGAGGAGATCTGGCCCGGCTACAAGATCTCGACCGCGGCCTACGTGAACAGTCTGCTCCGGCCCGAGATCATCCGGGACCTCGAGCTCGCCCGCCACGGCTTCGAGATGCTGCCGCGGAATCCGTCGTCCTTCACGCCCTTCCCCGACGGGCGATCGCTCCTGCTGGGCCCCGACAAGGAGCTCACCCGCCGCGAGATCTCGAAGTTCTCCGCGAAGGATGCCGACGCGCTCCCCCGCTACGAGGCGATGCTCGAGCGCGTCGCCGATTTCCTCGAGCCCACCCTGGTCATGACGCCGCCCAATCCCTGGTCGTTCCGGCCGGGGAACCTGCTGCAGCTCGCCAGGCTCGGGTTCAGCTTCGCGCGGCTCGGCACCGACGGCCAGCAGGCGATCGAGATCCTGACCGGGGCCGCCACCCCGATCCTCGACCGCTGGTTCGAGAGCGAGCAGCTCAAGGTGACGCTCGCGACCGACGCGATCATCGGCGCCATGGCGTCGCCGTCCATGCCGGGCACGGCCTACGTGCTGTTCCATCACGTGATGGGGGAGACCAACGGCGTGCGCGGCGTCTGGGGCTACGTGCGGGGCGGCATGGGCGGGATCAGCAACGCCATTGCGAGCGCGGCGCGGGAGGCCGGCGCGGAGATCCGGACCGGCGCGGAGGTTGGGCGGATCCTGGTCCGGGACGGGAGCGCGATCGGCGTGGCGCTGGCCGACGGCACCGAGATCCGGGCGCCCCGCGTGGCCTCGGGGGCCGACGCCACCGTCACCTTCCTCCGGCTCATGGAGCCGGGCGACCTGCCCGCCGAGTTCGTGACGGCGGTGCGCAACATCGACTACGCCAGCGCGAGCTGCAAGATCAACATCGCGCTGAGCGAGCTGCCGAGCTTCACCGCGGTGCCCGGCACGGCGGCGGGGCCGCAGCACCGCGGCACGATCCACATCTCGCCCACGATGGACTACATCGAGCGGGCGTACGACGACGCCAAGTACGGCCGGCCCTCACAGCAGCCGATCATCGAGGCCACGATCCCGTCTTCGCTCGACGACACGCTGGCCCCGCCCGGCAAGTACGTCATGTCGATGTTCACCCAGTACTTCCCGTACAAGCTGGCGCCGGGGCTGTCGCTGGACGAGGAGCGGGAGAAGTACGCCGATCGCTGCTTCGACCTGATGAACCAGTTCGCGCCCAACTTCAAGCGCTCGGTGATCGCGCGGCAGGTGCTGACGCCGGTGGACCTGGAGCAGCGTTTCGGCCTCACCGGCGGCAACATCATGCAGGGCGTGATGTCGCTGAGCAGTCTGTCGTTCATGCGCCCGGTCCCGGGCTACGCGGACTACCGTACGCCAGTGCGGGGGCTGTATCTCTGCGGGGCGGCGACGCATCCGGGGGGCGGGGTCATGGGCGCGTGCGGCTACAACGCGGCGCGCGAGATCGTTCGGGATCTTCGCGGCTGAGCGATGACGGAGCACCGGTTCGAGGAGTTCAGCAACGATCTGGCGGTCTGGGTCTTCTTCTACGGGCCCGAGGGCGGAGAGTCCGCGTGAGCCCCGAACCACCCGCCGGCGGCTTGGAGCGCACGCTCCCGCGCGAGGCCTACCTCTCGCCCGAGGGCTTCGAGCGCGAGAAGGAGCGGATCCTCTTCCGCGAGTGGTTCGTGGTCGGACGCGAAGAAGAGCTCGCCGAGGCGGGCGACTACGTGGTGAAGGACGTCGCGGGCGAGAGCATCCTGGTCGTCCGCACCCGCGGGGGCCGGCTGGCCGCGCACTACAACGTCTGCCGTCACCGCGGCTCGCAGCTCGTGCCCGACTGCCTCGCCGGCCGGTTCGCCGGCGGCATCCGCTGCCCGTACCACTCCTGGACCTACACGCTCGAAGGCGAGCTCCGCACCGCGCCGTTTCTCGATGAGGCCGACGGGCTCGCCCGCGCCGAGCTGTCGCTCCATCCGGTCGGCGTGGACACGTGGGGCGGTTTCGTGTTCGTGAACCTCACGCCGGCGGAGGCGGCCGCGGCGGGACACACGCTCGCCGCCCAGCTCGGCCCGGCCCCGGAGCGGCTCCGCCGCTATCCGCTCGGCGAGCTTCGGCTCGGGCGCCGGATCGCCTACGAGGTCCGCGCCAACTGGAAGGTCATGCTGGAGAACTACAACGAGTGCTACCACTGCGGGCCGGTCCATCCGGAGCTGTGCCGCCTGGTGCCCGCGTTCAGGCAGCGCGGCGGCTCGGAGCTCGACTGGGAACGGGGGATCCCGCACCGCGACGGCGCCTGGACCTTCACCGCGAGCGGCACCACGGATCGCCGGCCGTTTCCCGGGCTGAGCGAGGACGAGCGGGTGCGGCACAAGGGCGAGTTAATCTACCCCAACTTCATGCTGAGCCTGAGCGCCGAGCACGTCGCGGCGTTCTACCTGCTGCCGGGGGCCGTGGACCGCACCACGATCGTCGCCGAGTTTCTGTTTCACCCCGACGAGGTCGAGCGCGACGAGTTCGATCCGGCCGACGCGGTGGACTTCTGGGACCTGGTGAACCGGCAGGACTGGGCGATCTGCGAATCGGTGCAGCGCGGCATGACGTCGCGCGTGTTCCAGGGCGGGTTCTACGCCCCGATGGAGAGCGCGAGCCTGGACATCCGCCGCTACATCTCGGAGCGTCTCGGCCGATGAGGCGCGACTACGAGTACATCGTCCTCGGCCTCGGCGGCTGGGGCAGCGCCGCGGCCTACTGGCTCTCCCGCCGGGCCGGCGCCGACGTGCTCGGCCTCGAGCAGTACGAGCTGGGCCACGTGCGCGGCGAGTCGCAGGACCACTCGCGCATCATCCGCCTGTCGTACCACACGCCCGAGTATGTCGAGCTGGCGAAGCACGCGTACCGCGCCTGGGCGGACATCGAGCGCGACGCCGGTCAGCAGCTCGTCCTCCGGACCGGCGGCCTCGACTTCGCCCCGCGCGAGAGCGCCATCCCGCTCGCAAGCTACAGCGGCAGCATGGACGCGGCCGGGGTGCCGTACGAGCATCTCGATGCCGCGGAGATCCGCCGCCGCTGGCCGGTGATCAAGGCGACCGACGACATCCACGGCCTGTTCCAGCCCGAGAGCGGGATCGCGATGGCGGCGCGCGGCAACGCGGCCCACCTGCGCATGGCCCGCGAGCACGGCGCGACCCTGCTCGATGGGACGCCGGTCGAAGCCATCCACCCGCGCGATGGCGAGATCGACGTGGCCGCCGGCGGGGTCATGTACCGCTGCCGTCGCCTGATCATCGCGGCGGGCGCCTGGACCAACGGCGCGCTGACCCATCTCGGCATGCGGCTCCCGCTTCGGGTTACCAAGGAGCAGGTCACCTACTTCGCGACCCCGCACGCGGCGGAGTTCGAGCCGGGCCGGTTTCCGGTCTGGATCTGGATGGACGACCCCTGCTTCTACGGGTTCCCGGTGTTCGGCGAGCCCGGTCCCAAGGCGGGCCAGGACGCGGGCGGGCTCGAGACCGATCCGGTCACCCGCACGTTCGAGCCGGACCGGGCAGCGCTCGGCCGAACCATCGCGTTTCTCGAGCAGTACATTCCCCGGGCGCTCGGCCCGACCATCTACACCAAGACCTGCCTCTACACCCTCACGCCCGACCGCGACTTCGTGCTGGACCGCCTGCCGGCGCACCCCGAGATCACGGTCGGCGTGGGCGGCGGGCACGGGTACAAATTCGCGTCGCTGATGGGGCAAATCCTGAGCGAGCTCGCCATCGACGGCCGGACGGAGCGCAACATCGAGCCGTTCCGGATCGACCGGGCCATTTTGCAGCTCGAGAACCCGCCGGTGAATTACATGGTGTAGACGAAACGGGAGCGGCGAGCGATGAGCCGGGCAGGTACGCCATGCTGTCATCCCGAGCGCAGCGAGGGATCTAGCTCGGGAATGGCTCGAACTCGGCCCGGCTAGATCCCTCGCTGCGCTCGGGATGACAGCATTGCCCGCCTGTCGCCCTCACCGCTCGCCCTCGCCGCCCTCCTGCTCAGCGCCCCAGACTCCGCAGCACCTCCCGATCGAACTGCGCCGACAGGCTCTCCCGCCGCGAGTACGGCCCCGGCCGATACGCCCGCGACTCCACGCCGAGCTGGCTCTGCTCGCAGATGTGCCAGTCCTGCCGGTTCGTCATGTCCCAGAACTCGACCCCGTCGTCCGGGTTGAACGTCGGATCGCCCAGCGTGGCCGGATGGAACAGCCACGAGCAGCGGATGAAGGTCCGGTCCGTGCCCCGCGGCCACAGGGTGTGGAACATCACGTAGTCGGGGTGCAGGCTCAGCAGCATGTTCGGGAAGATCGCGTAGTAGTACACCCGCGTCATGTCTTCCTCGGGCAGGTCGCCGACCGCGACACCGCACGACTTGCCCGACATGGTCATGCTCTCCGCGCCGCGCGTCATCACCATGAACCCGCCGGTGAACGGGCCTTCGGTGAGATCGTTCTCGCCGCTGGTCGGCGGCGTGAGCCTGGACAGCGCCGGATGGACCGGCCCGCAGTGGTAGCACTCCGAGTAGTTCTGGAACAGGAGCTTCCAGTTGGCCTTCACGTCGTAGTCGATCGTCCGCGCCACCTTGAGGTTCGGCAGGTTGAACCGGCTGAACCGGCCGCTCAGCGTCGACCACGCCTCCTCGAAGGGCTCCGGCCGCTCGGCGAGGTTGATGAAGAGGAAGCCCTCCCAGCTCGCGACCGCGACCGGAAACAGCGGCCACTCGGCCTTGTCGAAGTGCTCCAGATCGGCCGTCGAGGGCGCGCCGATCAGATGCCCGTCGAGCCCGTAGGTCCAGGCGTGGTACGGACACTGGATGTTGGGCCCCAGGTTGCCGGCGTGCTCCTCGCAGAGCCGGGTACCCCGGTGGCGGCAGACATTGTAGAAGGCACGGTAGCCCCCGTCACGGTCCTTGAGGACCAGGACGCTCTCCCGGCCCACCTCGGCCAGGAAGTAGTCCCCCGGATTGGTGAGCCGGTCCTCCCTTCCGGCGCAGAGCCAGCGCCTCAAAAAAATGTGTTCCAGCTCCTCGCCGAAGATCTCGGGCGACGTGTAGTATTCGCGCGACAGGGTACGGGCCCCGTCGATCGAGATGTCCGTGGTCTTGAGGAAGCTGGTCACGAGTGGCTCCGGGCATGGGACGAACGGGAAATATGCCACGCGGCCGAAGGCTCGGGAAGTTGAGCCGCGGCGGCGGGCTTCATCGATAAGGAGGGAAGCATGCGAGGCAAATCCTGGAGGCAGGTAGGCTTGGCGATGGCGTTGGCATCGGCGGCGGCGGTGGGCACCGGCTGCGCCGCGGCGGCGGCGGCCGGCGCGGCGGGCGCGGTCTACGCCACCACCCGGGGCGTCGGCTCGCTGGTGGCGCAGCCGATCGATCGAGTCGCCGCGACCTCGGAGTCCGTCATGAAGAACATGAACATCGTGCAGACCGGCTCGAGCACCGACGACGGCGGCGCCAAGCGCGAGGTGAAGGGCACCCACGGCGATCTCGACGTCTCGGTCGAGATGGAGCGGCAGGACTCCGCCACGACCAAGGTCGAGGTCCACGCGCGGAAGAACCTGGCGGAGTGGGACAAGGACTACGCGCGGAGCGTGCTGGAGAAGATCGTAAAGGGGAGCTGACTCGGGCAGACGGCAGACGGCAGACGGTCGGACGGGCAGACGGTCGGACGGTCGGACAGCCGGATGAGTACACCAGCCTAGGCTGGTGTGCTTGTCTGACCGTCAGACCGTCTGACCGTCTGCCCGTCTAGACCCCCACCGTCCCCACACATTCCCCGAACCCCACCCTCACCACCCCCTCGCGCTCCGCGTAGCCGCGCAACACCACCTCGTCCCCGTCCTCCAGGAACGCGCGCGTCTCGCCCGTCGGCAGCACGAGCGGCTCGGCGCCTCGGCGAGTGAGCTCGAGCAGGCAGCCGCGGTTCTCGCGGTCCGGCCCCGAGACCGTTCCGCTCGCGAGCAGGTCGCCCGGGCGGAGATTGCAGCCGCCGCTCGTGTGGTGCGCCAGCATCTGCGCCGGCGTCCAGTAGAGGTCGGCCAGGCGGCCGCGGCTCACCCGCACCGGCTCCGCCTGCTCCGCGCGCATCCGCGCCGAGGAGAGCCAGACCTCGATCGTGACGTCGAACGCGCCGCACCGCTGGTCGCTCGGGTCCGTGAGGTAGGGCAGCGGCGACGGGTCGCCGGAAGGCCGCGGCGCGGCGGGGACCCGGAACGGTTCCAGGGCGTCCAGCGTCACGACCCAGGGCGACACGGTCGTCGCGAAGTTCTTGGCGAGGAACGGACCAAGCGGCTGATACTCCCAGCTCTGGACGTCGCGGGCGGACCAGTCGTTCACCAGGCACAGGCCGAACAGGTGCGACCCCGCGTCCGCGATCGGCACCGGCGCGCCGAGCGCGTTCTCGCGCCCGACCACGAACCCGACCTCCGCCTCCCAGTCGAGCGCCCGCGAGGGTCCGAACGTCGGCGCGTCCGAACCAGGGTCCTTCCGCTGGCCGTGCGGCCGTCGCACCGGCGTGTCGCTCGGCACCAGCGACGACGCGCGGCCGTGATAGCCGATCGGCACCCACTTGTAGTTCGGCAGGAGCGGGTTGTCGGGCCGGAACAGCGCGCCGACGTTGCTCGCGTGGTGCACCGAGGCGTAGAAGTCGGTGTAGTCGCCGGCCACGAACGGGAGCGTGAGCTCCGCTTCGGCCATCGGCACGAGCACGTGGTCGCCGATGCGACGGTTGGCGCGGAACGCGGACGAGTCCGACGCGAGCAGCGCCGACGCCTGGCGGCGCACCGCGCGCCACGTCTCCGGGCCGAGCGCGAGCAGCGCGTTGAGCGCGGGCTCGGCGAAGGCCGCGCCGGCCAGGTCGGCCGCGCCGGTGAACCAGCCCTCGTCGTGGCAGGCGGTGAGATCCAGCACGGAGTCGCCGATCGCCATGCACAGCCGCGCGGGCGACGGATCGTCCGTGTCGTCGCGCCGGTGGAAGACGCCGTACGGCAGGTTCTGGATCGGAAAGTCGGGATGTCCCTGAGCGGACTCGACCCAGGAAGTGCGGGTGGGGTCGTGCGTTTCGTCCACGGCGAGCTCCGGTGATCGGGCGGCGAATCATGCTGCTGCCCTGCAAGATCCCCCGCTCGAGCCGGGATCACAACGTCGGCACGCGCTGGTGGGTTCGTGGTGCTGGGGATTCACCACGGAACCACGGAAAACACGGACAACGGCCACGGAAAAAAGCCTTTGGTCAACAGCACACCGGCGAGGTCCCAGGTCCGCGGACAATTCACCACGGAGGCACGGAGGGGCACGGAGGAAACCACGGAGAACAGCAGGTGATCAACGGCACACCGGCGCGGTCCCTGCTCCACGACCGGCGCCGGTGTGC
>JAICJD010000154.1 GCA_025928645.1 Gemmatimonadales bacterium
ACCGACACGGCCACGACGGTGGAGGTGCGGGAAGAGCGCGGAGGCGAGTGGTCGGTGCTCGAGAGCAGCGTGCCGGCGGAAAAGCTCTCCTCGACGATCACGCGCTTCCGGGTCAAGGTGCCGGCGCGAGGTGAGTCGGTGCTGACGTACAAGGTGCGGGTGGTGTGGTGACGGGGGAGTGAGCGGCGAGCTCACCGCTTACCGCTCACCGCCTCCCCGCTTAGCTTGCTCCGCATGAGCGAGCCCGGCCTCACGGTCGTCCATCTCTCCGATCTCCATTTCGGCGGCTACGCCGACCTCGCCCAGATCGAGGCGCTCGAGACGCTTCTTCCGACCATCGGCGCGGCGGCCATGGTCGTGAGCGGCGACCTGAGCCAGCGCGCGCGCCACGGCGAGTTCCAGGCCGCGCACGCCTTCCTGCAGCGCCTGCGGCAGTCCGCGCCGGTTCTCGTGATCCCCGGCAACCACGATATCGAGTGGTGGCGGAGTCCGCTCGGGCTCGCGGGCCAGGGCGTGAAATACCAGAAGTACCGCCGCTACTTCGGCGAGCTCACGCCGGTGCTGGAGATCCCGGGCGCGGTCATCGCCGGCGCGCTCAGCAGCTACGGCGTCGCGTTCGGCTCGCTCACCTGGAACCTGCGCGACGTCGCGGTGAAGGGTCACCTGCCGGCGTCGGAAACGGCGCGGGTCACCGCAGTCTTCGCCCGGGCCCCGGCCGACGCCGTGCGCATTCTTGCCGTCCACCACAATGTCCTGCGCGGAGCCCACTCCCGCCGGATGGGCCTCGCCAACTGGCGCTCGGCCTACCGCCGCCTGCTCGCAAGCGGCGCGGACCTCGTGCTGTGCGGCCACGACCACCACGAGGGCGCCGGACAGGTCGACGGGTCGCTCGCCGTGAGTACGGCGGGCACCCACAGCTTCCGGACCCGGGGCGGCCGGCCCTCGGTGTTCAACCTGGTCAGGATCGAGGACCGAGCGATCCACATCCGACACTACCGTTGGGAATCCGCCACCCGGCGGTTCCTGACCTCCGACGTCTACTCCTTCGCCCGGCAGGGCGCGCCGCGGGTCGCGGTGTCGGTGGCCGGCGGTGATCAGGGTCCCTAGGTGAACGATCTCCTCGCCCACCGGCTTCGGCTGCTGGGACTGCGCAACGTCGTCAGCGTCCGCACGCACACCAACCGTACCGTGATGATCACCCTGACCGCGCGCGGCGAGCTGCGCCTGCATCAGGGCTACGCCAGCGCGCCCGACCGCGTGCTGCGGGCCATCGTGCGCTTCCTGAATCCGCGGCTGCCCCGGAGCGTGCGGCGGCTGGCCGAGCGCGAGTTCCTCGGGTTTCCGGTCGAGCTCTACGCGCCTGCGCCGGCTCAGCCCGGCCGGGAGCGGCCCCGGCCGGGTGACCTCGCGCTGCTGCAGCGGCTGGCCTCGACCCACGAGCGCCTCAACGCCGAGTTCTTCGGCGGGCTGTTGGGCGAGATCCCGATCAGGCTGTCCGGCCGCATGCGGACCCGCCTGGGCGAGCTGTCGGTGGAACTCCGGACCGGCCGGCCGACCGAGATCGCCATCAGCCGGCGCCATCTCGCGCGGCACCCGTGGGCCGAAGTGGAGCACACCGTGCTCCACGAAATGGTCCACCAGTGGCAGGCCGAGACCGGACGTCCGGTGGACCACGGCCGCGAGTTTCGGCGGAAGGCCCGGGAAGTCGGGATCCACGCCCAGGCCCGGCGTCGGGTCAGCCTCGAGAAGAGCGGCACCTGCGCCGCGAGCAGGGCAGGGGGCACCGCGGAGGCCTAGCCCCCGCGCTCCCGCGCCGCCGCACGTGTCGCCGCCCACAGTGCGGCCCGGCGCGGCCGATATCTTGGAGCTCAACCCAGGAGGGCTCATGCGGTGGACACCGGGCGGTCGCAGTGGCGATCTGGAAGACGCGCGGGGCAGCGGCGGCGGGTTGCGGGGGTTCGGCGGCGGAGGCATGCGGATCGGGCTCGGGGGGGCCGTCGTGCTGCTCATCCTGAGCCTCGTCTTCAAGACGAACTTCTTCGCGCTCCTGAGCGGCGGCGCCGCGGGCACGGGGGCCGAGCCGGCGGCGAACGCGCCGGTCGCGAGCTCGCCCGAGGAAGAGCAGGAGGTGCAGTTCGTCTCTTTCGTCCTCGACACGGCCCAGGCCACCTGGGCGCGACTCTTCCAGGAGCGCGGGCGGACCTACACCCATGCCAGGATGGTGCTGTTCCGCGATGCCATCCAGTCGGCCTGCGGCTTCGCGCAGACCGCGACCGGCCCGTTCTACTGCCCGGGCGACCAGAAGCTCTACATCGATCTCGGCTTCTTCGACGAGCTCAAGAACCGGTTCGGCGCGCCCGGCGACTTCGCCCAGGCCTACGTCATCGCGCACGAGCTGGGGCACCACGTGCAGCGGCTGCTCGGCACCGAGGAGCAGGTGCGCGCCGCGCAGGAGCGGTCGCCCGACGCGGCGAATGAGCTCTCGGTGCGGCTCGAGCTGCAGGCCGACTGCTACGCCGGCGTGTGGGGACACGAGACCCAGCAGCAGAACATCCTCGAGCCGGGCGATCTCGACGAGGGGCTCCAGGCGGCCGCATCGGTCGGCGACGACCGCATCCAGAAGATGTCGGGGCAGGCCGTGTCGCCCGAATCGTTCACCCACGGCTCCTCGGAGCAGCGGGTGAGCTGGTTCCGCCGCGGGTTTCAGTCGGGCCGGTTGGAAGACTGCGACACCTTCAAGAGCTGACCCGGGTGACGGACGGGGCGCCGGTGCTGCTCTACGACGGCACGTGCGGCTTCTGCGCGGAGAGCGTGCAGCTCGTGCTGCGTCACGACCGGCGCCGTACGCTCCGCTTCGCGGCGCTGCAGGGCGCGTTCGGCAGGGAGATGCGGTCGCGCCACCCGGAGCTCGCCCGGGTGGATTCCGTCGTCTGGCTCGAGCCCGGGAGGGATGGCGGGGTGGAGCGAGTCTTCGTGCGCTCCGACGCGGCGCTCAGGGTCGCCCGGTACCTCGGCGGCTGGTTCCAGCTCGCCCGCGTGGCGGCGATCCTGCCGCGGCCGCTGCGCGACGCCGGCTACGATCTCGTGGCCCGGCACCGGCACCGGCTGCTGGCCGACGGCCCGAGCTGCCTGCTGCCTCCGCCCGAGGTTCGCCAGCGGTTTCTCGACCCCGTGCCGTGAACTGCCGAGAGTCACCCTGAGCGAAGCGAAAGGGGGCATGATCCTGGTCATGCCCCCTTTCGCTTCGCTCAGGGTGACTCCGAGGATGCCCTGGGAGGATGACTCCTAGGACGCCTCGACCGGCGGCTTCGTGAGCGCCGCCCGCATGGCCATTCCCAGCGTGTCGCCCGCGCCCACGAGCTCCGCTTCGCCGCGGACCGTGGGCTGAACGCGGCCCGTCCGCGCGGCCGCGGGCTTGCGCCCCGGCCCGCCGGCGGCGACCCGCTCGTATTCCTCGACATACCGGCTCGCCACCGCGCGCCACGTGAAGTTCTCCTCGATGCGCCGGCGGGCCGCGGCGCCGAGCGACTGGCGCAGCACCGGGTCGTCCACCAGCCGCTTGAGCGCGACCGCGAGCGCGCGCGCGTCACGCACCGGCACCAGCAGGCCGGCGTCGCCCACCACCTCCGCGCACCCGGTGCCGGCGGTCGTCACAATGGCGAGCCCCGCCGCCATCGCCTCGAGCAGCACGATGGGGAAGTTCTCCGCCTCCGAGGGCAGCACGAAGATGCCCGACGCCTGATAGATCTCGCGCAGCTCCGGCGACCGGTTGTCCATCCACCCGCGGAAAATCGCCGGCGACTGCAGCGCCTCCGCCATCTGGCGCAGCTCGGGCAGGTAGGGTCCGTCGCCCACGATGTTGACGTCGGCGCGAAGCGGCGTGTGCGCGATCGCCTCGAGCAGGTATTGCGCTCCCTTCCGCTCGAGCATCCGGCTCACCATCAGGATGCTCGGGCCAAGCGTGCGCGGCCTGTACTCGCCGACCTGGAGTCCGTTGGGGATGACGACCGTCTTCCGCGCCGAGGGGCGCTGCGCGAGCACGAGCTGCTCGAGGATCTCGCTCGGGCAGACGATGCGGCTCGCCCCCTGGACCACTGCCTTCCAGACGGGCCGCACCAGGTGGTGCGCCGTGCGGAGACGGTGCGGGTTGTAGCCGGGCACGTCGCTGCCGTGCGCGGTGATGACGTAGGGAAGCCCGAAATACCGCCTGGCCTGCCAGGCGAGGAGACCGTCCGGCAGTATGAAATGGGCGTGGCCGACATCGTAGCGGCGCGTGCCGAGCAGACGATGGATGGTGGGCATGGCGCCGGCCACGTAGGAGAAGGCCTCGGGCGCCGAGCAGCTGTGCTTGGCCTTGCGGACGCACGGGACCCGATACACCCGGACCCCCTCGACCTGCTCCTCCCGGGGCTCGCCCCGGAAGCTCATCGTGACCAGGTCGACCTGATGCCCGATGGCTGCGAGCTCGCGCGAGAGACCCGCGACCACGGCGGCCCCGCCCCCGCCGATCGGCGGAAACTCGTACGAGGTCATCAGTATCCGCATCGGTCGCTCCGGAGGCATAGGACCATGGCTCGCAAGCTGTTGCATCGCCGACACAGCATGTCGCCGGGTCAACGCGCTTTTACCGGCCTTCCGTGCCGACGTGGGCGCGGGAGGGTCGGAACCAGCCATCTGTAAATCGGGACAGAAGAAGCGGCGTCAAGCGGGCGGAAAAACAGCCCAGCGCGCGCCGACATTGTGCTCGCGAGTGCACATGGCGTGCCTTGCGGCCGGTGGGCGGACGGACCTCGCCACGACGGGGCCCGAACACGTCGGACTGCAAGGATGTGCCTGCCAGGACGAAGTAAAGTGCCTGGAGCGCCGGCCTTTGCGCAACTGCCGGGCGAAAGGGGCCCTTGCGCCGAGCTGTCGCTGGTCCCAGACTTGCGGCCCCGTGACACCCTCTACTCCCAACCGAGTCCTTCGATTGGCCGGACCTTTGTCGATCTGCTACGTGTCGCCGGGGCGGGACCTCCGTGACGCCTCGAGCGCATGCCGCCAGGTGCTGACGCTGGCCCGGGCGCTGGCCCGCGACGCCGAGGTGACCGTCGTGTTCCGGCGGGTCCTCGAGCAGCGGAGCGACGAGCCGTTCGCGGCTCTGGCGCTCGAGTCCGTGGGCGGCGCGGAGAACGCCGCGCCGTCGCGCCGCACCCTCGGCCGCTTCGTCGAGCAGCGCGCGGAGGCGTTCGGGGTCGTGCTGGAAGGAAGCTGGCCGATGTCGGGCAAGCTCACCGCGTGGTGCGATCAGCGCGGGGTGCCGGCGATCCCGGTGCTGGACCGCCTGCCATCGAGCTCCTGGCTCGCACCGCTTCACCCGGCCGCCGCCTGGTTCGGGTCGTCGGGGCGATACCTGCGGCGCGCGCCGGTGATCGTGGCCGGCAGCCGGGAGCTTCGGGACACCATCGCGGAGCGCTGGCGGGTGCCGGGCGAGCGGATCGCCGTCATCGCGCCGGCGGTGGATCGCGCGCTGTTCGCCCCGCGGGATCAGGGTGCGGCGCGCCGCCTGCTCGGCGTCTCGCCGGAAGACCGGGTGCTGGTGGTCGCGGGCGGACTGGATCGCGGGCCACAGCTCGGCCCGCTCATGGAGGCCCTGGCCCGGGCGGGCGATCCGCGGCTCCGGCTGCACGTGCTCGGCCACGGCGAGCGCCGGCGCGCGCTCGAGCGCCAGACCACCCGGGGCGGGGCCATCACCTTCCATGGGCCCGTGTCCGACGAGCGGCTCGCCGCCTGGATCGGCGCGGCCGACCTCTGCGTCTCCGTCGGTGACGAGGGCGACCCCGCCTACAGCGTCCAGGAATGCCTGAGCGCCGGCCGTCCGGTGGTGCTGGCAGGCGTCGCCGACGCCCGCCGGCTGCCGGTGGTCTCGCAGGTGTCGGGCTTCGTGATCGAGCACGACCTGCTGGCCTGGATCCGCTTCCTCCAGCGTGACTGCCCGTCCCGGAACACCTTGCGGATGATGGGGATGGCGGCGGCGGTCACTCCCATCCCCCCGGTGGAAGATGTCGCGGCCGCATACCTCGAGGCGATACACCGGATAACCTCCCGCCGACGCCCCTTCATGGCCGTGGGCTGAGCCTGCGCGGGCCCGGGGCCGCGGCTATCTTACCGGCCATTCCGAGACCCGCGCACGAGGCGATTCCATGGCCACCGCAGCTGCCGCTTCCCAGTTCACCGGCGTCGACTTCCTCAATTTCGACAGCCTGCTGTCGGAGGAAGAGCGCGCCGTCCGCGACACGGTCCGGACCTGGGTGGACGAGAACCTGATTCCCGTCATCGGTCAGGCGTACATCGACGGCCGCTTTCCCAAGCAGCTCATCCCGGGCATGGCCGAGCTCGGGCTGTTCGGGGCGAACCTGCCCGAAACGTACGGCTGCGCCGGGCTCAACAACGTGGCGTACGGGCTCATCATGCAGGAGCTCGAGCGGGGTGACTCGGGCATCCGCTCCTTCGCGTCGGTGCAGGGCGCGCTCGTCATGTATCCGATCTACGCCTTCGGCTCCGACGAACAGAAGACGCGTTGGCTTCCGCTCCTCGCCTCGGGGCAGGAGATCGGCTGCTTCGGCCTCACCGAGCCCGACTACGGGTCCAACCCGGGCGGCATGATCACGACGGCCCGCGAGACCAAGGACGGCTGGGTGCTCAACGGGACCAAGATGTGGATCACCAACGGCTCCCAGGCCACCGTCGCGATCGTCTGGGCCAAGATAGGCGGGGTGGACGATGCCAAGTCCATCCGCGGGTTCATCGTGCCGACCGATACCAAGGGGTACGCGGCGAAGGACCAGAAGGGGAAGCTCTCCCTCCGCGCGAGCGACACGAGCGAGATCCATCTGCAGGACGTTCACCTGCCGAAGGACGCGATCCTGCCGAAGTCGGGCGGGCTCAAGAGCCCGCTCATGTGTTTGACCCAGGCGCGCTACGGGATCGCCTGGGGCGCGATCGGCGCCGCCATGGCCTGCTACGATGAGGCGCTCCGCTACGGCGGCCAGCGGGTGATGTTCGACAAGCCGATCGCGGGCACGCAGATCCAGCAGGTGCGCCTGGTGGACATGCTCACCGAGATCACCAAGGCGCAGTTCCTGACGCTGCAGCTCGGCCGGCTCAAGGACGCCGGCACCATGACGCCCGACCAAGTGTCGCTGTGCAAGCGGAACAACGTGAGCATGGCCTGTGACGCGGCCCGCGAGGCGCGCCGGCTGCTCGGCGCCAACGGGATCCTGGTCGAGTACCACTCCATGCGGCACATGGCCAACCTGGAGTCGGTGTACACCTACGAGGGCACGCACGACATGCACTCGCTCATCGTGGGCCAGGCGATCACGGGGCTCGCGGCGTTCTCCTGACGGGGCGCGGCTCGGCATGCGCCCGCCTCCGCCCGCCCCGTCCGTCGCCGCACCCGCCGCGGATGACCGCTGCCGTCAGTGGTACGAGGCGCACGGCCAGGCGGTGTACGGATATCTGCGGTTCCATCTCGCGTCGGCCGACGAGGCGGAAGACCTGACCGCGGACGTGTTCCTCCGCGCGGTCGCCGCGGCCGACCGCTTCGATCCCGCGCGCGGTACGGTGCGCGCGTGGCTCCTCCGCATCGCCCGCAACGCGCTGCACGACCATCGCCGGCGCGAGCGCCACCGGCGCTACGCTCCGCTCGCCGTGCTCTACGACCTGCGGTCGGACGATCCGTCGCCCGAGGAGCGGCTGCTCCGGGAGGAAGCCACGTCACGGCTGCTCGCGGCCGTGGCCCGGCTCGGCGACGCCGACCGCGAGCTCATCGGGCTCCGCTACGGCAGCGGTCTCGACACGGCCGCCACCGCCGAGGCGCTGGGTCTTCGGGAATCGGTGGTCCGGACCAGGTTATGGCGCGCGCTCGAGCGGCTGCGCCGCGTGCTCGCGGCCGCGACGTAATACCGCACTCGGCTTTTCACCCGTCCGCTTACGGCGCGTGATGCGGGTGCTTTCGGGTTCGCCGCCGGCGCCCGTTTCGCTCGCGCTCCCACCTTGCCGCTCCCGGCCGTTTCTCTGGCATCCCATCCGGCACGCGGCTAGGTTTGCGGCCAGGTCGCCCGGCGATTCATCCTCAACGGGAGCGTGGGTTTGAAGATCGCGGTGTGCATCAAGCGGGTGCCTGACATGGAGCTCCGGTTCGCCATCGCGGCGGACCGCAAATCGCTCGACCCGAGCGGTCTCAAATACGACATGAGCGACTTCGACGGCTACGCGCTCGAGGTGGCGCTCCAGCTGGTCGAGAAG
>JAICJD010000022.1 GCA_025928645.1 Gemmatimonadales bacterium
GAGGCCCGTCCGTCGGTAGCGGAAGCGAGCTGCGCGGCGCTGAGGACGGGGCGCGAGGCCGCCGTCGCCACGAACAGCAGATCGCTGGCCCGGAGCAGCTCGGGCAATGCTTCCCAGTCATGCGCCGTGGCACCCCAGGCCTCGGCCAGCACGCGGCCCCGGTCGGCGCTTCGGTTGACCAGCGCGACGCGCGATGCGCCGTGCAGGTGGAGCGCGCGCAGGAGGCCTTCTGCGGCTTCGCCCGCGCCCACCACCGTCACTGGGCGGGGTCCAATGCCGGCACCACACTCCCCAGCGGCCACTTCCACGGCGGCCGCGCTCACGGACGCCGGATGACGGCCCAGCAGCGTCTCACGCCGCACGCGGCGTCCGCAGGCAAGCGCCGCGGAGAAGAGGGCGTCCATTTCCCGGCTCGTGGCGCCGGCCGCCCGCGCTGCGTCGTAGGCTCGGCGCACCTGGCCCAGGATCTCGGTCTCGCCCAGGACCTGCGAATCGAGCCCGGCCGTGACTTCGAAGAGATGGCGGACTGCGGCTGCGCCGTCGAAGCGGACGAGCTCATCGGCGAGCGCCACGCCCCGCGCGGCGGCCAGCTCACGCAGCCACGGCTCGTGGTCGTGCGATCCCGACCAGTACAGCTCGAGTCGATTGCAGGTGAAGAGCAGCAGCGCCGTCCGGCCCGCCGCCTGCTCGCAGGCGAGCAGCGCCTCGAGCTCGGCTGGGCTCAGGGCCAGAGCCTCGCGGGTGCCGACCGCTGCTGTATGGTGGCTTAGACCAACGACATGGAACTGCGAATCAGTACGCACGTCCTACGCTACCCGTTCCGGCCGCAGGGGACAATCCGCAGCCGTGCGGAACCCGAGGTCCGTATTACTACGGTATGGCCCGGTGGAAAATCGAAGGGCCCCCGCCGTGGAGGCCCTCCGGAGCCGAGCTGACTGCCGAACTCGTCAGCCGACCTTGACGGGAATCTCGCGCGGCCGCGCCCGCTCGGCCTTCGGAATGGTGACCGTGAGAACGCCGTTGGCGTAGTTCGCCGCGATCTTCTCCGGGTCCACCGTGGTCGGCAGGGCGAACGCCCGCTCGAAGCTGCCGTAGGTCCGCTCATAGCGATGGACCCGCTCGTTGTTCTCCTCCGCCTTCTGACGCTTCTCACCGCGGACCGTGAGCAGATTGTTCTCGAGCGAGATCTTCACGTCCTCGGGCTGCACGCCCGGGAGCTCCGCCACGATCTTCACGGAGTCCTTGTCCTCGAACACGTCGCACGCGGGAATCCAGGACGAGGTAAGCGCGCCGCTCTCCTGCGACTGGAACGGCCAGGTGCCGAACGCTTCATCGAGAATCGAATTGAGGCGCCGAAGGCTGGTCATGTCCTGCGGGCGCCGGGTGGTGCTGACGAGCATACAACCTCCACTTCGGCTGGGTTAAGGTCTCGGAAACGGCCGGCTTCACCCCGCCGGCCCGACGTGCTGAATCGCAGCCGCCGTGCCGCCGTGAAGGGCCGAAACTCGGTCAGATTGACAAGGTGTGTTCGGACGTTGGCAGATGCTGGCCGCAGAGTCTGCACGATTGACGGGCCTAGGAGCGCGCCGTCTTCATCCAGGCATTGTAGGTATGAATCAGCCGCTGCACCCGGGAAGAGAGCAGTCGTGCGCCCTTGGCATCCAACGCGTTGGCCAGACCCGCACCCCCCGCCGCCGAGCTGCTCACGCCGGCCGCTACGGTCTGAGCAGCGTGATGGGCCGAGGGCGGGCGAAGAGAATCATCGCGTCCGCGGCGGTCCTGAGCGGGAACCGCGAGGGCCAGAACTCGAGGCTGTACCCCTCCTGCTCCACGTCGTAGAGCGGCTGCCGCACGGCATCCGTGGCCGTGTCGAGCGGCACCGCGATGTCTTTTCCCCCGGCGGGAGGCTCGAGCACGTCGAAGACCCGCGTCGCGCCGTGGCCGCCGCCCTGCCGTGCATCGCAGAGGACGGTGTAGACCTCGATGCCGTCGTCGGCCAGGTATCCGGCGAACCAGCGGTCGAACCGGTCGTGCGCCTGGCCCAGCCTGACCTCGCCGCCCACCTTCTTGAGCCCGTGATAGCCGCCCATGAAGATCAGGGTGCGCCATTCCGGGTGCGCCGTGATCGCCTTGCGGAACGCGGCCGCCATCCACACGTCCCGGTTGACGAAGCCGCCGGTAGCCATGTGCTCGGTGAGCGCCACCATGGGCCATCCCCGGATGTCCGCCGCCAGGACGTGAATCGGCCGCTCGGGATGGTCGGCGTTCCATCGGTAGGCCGCGCGGTAGATATCCAGGTACTCGGCGCTTACCCCCCAATGCGACCGAAGCGTGCGCGGGTTCTCCAGCAGGATGGTCGTGTCCTCCGGCATGGAAGCGAGGTAGCGGTCGATCGCCGATTGCTCCTCGGAGGCCACCTCGAGCGCGAGAAGATCGATGCCCGTCTCAGTGGTCTGCTCGCGGAGCAGTCGGGCGACCAGCAGCTTGGGCTCGGCCAGCGGGTGGATATCTCCGAGGAAGACGATCCGGTGCCGGGCCAGCGCCGCCTGCATGAATTGGAGCGGTGGGGATGCCTGCGCCAGGAGCGCGGCGGCGTGAAAAGCGAGGGCGACGAGCAGGATGGGGGTGCCGCGCGAGCGCATCGGCCTGGCGATCGTGTGGGGCTATCGGCGGAAGAAGCGTCCGATCAGCCCGGTGGCGGCCACGCCCTCGAACGCGTATGCCAGCTCCTCCATGTTCTGGTGCCGCTCGGCCGGATCGATGGCCAGGCAGCGGAGGATCACGGCTTCGAGCTTGGACGGGAGCTCGGGCTTCAGGTCGCGGAGCTTGGCGGGCGACCCGCGCAGGCGGGCGATCATGGTGTCCTGGGCCGACTTGCCGGCGAACGGAAGCTGGCCGGTGAACATCTCGAACGCCAGAATGCCCAGCGCGTAGACGTCGCTCCGGCCGTCCAGCGGTTTGCCTCGGATCTGCTCGGGGCTCATGAACTCCGGCGTGCCGAGCACGATGCCCGTCGCGGTGAGTTTGGCCACCTCGGGTCCCGCGCGCCGCTCCTTCGCTAGCCCGAAGTCCATCACGACCGCGCGGTACTTCGGATCGCGCCGCTCGTCGATGCCGTCAGGCACCAGCATGATGTTTTCGGGCTTGAGATCGCGGTGGATGATCTGCAGCTCGTGCGCGTGGCCCAGGCCATGGCACATCTGGAGCAGGAGCGGAACGCCCTCGGCCACCGAGAATGGCCCGCGCCGCGTTTCGTGCTCGCTCAGCGGCTCGCCCTCGAGGTAGGGCATGACCAGGTAGATCATCCGGTCTCCCTCGCCCAGGCGCAGGATGGGGCACACGTTCGGGTGACTCAGCCGACGGGCGATCTCGGCTTCCCGCCGGAGCCGCTCGACCGCGGCGGGATCGCGCGAGAGCCGGGGGAGCAGGATCTTGACGGCCACCGACTGGCCGGTCTCGGTGTCCTGCGCGCGATAGACGTACGACATCCCGCCCTCGCCGAGCCGGCGTCCCACCTGATAGCGCCGGTCGAGCAGCTTGCCGCTGAGCGTCGCGAACCGATCGATCTCCTCGGGGGAAAGCGGCAGCTCGTCGTCGATGGCGCCGGCGAGCGAAGGCCCGCGCCCGCCGGCCGGCACGGGCGCAGCCGGAGCCGGGGCGGCGGCCGCCACTGCGGCCGGCGCGGCGAACGACGCGGTCGCCTCGAACTCGACCAGCGGCGAGCCGTCCTTCACGCAGTAACGCGCCGGCGACGGATAGGTATTCTGACAGCGGGGACAGCGGCGGATGCTCAATCGCGGAACCGGTTCCGGCCGTCGCTCTTGGCGCGGTAGAGGTGGCTGTCGGCGAGCCGGAGCAGCGACTCCCCGTCGCTCACCCGCTCGTCGGGGTAGGAGGCGATGCCGATGCTGATGGTGACCCGCACCGGCTTGCCCGGCTCGCCGAAGTCGTGCGTGGCCACCCGGCGGAGGATGCGCTCGGCGAAGTTGCGCGATTCGGCCGCGGTGGTCTCGGGCAGCAGGACGACGAACTCCTCGCCGCCGTAGCGCGCCACGATGTCGACCGACCGCTGCTCGCGCTTGAGCAGGTTGGCCAGCTGCTTGAGCACCCGGTCGCCCACCAGGTGGCCGTGCGTGTCGTTGATCTGCTTGAAGTTGTCGATGTCCACCATCATGCCGGTGAGCATCGTCGCGTAGCGGGCCGCCCGGTCCATCTCCTGCTCGAGCTTCTCCATCAGCGCCCGCCGGTTGAAGCAGTTGGTCAGCGCGTCCGTCTCCGCCAGATGGCGCATCTGCTCCTGGCCCATCACGGCGTTCTCGAGATCGTACGCCTTCTCGAGCGCCGCCACCGCCGCGGTGATCACCTGCTCGGCGAACTGGACGTCCTGCTGGTTGAGCGGCGCGTCCTCGGTGGTGGTGCGCAGGAAGAACACGCCGGCCGGCAGGTTGCGGAGCGAGAACCTGAGCGCGATGGCCGACCGGGTCTGGACCCCGTTCGACCCGTTGCTCCAGCCGGGCCGCACCTCCTCGTACAGCGGGTCCGTGGTGGCGTCCCGCACCAGCACCACCTCGCCGGTGGCGAGGGCGCGGCGGATCTCGGGGTACTTGCCGAGGTCCACAGTCAGGTTCCGCAGCATCGGATTCTCGAACGCGGCGACGACGGTGCCGGTATCGTCGTCCGGTCCGGCGATCACGATCGAGCAGCGCGAGATGTTGAGCCCGTGCGCCACGCGCCGGACGAGGATCTGGTAGATCTCCTCCGGTTTGAGCGATGCCGTGACCTCCTGCATGATGTCCATCATTTCCGAGCGCGAGCGGGCCTCGGCGCGCGCCTGGTTGAGCTCGCGGCCCACGCGGAGATGCGCCTTGACCCGGGCGAGCAGCTCGCGCACCCGGAACGGCTTGGGGATGAAGTCGGCGGCGCCCAGACCCAGCGAGCGCACCGTCGCCTCTTCGGGCGGCATGGACGAGATCATCAGCACGGGCAGGTCCTTGAACCGCTGGTCGGACTTGACCGTCTGCAGCAGCTGCAGCCCGTCCACCTTGGGCATCATGATGTCGAGCAGGAGCAGATCGAACGGCTCGGCCTCGAGGTGCTCGAGCAGGTGCTCGCCGCCGGGGACCGTCAGCACCTCGTAGCCGTTCTCCTTGAGGATCCAGGAGAGCGTGCGCGAGAGCGCCTGGTCGTCGTCGGCGACGAGGATCTTCGGAGCGAGCGGCATTCAGCCTACCAGACGTTGGTAGAGGTCGGGGTCCACGTTCCCACCGCTCACGATGGCGACGGTGGGGCCGGTGGGCCGCACCCGCCCGGCGAGCAGGGCGGCCACGGCCACGGCGCCGCTCGGCTCGGGCCTGAGATCGAGCTCGTGGTGCAGGTAGCGCACGGCGGCGGCGATCTCGTCCTCGGTGACGGTCACTGCCTCGCGCACGACCCGGCGCAGCAGGTCGAACGTGAGCGTGCCGACGGAGCGGGAGAGCAGTCCGTCGGCCAGACTCTCGGTGCGCTCGAGGGTGCGGGGCGCCCCGGCCGCCAGCGCCGCGGAGAGCTTGGCCGCGCCCGCCGGCTCGACCCCGATGACATCGGTTCCGGGAGCGAGGCCCGCCATGGCCACCGAGATCCCGGCGAGAAGCCCGCCGCCGCTCACGGGCGCCAGCACGGTCCGCAGGTCGGGGCGCTGCTCGAGGATCTCGAGCCCGATGGTCCCCTGGCCGGCGATGACGTCGGGGTGGTCGAACGGCGGGATCATCGTGAGCCCTTCCTCCCGCGCGATCGCCTCGGCCCGAACGCCCTGCTCGGCCGAGCGGGTGGCGCCGGCGAGCACGACCTCGCCGCCGTAGCGGCGGACCCCATCGATCTTGACTTGCGGCGTCGACTCGGGCATCACCACGACGCTGCGGAGCCCGAACCGCCGCGCCGCCCAGGCGAGCGCCTGGCCGTGGTTCCCGCTCGAGGCTGCGACGACGCCCCGAGCGCCTCCGCGGCCGACCAGCCGGGCGAGCGCGTGGTAGGCCCCGCGGATCTTGAATGCGCCGATCGGCTGGAGCAGCTCGCACTTGAGCGCGACCGGCACGCCAAGGCGGGCCGACAGCGCCGGCGCCTCGCGGAGCGGGGTCCGCACGGCGACGCCGTCGAGCACGCGCGCGGCGGCCCGGAGGGTTTCCAGCGTCACGATGGGAGCGGTATCGGCGGCTATTGTCACGGGATGGCCTTGAAGTCATCCTGAGCGTAGGAGTCATCCTGAGCGAAGCGAGGGAGCCATGCACTGGGTCATGCCTCCGTCGCTTCGCTCAGGATGACCCCGGGTTGAACTTCGGGTGACCTCGATCGAGTCGGCGGGCCTGCGATGCCCTTCTAGATGTGCGGGGGGGCTTGCAGAAGCAAGCCCCCCGCCCGTTCACTCGTCGGCCGCCGCCGTGGGCGTGACCTCGTCGCCGCCGGCGGCGTCCTCCGGTCCGCCCTCGTCTTCCTTCACCACCCGGGCGACGTCCACCACCGAGTCGCCGGCGTCCAGATTCATGACCTTGACGCCCTGCGTGTTCCGCCCGATGACCCGGATCCCGTCCACCGGCAGCCGGATGATGACGCCGTGCCGGGTGATCATCATGAGCTCGTCGTCCGGGATGACCTCCTTGAGCGCCACGATCGAGCCGGTCTTGTCGGTCTTCTTGAGCGTGATGATGCCCTTGCCACCCCGCTTCTGGACCCGATAGTCGGCCAGCTCGGAGCGCTTGCCGAAGCCCTTCTCGCTGACCACCAGCAGGGTCGCGTCCCGGCGGACGACGACCATGCCGATCACCTCGTCGGCCTTCTCGAGCTCGATGCCCTTGACGCCGGTGGTGTCCCGCCCCATCTCGCGCACGTCGCCCTGGTGGAAACGGATGCTCATGCCGTCCTTGGTGGCCAGCACGATGTCGCTGTTCTGGTCGCACACCTGGACGTCGATCAGCTCGTCGCCGTCCTCGATGTTGATGGCGCGGATGCCGTTCGTGCGGACGTTGCCGTACGCCGACAGGAGCGTCTTCTTCACCGTGCCCTGGCGGGTGGCGAAGACGAGGCACTTGTCGTCGGTGAACTCCCGCACCGGCACCAGCGCCGCGATCTGCTCGTTCGGCTTGATGGCGATGCAGTTGATCACCGGCTTGCCCCGGGCGGCGCGGCCCGCCTGCGGGATCTCGTGCACCTTGAGCCAGTAGAGCTGCCCGGTGTTCATGAAGAACAGCAGGTAGTCGTGGGTGCTGGCGATGAACAGGTGCTCGACCCAGTCGTCCGCCTTGAGGTCGGCGCCGTTGAGTCCCCGCCCTCCGCGGCGCTGCCGCTTGTAGGTGGTGATCGGGATGCGCTTGATGTAGCCCGTGTGGGAGATGGTGATGACCATGTCCTCCTCGGCGATCAGGTCCTCGACCGTGAACTCGCCCTGGTCGCTGAGGATCTCCGTCCGGCGGTCGTCGCCGAACTGGTCGACCACCTCGGCCATCTCCTGCTTGAGGATGTTCATCCGCTTGGGCCGGCTGGCCAGGATGCCTTTGAGCTCCTTGATCGTGGCGCGCACCTCCTTGAGCTCGGCCTCCAGCTTCTCGATCTCGAGGCCGGTGAGCTTGGCCAGCCGCATGTTGAGGATGGCGTCGGTCTGCTTCTCGCTCAGGCCGAACCGCTTGCGGAGCCGGGCGTCGGCCTGCGCGGTGTCCGCCGAGCCGCGGATGATCTTGATGACCTCGTCGATGTGGTCGACCGCGATCTTGAGGCCCTCGAGGATGTGCTCCCGGGCCTCGGCCGCGTTGAGGTCGAACTGGGTGCGGCGGACGACGATCTCGTGCCGGTGCTCGACGTAGCGCTCGAGCAGCTCCTTCAGGTTCATCACCCGCGGCGCGCCCTTGTCCAGTGCGAGCATGATGACGCCGAAGGTGGACTGCATGGCGGTGTGCTTGTAGAGCTGGTTCAGCACCACGTTGGGGATGGCATCGCGCTTGAGCTCGATGACCATCCGCATGCCGTCCTTGTCGGACTCGTCGTTGACGCCGGTGATCCCCTCGATCTTCTTCTCGGCGGCCAGCTCCGCGATGTTCTTGACCAGGTTCTCCTTGTTGACCTGATAGGGGATCTCGGTCACCACGATCTGCGACCTGCCCGACGACTCCCGCTCCTCGATGACCGCGCGCGCCCGCATCACCACGCGGCCGCGGCCGGTCTCGTAGGCCTCCTTGATGCCCTCGCGCCCGTAGATGTACGCGCCGGTGGGGAAGTCCGGGCCCTTGATGGTCTTGCGCAGCTCGGCGATGGTGGCCTCCGGGTTGTCGATCAGGAGCTCGACGGCCCGGGCCACTTCCTTGAGGTTGTGCGGGGGGATGTTGGTGGCCATGCCGACCGCGATGCCCGAGGACCCGTTCACCAGCAGGTTCGGGATCCGGGACGGCAGGACGGTCGGCTCCTGCAGCCGGTCGTCGAAGTTGGACTGGAAGTCCACCGTGTTCTTGTCGATGTCTTCCAGCATCGCCACCGCCACCCGGGTGAGGCGGGCCTCGGTGTAGCGATAGGCCGCGGCCGGGTCGCCGTCCACCGAGCCGAAGTTCCCCTGTCCGTCCACCAGCGGGTAGCGCAGCGAGAAGTCCTGCACCATGCGCACGAGCGCGTCATAGACGGACCCGTCGCCGTGCGGGTGGTACTTGCCCAGCACGTCGCCTACTACGGTCGCCGATTTCTTGTAGGGGCGGCCGGGAACCAGACCCAGCTCGTTCATCGCGTAGAGAATGCGTCGGTGCACCGGCTTGAGACCGTCCCGCACGTCGGGCAGGGCCCGCGAGACGATGACGCTCATCGAGTAGTTGATGAACGACTGCTGCATCTCCTCTTCGATCAGCCGGGGCAGGATGCGTTCGCGCGAGTTGGGTGCGGTCATAACCATCGCTTGCTGGGGGAAGGTTGGCCGGCCGGCGCGGCACCGGCCGAGACCCCCAAATATACCCCGGAGCCGGGATACAAAGCAACGGTCGCGATGCGGTGGAAGTTGAAATGCGGGAAGGAGTTAGAAGGCAAGACTTCATCCCGAGCTCAGCTCGGGATGAAGCAGCTTGCCCGCTTACTGCTTGCAGGGCGCCTTCGGGTCCGGCTTCGGCTTGTCCACCACCACCCGGTGGTCCAGATCCGCCACCTTGGTGGCCAGGGTATCCACGTACCGCACCACCCGGGCGTACTTGTCGTAGTCCAGGTACTCCGCCTCGTCGGTCGGCTGGTGATAGTCGCGGTGGCTGCCCGTACTGAAGAAGACGATCGGGATGCCGTACCGCGCGTAGTTGGCGTGGTCGCTCCGGCAGTAGTACTGGTCCGGGTGGCCGTTGGCGTCGAACTCGTAGTTGAACTTGAAGCCGAACTTGCCGTCCGCGTTCACCTGCTCCGCCAGGTCTCCCAGCTCGGTGCTGAGCCGGCGGGAGCCGAGGACCTCGAGGTAGGCCGGCCCGCCCGCCGGAACGTCGCCCGGGCCGCCCCGGGCGATCATGTCGATATTGATCTGCGCGACGATCGAGTCCCGCGGCACCGTCGGGTTGTCGGTGAACCACGCGCTGCCCTGGAGTCCGGACTCCTCGCCAGTGTGCCACACAAACAGGGTCGAGCGGCGGGGCCGCTGTCCCTGGCGCGCCATCGCCTCGGCGATCTCGAGCAGGCCCATCGAGCCGGACCCGTCGTCGTCGGCGCCGTTCACGATCGAGTCCACTCGGGCGGGGTGCAGCTTGCGCATGCTGTCGACCATCGCCCTGATCCGCGCCGCCTCGGCGGCGGACGGCTCGCGGGGAGTGTCGTTCCCCCCGCGCGGCCGGATCACGGTGTTGTATGCCCGCAGGCTGTCGTGGTCCACCGGCTTGACGATGCCGATGGCGTCGTCGTGCGCGCCGAGGGCCACGTACTGCCCCCGAAGGGCGGGATCGGAGCCCGGCAGCACGGCCACGACGTTGGTGGCCGGGAGGTCGGTTCCGCTGAACGCGACCTCGCCGTCGAGCGGCGGGCTCGCGTCCCCGGGGCGGAGCTGGTCGAGCGGCTTGCCGTAGAGCTTCGTCACGGTGGCTGTCGGAACGAACAGCATTCGGGGCTGCGTCACACCCGGGGGGACGTCGATCGCCTGCTTGACTTCGACCTTGGGTGAGCGCAGGTAGTCGGCGAACTGCTCCAGGAGCGGGTCGATCTCGGTGACGGCGATGCCGGCGATGAGCCCGAGCCGGCCCTGAGGGCCCAGGTCGGGCATGCCCAGCGAGGAGCTGCCCGCGGCCGCGGCGCTCCGGAACAGCACCACCTTCCCCTTGAGCGAGTCGCGCGGGGGAAGCGCGGCGGTGTCCGCGATGCCTCCAACGTAGACCACGGGCGCGCCGGCGATGGGGCGCGCCGGCACCGCGAACGTCGGCTGGTAGGCGAAGTAGTCCGTGAACGGCGCCAGCGAAGCCGATCCCGCATGGAGGGTGGCCTTGCCGGAATCGAGGGCATAGCTCGTGAGGGGAACCCGCTGGAGAAAGCTGCCGCCGTCGCCCATCGGCGTGAGGCCCAGGCGGGCCAGCTCCGCCGCAATGTACGCGTTGCCCCGCACGTTCCCTACCGTGCCCGCACGCCGGCCGAGCATGGAGTCATCGGCGAAGATGGAGATCCGGGCCTTGAGGTCGGCCGGCGTGATTGCCGGCGTCGTGCCGCCGGACGGGGCGGCCGCCGGCGTGGGAGCGGGGGGACGAGCGCCGCCGCAGGCGGCGGCGAGGGTTGCCAGCGCGGGGGCGACGAACCGCGTGAGACGCATGAGGCTCCGCCGGAGTGGAAGGAGGGGGTGCACGCCCCCTAACTACCTCCGGCGGGCCGGAAAGTTTCAGGCGGCCGCGGCGGACGGCCGGTCGGGCTCGCGCCTCAGGAATACCGTGCCCGCGCCCGGTGCCAGGACCGGCACGCCTTCCGGCGCCACGACCTGACCAATCGGCCGCTCGTCTTCGAGCAGCACGTAGACCGCCCGCTCCCGCCGCGTGACCTGCACCATGACCTGCCATCCTTCCGTTCGGGTGAAGCACTCCGCGATCCCGGCGCGTACCATTGAGACCGCGTTCATGGCGTGTGATGCCCCCGACCCCGCCAGGGTTGCGTGAGCGGATGCCCGCCAAAACGCGCAACCCTTTCTCCCGGCCCCGTGTCAGAGGGCCGGACGACCTGGACCCCTTACGCGCGGAGCCCGTGAACGACCGCGACCTGATCGGCCGAGTGCTGGCGGGCGACGCCCGAGCGGAGCGCGAGATGTACGACGCGCACGTGGACCGCGTCTTTCGTCTGGTCTACCGCATGGTGGGCGACACCCACCGCGCGCAGGACTACACCCAGGAGGCGTTCATCCGGGGGTTCCGCCGGCTGGCCGACTTCCGCGGCGACAGCGCGCTCTCGACCTGGCTCTGCGCCATCGCGGTGTCGGTCACGCTGAACGGGCTGAGGAGCATGAAGCGGACTCGCGAGCGGGAAGTCGGGTTGGAAGAGGCGCCCTCGGTCGGCACGCGCTCCGTCGAGGCGGACCCCGATCTCAAGACCCGGCTCGCCAGCGCCATCGACGGCCTGCCGGACGGCTATAGGACGGTGTTCGTGATGCACGACGTCGAGGGGTACACCCACGAGGAGATCGCCTCGACCCTGGGCGTCCAGCCGGGCACCAGCAAGGCCCAGTTGTTCCGCGCCCGGGCCCGGCTGCGCGAGGCGCTGGCCGATTTCGCGAGGGATTAGGACCATGGACGACGATCCGCTGGACGAGACGATCCGGGCCGCGGCCCGCGAGTATCATCGGCCGCCCGACCCGCCGCGCGAGGCCATGTGGCAGGCCGTCGCGCGGGAGCGCCGGCTCGACCGCGCCCGGAGGCCCGCGCCCCGCCGCTGGCTGCCGTGGGCCGGCGCGGCGGCCGCCGCCGCGCTCGTGGCGATCGGTGTCGGCATCGGGCGGCTGTCCCGAAGCGGCGAGTCGCCGCCGGCGCCGGCGGTCATTGCCGCCGGCCCCTCGACCGCCGGGCCCAGAGTCAACGAGACCGCGTATCGCCTGGCGACGACCGACCACCTGGAACGGTCCGAGGCCTTCCTGACGCTGTTCCGCGCGTCGGTCAGGACCGGCAGCCAGGAGCGGCTTGCGTCGGCCACCGCGCGGGAGCTGCTCGCGACCAACCGGCTCCTGCTCGACTCTCCTGCGGCGCAGGGCCGGCGCACGCGCTTGCTGCTCGAGGACCTGGAGCTGGTCCTCGCTGAGATCGCCCAGCTCCGGCCGGATGCAACCGCCGGCGATCGCGAGCTGATTCGTGAAGGCCTGGAGCGAGGCGGGATGATGTCCCGACTCCGGACGGCGGTGCCGGCCGGCACCACCCCAACCCGAGGTGACTTGTGATCGAACGAACGTCGTTGGGCATGGTGCTGGCCGGGGCGCTCGCGCTGGGCGGGCTGCCCACCCCGCGAGGCCTGCCGCAAGGGCCTGCCGCGGGCAGCGCCGCTCCGGTCGCGGCCGCGGGCTCGAGCCAGGGCCCGGTGGGCGAGATCGGCGCCCCCGAGCTGCTGCCGCCCGAGGCCTGGCTCCAGGGCGATCCGGCCGACTCGCTCTACCGCGCTGCCCGGGAAGCGCTCGACCGGCGCGACTACCGCGCGGCGGCAGAGCTTTTCGCCCAGCTCCCCAACCGCTACCCGCGCTCGGGATACGCCGCCGATGCCTACTACTGGCGCGCCTTCTCGCTCTACCGTGTCGGAGGCACCACCCAGCTCCGGCTGGCGCTCCGCTCGCTCGATCTCCAGCGCGACCGGTTCCCCAAGGCCGCGACCAAGGGTGACGCCAAGGCGCTGACCCGCCGGATCCAGGGCGAGCTGGCCCGCCTGGGGGATCCGGTCGCCGCCGCGCAGGTAACCCGCGCCGCCGAGGCCCTGGCGCAGCAACCCGAGCCGCCGGTGCCGCCCACGCCGCCGGCCATGGGGGTGCCGCCCACCCCGCCGTCGCCCCCCGTCCCGCCAAGCGAGTCCGATGACGACGACGAGCGCTGCTCGAACGACGACGACGACACCAAGCTCGCGGCGCTCAACGCCCTGATGCAGATGGACGATGCGCGGGCCCGCCCCATCCTCCAGCGGGTCCTGGCCCGGCGGGACGCGGGGTCGGTGTGCCTCCGGCGGAAGGCCGTGTTCCTCATCGCGCAGGAGAGCGCGCAGGGAACCGAGGACATCCTTCTGACCTCCGCCCGGAGCGACCCGGATCCCGAGGTGCGGGAGCAGGCGGTGTTCTGGCTGTCGCAGGTCGGGACCGACAAGGCGGTGGTGGCGCTGGATTCGATTCTCCGGCAGTCCAAGGACCGCGCCCTGCAGGAGAAGGCCGTGTTCGCCCTCTCGCAGCACGGCAGCACGCGCGCGCTGCAGGCCATCCGCGCCTACGCGGAGCGGTCCGACGTGCCGTCGGACCTGCGCGAGAAGGCCATTTTCTGGATCGGCCAGTCGGGCGGCAAGGAGAACGAGGCGTTTCTCCGCGGGCTCTATGGACGCCTCAAGGAGCCCGAGCTCAAGAACAAGGTGCTGTTCTCGATCTCGCAGGCTGGCGGCGCGGAGAACTCGCGATGGCTGCTCGGCGTGGCCCGCGACGCCACGCAACCGAAGGAGGTCCGCAAGCAGGCGCTGTTCTGGGCCGGCCAGGCCGACGCGCCGATCGCCGACCTCACCGCGCTCTACGCCTCGATTCCCGACCGCGAGATGCGCGAGCAGCTGATCTTCGTGTACTCGCAGAGCGACCAGCCGGCCGCGGCGGACAAGCTGCTCGACATCGCGAAGCACGATACCGATCCGGAGCTCCGGAAGAAGGCGCTCTTCTGGCTGGGCCAGAGCGACGATCCGCGCGCGGCCAAGGCGCTCCAGGACATCATCGAGCAACCCTGAGCGAGGCGTCCATGACCCGGCTTTCACTGCTGCTCGGTCTGCTCGCGCTGCCGTCCGCGCTCGAGGGGCAGACCCTCGCCCGGCGCATCGCGGCCGCCGGCGACGGCACCCTCCGCCTGAGCTTCGCCGCCCGGCACGGCGTGTGCGGAAGCGGCGAGCACAGCATCACGATCATGAACGACGACGACGAGCGCGGCGAATGGGAGAGCGATTGCCGCGCCGGCCCGGTTCGGGTCTCTCTCCGCCTCCAGGGTGGCCGCGTCGCCGAGGCGCACACGTACGTGGGCGGGCACTGGCGCGCGCCCGCGGGCGGCACCACCGATCTCGGCACGGTGTCGGCGCCCGGGGCAGCCGCCGAGCTCCTCCAGCTCGCCGAGCGGGCCGGCGACGATGCGGAGGACCTGGTGACCGCGGCGACGCTGGCCGACAGCGCGGTGGTCTGGCCGGCGCTGCTCCGGCTCGCCCGGCGGGAGGATGTCGCGCTCGAGACCCGGAAGCAGGCGGTGTTCTGGCTGGGTCAGGCCGCCGGCGAAGCGGCCGCCCGCGGCCTCGACTCGCTTACCGAGGACGAGCATGGCGAGCTCGAGGTGCGGAAGCAGGCCGTGTTCGCGCTGTCGCAGCGGCCGGCCAACGAGGGCGTGCCCGCGCTCATCCGCGTCGCCCGGACCAGCCCGAGCGGCGAGCTCCGGAAGACCGCCCTCTTCTGGCTGGGCCAGAGCGAGGACCCGCGCGCGCTGGCGCTGTTCGAAGAGATCCTGCGCTAGGCGGGCGACCGCCCCATTACATTCCGCGCATGCGGGCTCCCCCCCATGCCCTTCTCGCTACCGCACTGCTGCTCGCGGCATGCGGCGAGAAGCCCGCGCCGGCCCCCGTCGTGACCCTGAGTCCGGCGCGGGATACCATCCCCACCCAGTTCACCGACGTCACTACCGGCGCCTGGCTCGGCGGCTCGAGTTGGGCGGTGTTGGCGCCGCCGGACGAGCGCGTGGGGCTGGCGGACGCCGGGACCGGAAAGCTCCGGGAGCTCGCCGCCGGCAGAACCGCGAAGGAGCTCAGGAACCCCTCCACGCTGTTCCGGGCCGGCGACACGCTCTACGTCGGTGACTGGGGACTCCGGCGGGTCTCGAAGTGGACGCTCGACGGGCGGTTCGCCGGCGCGGTGCCCACGACCGATGCCGTGCGCGGCGCGCTGCCGACCGCGCGGGACGCGGAGGCCCGCTACTACCTCGAGCTTCGTCCCCGTCCCGGCCCCGACGGCAGCGGCAACCGCGACTCGGCCGCCGTACTCCGCGCCGGGCCCGCGCTCGAGCGAGCCGACACCGCGGCGCGGCTCGCACCGTTCGACATCGCCAAGGTGACGAGCGACGCGGGCGAGCGGTTCGAGCGGCGGGTGTTCAGCGGCGCGGACGTCTGGGGCGTGCTCCCCGACGGCTCACTCTGGGTCGGGCGGGTGTACGACAACCGCGTGGACTGGCGCGATCCCGCCGGCGCCTGGCACCGGGGCGACCCGCTGCCCGACCGCGTGCTCGAGGTCACCCGGTACGATCGGGAGCTCTTCGTGCGCAGGTTTCCGCCCGAGCTCCGGAGCACCGCCGAACAGCTGCCGTTCGCGCCGGTGAAGCCGCCCTTCGAGGACGGCCTCACCAGCCCCACGGGCGACGCCTGGCTCGAGAAGAGCCGCGCCCCGGTCGACTCGAGCCGCCGGTACCATGTGGTGGATCGCCGGGGCAAGCTGCGCGAAGAGGTCCGCGTGCCCGGCCAGGGCCGCATCGTCGCGCTGAGCCCCGGCGCCGCCCTGGTGGCCGAGCCGTCCCGCGACGGCATTCGGCTCCTCGTTTTCGATGTGCCTGCCGCCCCGGCGCCCGCCGACAAGCGGTAACGGTTCTACGTTCACCCGCATCAGGAGCATTCCCGCATGAAGCCGGCTCTGGCCCTCTGTCTCCTCGCGCCGTTCGCCCTCGGCTGCCGCCGCGCCGCGGGCGAGGCCAACGGCCTCACGCTCGAGCAGCTGCTGCCGGCGAAGTTCGGCGCGCTCAGCAACGTGGTCGAGCTCGGGGACGGCCGCGTGGCCTTCGCGGATACCAAGGCCAAGCTCTTCTTCACGGCCGATCTCAAGACGGGACGGGTGGACACGCTCGGCACCCGGGTCGACTCGCTGATCTCCAACGCGCCGCCCGAGCAGTACAAGTTCCCCGGCTGGGTGGCGCACCTCGGCCGGGACACGATCGCGCTGGTGGATTTCAGCGGGATCCGCACCACCCTGTGGAGCGAGAGTGGCAGGCCGCTCGGCGTGCTTCCGGTAGCCGAGGTGGCCGGCAAGACACCCGTGCTGGTGTACGACACGGTAGGCTACGGATACAAGGTGGACTACCAGTCGATCCTGGGAGGTGCGGAACCCGGACACACGGTGCGGCCGGACAGCGTGGCGGTGCTCCGCATCGCGCTCAAGACCGGCCGAGTGGATACCGTGGCCAACCTCGCCTCGCCCGAGTACGGCCAGGCCATGTTCGGAGAGCAGTACCAGCAGGCGGCCAAGGTATTTGCCCCGAACGACTTCTTCGGCGTGTTGCCCAACGGCACCGCGTGGCTCGCGCGGGGGCACGAGAATCGGGTCGACTGGCGCGACCCGGATGGAGGTTGGACCGCCGGCAAGGGCCACGAGTACGCAAAGCAGCCGGTCACTCAGGCCGACCGCGACCGCGTCCTGGCGCAGGTGCGCGAGCGCGGGAAGCAGTTCGGCATGCCGCAGAACCTGCCCATCCAGTATCCCTTCGCCGACACCAAAGCACCGTTCGACTTCGCCCTGGGCCGCCCGAACGGCGAGGTGTGGCTCCAGCGTCCGCGAGCCGAGGAAAGCGCTCCGCTCACCTACGACGTGTTCGACCGCCGTGGCGCCTGGGTCCGTGCGGTTCCCTTCCCGAAGGGCGTCTCGCTCGCCGGCTTCGGCGCGAACGGCGCGATCTACGGGTCGATCAAGCTGGAGGACGGGGCACGGACGGTGGGGAGGTACGTGCTCAAGTAGCCCGCTCGGGATGAAGCCGCCCTGCCTGCTCCTCCGACCGCCGCCCGCCGCTCAGTCCAGAATCGGCGGCTCGTCCCCCGGCGGCGTGTTCGGCCCCGGGAGGTCGGTGCGGCGGCGGTCGCGGCGGCGGCCTTCCTCGTACCAGCGCCGGGTGATCTCGCCGGCCAGATCGCGGTTCCCGAGCCCGAACGCGAGCCCGAACGCCAGCGCCACCGCGCCGAGCGTCAGCGTGAAGGCCGCGGTCACGATCTCCTCCGCCACCCCCACCTGCTGCAGCGCCATGAACACCGCGATCACCACCACCGCGCCCTTGGCCATCTTGGCCAGCGTCGGCACGCCCGACACCGTGCCGGCGGAAGCGAGGATCAGGCCGCGGACGAACTCGCCGAGGATCATCCCCAGGATGACCAGCACGATGCCGGCGATGAGCGTCGGGATGAAGCCGAGCATCCGGCCGAACATCTGGTTGATGCTCTCGAGGCCGAGCGCGGTGCTCGCGAGCAGGATCACCACCAGCATCACGAGCCAGAAGATCAGCTTGGCGAGCGCCCGGACCGGATCCAGCCGCGACCCCGTGCGCACCACCACCTCGTCCAGCCCCCCGGCCGCGGCCATGCGGTTGAAGTCGAGCCGCTTGAGGGTGTCGTCGGCCCAGCGCTGGATCTGGCGGGCGAGAAAGTAGCCGGTCAGCAGGATCACGGCCGCGCCGACGAGCGCGGGCACCACCGCGCCGATCTGGTCGGCGCCGCTCCGCAGTCGCTCCCAGAGTTCGTTCACGTCGCCACCTCGATCACGAGTTTGCCCATCTGCTCGCCGCGGCGGAGGCGCTCGAGCGCCTCCATCGCGCGCGCGAGCGGCACGACGGTGTCCACCACCGGCCAGAGCCGCCCCTCATGCGCCAGCGCCACGACGCTCGCATACTCGCGGCGGTTGCCGAGCGTGGAGCCCAGGATGCTCCACTGGTGCCAGAACAGGCGGCGGAGGTCGAGCTGGATCATCGGCCCGGTCGTCGCGCCGCAGACGACCAGCCGGCCGCCGCGCCTGAGGGCGCGGAGCGAGTCGGGCCAGCGCGCCTGCCCGATGCTGTCCACCACCACGTCGGCGCCGCGCCCGTCGGTGAAGCGCCGCACCTCGGCGACGACGTCGCCGGTGGCGTGGTTCACCACGCCGTCGGCGCCGAGCCGCCGCGCAACCTCGAGCTTGGCGTCGGACCCGCTGGTGACGATCACCCGAGCGCCCAGGTGCCGGGCGACCTGAAGCGACGCGAGCGCCACGCCGCCGCCGATACCCCACACCAGAACCGTCTCACCCGAGCGCAGCGCCGCCCGCGTGGCGAGCATCCGCCAGGCGGTCAGGGTCGCCAGCGAGAACGCCGCCGCCTGGGGCCAGCCCATCTCCGGCGGCACCGGCGCGAGGTTCCGCTCCGGCACGACGACCAACTCCGCCGCGGTGCCCGGCCGGTGCTCCCCCACGACAGCGAAGGTGGCGCAGAGCGATGCCTCACCTTCGCGGCAGGCGGGACACCCGCCGCAGGATATCCCGGGGTTGATCATGACCCGGTCGCCCGGCCGGACCGCCGTAACGTCGGGGCCCACCGACTCCACGGTGCCGGCTCCGTCCGAGCCGATGACGTGAGGAAACCGGTAGCGCACGCCCGGCAGGCCATCGGCCACGAACAGATCGAGACGGTTGAGCGCGGCGGCCCGCACCCTCACCCGCACGTCGGTAGGCGACTCCAGCTCGGGAGCCGGCAGCTCACGCACTGCGAGATGGTCGAGCCCGCCCACCGCGTCCAGGGCGAGCGCCTTCACTGCCGCACCGACGTCAGAAGGACGGGCTCAGGACCCGCTCGCCCGGACGGAGGGGAATCACCACGGGCGTGCTGCGCGCGGCGAGCGGCTGGATCCGGAGGCCGAGCGTCGCCTTTCCCTTCTCGGCGTCGGCGAGCTTGCCGGTCACGTAGGCGATCCGCGCCCCGTCAGGCGAGAGATCGAGCGCCGCCACCGGCCGGTCCACCTCGAGCACCTCGGTGGGTTCGGTCTCCCCGGTGGCGCCGGCGGCGAGCCGCATGATCCGCGCCTTGCTGCCCTTGTCCACGACGTAGATCAGGTCGCCGCTGGGCAGATAGTGCGGGCTCGACTCGCGGTCGCCCGTCTTGGTGAGCCGCCGCGCCTCGCCGCCGTCCAGATCGACCTCGTAGAGCTCGGGATTGCCGTCGCGCAGCGAGACGAAGACGGCGCGCCGGCCGTCCGGCGACACGTCCGGGTCACGGTTGCCGCCGCCCGAGCTGGTGAGCGCGCGGGGCTCGGAGCCGTCGGCGTGCACGACCATGAGCTGCGGCACGCCCGCCCGGGCGCTCGCGGTGTACACCAGCCGCGCCCCGTCGGGCGTCCAGACCGGCTCGCTCTCGGCGCCCGGGTCGGTCGTGATGCGGCGGGCGTTGCGGCCGTCGGCGTCCATGGTATAGAGGTCGGGGCTTCCGGCCTTGCTCGAGCTGTAGGCGATGCGGGTGCCGTCGGGCGAGCGGGCCGGCTGGATGTCACTGCCGCCGTCGGACATCACCGGAAGCAACGGGTCGGGCGCGCCGGAGCGGACCTGGTAGATGCCGAACGACCCGGTGCGATTGGAGGCCACCAGCAGGTCGGCGGCGACGTACACGTCCGCCCGTGCCGTGTGGCCCCAGGGCGCCGTCGCGGTGATGACGGCGTGCCCTGGACTCACACCCCGCACCCCGCCCGCGGTCACCGAGGCCACGTCGGGACGGTCGCTCGCCCAGGTCACGGGCGCCGGGCCGAGCGGCTTGTTGTCATCGTCGTGCAGCGTGGCCGCGAGCGCCGCCTGCTCGCCCAGGCGCACGCCGAGCCGGCTCCGGTCCAGCGCCAGCACGCCGGGCACGACCTGAATGTGCCATACCACCGGCTCGAACCCGCGGAGCCGGGCCGTGAGGCTGGTGTTCCCCGTGTCCCGCGCGGTCAGCGTGCCGGTCGCGTGATCGAACCCCGCGCGGGTGGTGTCGCCCACCTCCCAGGCGATCTTCACTTCGGGAATCGCCGTGCTGTCCGCCGCGTTGGCGACCGCGCTGAACTGGCGGACGCCGCGCACCGGGAGCACCGTCGGCTCCTGCGTCGGCTTGGGCGAGACCACCAGCACCTGGGGCAGCCGGTACACCAGGAGTCCGGCCCGGCGCTCCTGTCCGAATCCCTGCACGACGATCTCGGTGCGGCCCGGGGCGCGGGCCGTCACGATGCCCGTCGAATCGACCACGGCCACCGCGCTGTCGGACGAGTGCCAGAGGAGCCCGCGGTCCAGGCGGCGGTTGCTCTGACCGGGCACGTGGACCGACAGCGTCTCCGCATCCTGCGGACCGAGCGCCTCGCTCGCCCCGACCAGCGCGATGTCGGATTGCTGCACCTCGACCGGGAGCGTCGCCATGAGCCCGCCCGCCGCGCTCGCCTGCACGATGGTCTTGCCCGCGGCCACGCCGAGCACGACACCCTGGCTGTCGACGGCGGCGATCTCGGGCTTGAGCGATTTCCAGGTCACCCGCTCCGGCTCGGACGCGCTTCCGTCCTCGTGCAGTGCCTGCGGGGTCACCTGCTCCGATTCCCCCGGCAGCAGCATGGCGGTCGTCGGCTCGAGCGTGAGCACCGTTCCGCTGGCCGCGCTGCTCCCGCCGTTTCCCGCCGTGATGAGCACGGCCAGCGACGCCCGGCGACCCTGCGAGCGGGCCTCGACCTTGGCCAGCCCGGGCGCCACGCCCTGCACCGAGCCTTCGCGCGTGACCCGGGCGATCGACGTGTCGGAGCTCGCGAATACGAACTTCGCCGAGGCGATGAGGTTGCCCTGGCGATCGTAGGCCGTCGCAAAGATCGGCTGCTTCTGGCCGACGGCGAGGGTCATGGTTTCGGGGGTCACCTGGACTTCGCTCACCGTCTGGGCGGCGGCCGGCACGGCCGCGACGAGCACGGCACAGGCCGCCGCGAGACCGCGGACGAAGCGTCTCGGACGCGCGTGACGGACGCGGTCCGCTGGGGATCGGTGCGATGTCACCGGCAGTCGTGTCCGAGAAAGAGGGGAGCTGCGCTAAGTATAGCGCACGCCGCGTGCGACCGCATGGTGGCTCGGCGCGATGTGATCCAAGCTGTTGCCGGAGCGACAGTTAGATGCACAGCCTCCGCCGCCGCCCAGCCCGGCCATCCCACCCGCGCCCCGCGCGAAAACCCAACGCGGCAGCCCGTGGCCCGTGGCGCGCCTCAGCCTTGCAGAAGGCACCAAGATGTGCATGTTATATCAGCATTGCCCACCTGGCGCGCACATTCGCTCTCCGTGCTGCGCCGCATCTGCGATCGGAGGAGGCGACGATGGCCGAGCTTCATTATATGGAGATGGGCTGGTCAGGTTCCGGTTGGATGGATCCGTTGCCGGTCGAACCCCCGCCGGCGCCGCCGCCCCCGCCCGCCGCGCCGGCCGCCCAGCCGGCCTCCCGGCCGGGCTCCCCGGCCATGCCGCCCGACATGGCGGCCAAGCCCCGCCGGGCCACCACCCGTTCCTCGGCCAGGAAGAAGTCGGCCAAGAAGAGCGCCAAGAAGAGCGCTAGAAAGAGCGCCAGGAAAAGCGCCAAGAAGGCGACGAAGAAGGCCGCCCGGCGCCCGACCAAGAAGGCCGCGAAGAAGGGAGGGCGGAAGAGCGCCCGCCGGCCCGCCAGGAAGACCGCAAAGAAAGCCGCCAGGAAGACCGCCCGCCGGAGCGCCAAGAAGGGCGCCCGCCGCTCGGCCAAGACGAGCGCGAAGAGGTCGGCTCGGCGCCGGCGCTGAGCCGCCGGTCTCAGCCCTTGCGCTCGGTGCGGGCCAGCGCGGCCGCGCAGTTGATCAGGGCGATGTGGGTGAAGGCCTGCGGGAAATTGCCGAGGAAAGCGCCCGTCACCGGGTCGATTTCCTCGGAGTAGAGCCCGACATGGTTGGCGTGGCGCAGCATCCGGCGGAACACCCGCTCGGCGCGCTCGCGCTCGCCGATCATGCTCAGGGCCTGCGCCAGCCAGAACGTGCAGATCGAGAACGCGCCTTCCTCCCCCTCCAGGCCATCCGGATGCCGGTAGCGGAACACCAGCTCGCCGTCGGCGCTGGTGAGCTCCCGCGCGATCGCGAGCACGGTGGCCTGCACTCGCGGGTGGTTCCAGGGAAGAAAGCGGACCATCGGAATGGCCAGCGCGGCGGCGTCGAGCGCATCGTCGTCGTAGGCCTGGGTGAACGACTGGTGCCGCTCGCTCCAGCCCCGCTCCATGATCTCCGCGTGGAGGGCATCCGCCTGCTGCCGCCACTCCGCGGTGTTCCCCTCGAGCCCGAGCTCCTCCGCCATGCGGATCCCCCGGTCGAGCGCCACCCAGCTCAGCACCTTGCTGAACACGTAGTGGCGGACCTCGCCGCGGACCTCCCAGATGCTCGAGTCCGGCCGGTGCCAGTTACCGCTGACCCAGTCCACCAGCCCCCGGAGCACCCGCCAGGTGCCCTCGGTCATCTCGTGGTTCCTGCGCCAGATGTCGGCCGTCTCCAGCACCTCGCCGTAGACGTCGAGCTGGAGCTGGCCCACGGCGCCGTTGCCCACCCGCACCGGGCGTGAGCCCATGTACCCCGACAGGTGGTCGAGTTGCCGCTCGACCAGGTCGCGGCGGCCGTCGATGCCGTACATGATCTGCAGGTGGCCGCCGCCCTCGTGGCGGCAGACCCGTTTGAGGAACCGCATGAACGCGTCGGCCTCGCGCCGGTGCCCGACCGCGTCGAGCGCAGCCAGCGTGAACGCGGCGTCCCGGAGCCATACGAAGCGGTAGTCCCAGTTGCGCACGCCGCCGATCGTCTCCGGCAGCGACGTCGTCGGGGCCGCGATGATCGCCCCGGTCTCCGCATGGGTGAGCAGCTTGAGCGCGAGCGCGGACCGCTTCACCATGCCGCGGTAGGGCCCGCTGTAGCGCACGCCGGCGGCCCAGCGGGCCCAGAACGCGGCGGTGATGTCGAGCTTGCGGCCGCTCTCGTACCGCTCGACCGGGTGGATGTCGTCGTCATCGTAGCGCATGATCAGCCAGCGCTCCTCGCCCTTCTCGACCGAGAAGTTGGCGAGGGCGGTGGACTGCTCGACGGTCCACTCGAACGCCTTCGCGCTCGAGAGCGTGATCACCTGGTCGGTGCGGTCGGTGGCGAACAGGCCGTTGCGGAGCTGCTCGAGCCGGGTGGTACGCGCGCCGTACTCGAATCTCGGCATGAACGTCATCTGCATCGGCACCCGCCCGCGGGTGCAGCGGAGCTGCCGGTGGATCTCCGGGTGGGGCCCCGAGGGGCGGCCGTCCTCGTCCACTGGCATGAAATCGGTGAGCACCACGACCCCGCCGGTCGTGCGGAACGTGGTCTCCAGGATGTTGGTGCGCGGGAGGTAGCGCTGGGTGGAGGTCCATTCGACCGTCGGGCGGATGGACCAGGTGCCGCCCCGCTCGGGGTCCAGGATCGCCCCGAACACGCTGCCGCTGTCGAACCGGGGCATGCAGCACCAGTCGATGGCGCCGTCCAGGCCGATGAGCGCCGCGGTTCGCATGTCGCCGATGAGACCGTAGTCGGAAAGCGGTGGGGTCCGCGGAGACGCGGGACGCGCGCCCGGATCGGTGGCGGCACCGACCTGAAGGTCCGTCATGGCCCAAGTATAACGCCGGGCCGCGAAGATCTTGCATGGGCATCGCCGCCCGTCCACCTTCCTACATCTCTTTCCATTCACTCATGCGACTGGCCCTGTCATTCGCGGTCGCGACGCTGTTGTCGGCCGCCGCCGCGACCGTCGGCTGCCGGCGCGCGCCGCCCGGCGGCCTCGCGCTGGTCGGCGCCACGCTCATCGACGGCAGCGGCGGGCCGCCGCTGGCCGATGCCGCGATCGTCGTGCGGCGGGGCCGCATCGAATCGGTCGGCACCCGCGCGGGGTTCACCCTGCCGCCGGATACCCGGGAGGTGGACCTCGCCGGCCGGTGGATCATTCCCGGGCTGATCGACGCACACGCCCACGTCGAGCGCTGGGCGCTCCCGCGCTACCTCGCCTGGGGCGTCACCACGGTGCGCGACCTTCACGGCCAGGTCGATTCCATCCTCCGCCTGCGCCGGCAGGTGAATCTCGGCGCCGTCCGCGGGCCCCGGATCTACAGCGCCGGCGCCATGATCGACGGCCTGCCGACCACCTATCCCGACGCCTTCGGCGCGAGTACCCCGCGCGACGCGCGGAAAGCGGTGGACCGGCTGGTCAACGCGGGCGTGGACCTGATCAAGGTCTACACCCGGATCGACGACACCCTGCTCAAGGCGGTGATCGACGAGGCGCGGACGTTCAATCTCCGCGTCACGGGCCATCTTGGCATGGTGAACGCGGTGACCGCGGCCCGGGACGGCATCGGCAGCATCGAGCATCTGAGCGGCGTGCCGGAGGCCTGTGTGGCCGACGCTTCCTCGCTCACCGCCGCGCATTACCGCGGATTCTTCGCCGGCTGGACGGCGTTCGAGCGGAGCTGGGCCGGGCTCGATTCGTCCGCGCTCGAGCGGGTCGCCCGGGCCCTGGCCGAGCGGGGCACCATTCTGATTCCGACCCTGGTGCTGCACGACACGTTCAGCCGGCTGGACGACCCGGCGATGCTCAGCGACACGATGCTCGCCGCGGTCCCGCCGGCCGCCCAGCGGCGCTGGAACGTGCCCGACATGGTGCGCCGGGCAGGCTGGACGGCGGAAGACTATCCCGCCTTCCGCGCGGCCCGGCCGGTACAGGACCGCTTTCTCCGCCGGTTCGCCGCGGCGGGCGGGCGGATCGCGACCGGCACCGATGCGGCGAACCAGCTCCTCATCCCCGGCTACAGCGAGCACGAGGAGCTGCAGCTCCTGGTGGGCGCCGGCTTCAGCCCGCGCGACGCGTTGCTCGCCGCCACCAGGAACGGGGCCGTCCTCCTCGGAGTGGATTCGATCGGGCTCATCGCTCCCGGCAAGGCCGCGGACCTCGTGGTGCTCACCCGCGACCCGCTGGCCGACATCCGCAACACCCTGGCGATCGACCGCGTGATGTCGCGCGGCATCCTTCTCTCCGCCGACTCGATCCGGAAAGCCTGGTAGGTCCCGACGTGAGCCCGACGCCGCTCGAGCGGCTCGCGCTGTTCTTCGGCGCGCTGCCCACCCGGCAAGGCATTCTCGCGCGCCGCCTGCTCGGCGCAGAAGCACCGGAGGACGCGGAGCTCGCGCGCGCGCTGGCGGCGCGGCTCGCGGAGGAGCTGCGGCCGGACGGGAGCGTGGGCGGGGCCTTCGTCCCCACGGTCTGGCGCGCGCACGAGCTCATGGATCTGGGCGAGAGCCCCGCCGCTCCCGCCGTCTCGCGCGCGATCGGCTGGATCCTCGAGCGGCAGGACGCGCCGGGCACCTATGGCGAAGGCTGCGACAAGACGCGTCACGCGCACCGGACCTGCGCCCACTGGATGACCGGCTTCTTTTCGCCGGGGCCGCCGGCCGAGCGGCTGGCCCCCGTCACGCTGCCGAACGGCAAGGCGTTTCGCGCCGAGCCGGCGGCGCGCTTCGTCGTGAGCTGTCTCGCGCTCCGGGCCACGCTCCGCGCCGGCTTCGCGGGGCGGCGGGCGGTGGGGCGGCATCTCGAGAGCCTTCGCGTGCTGGCGGAGGACTGGACCGAGTGGAACGGATTCTTTGCCCCAGACGTGATCGTGACGGGACTGCACGCGCTCGCGTTGGGCGGCCCGGAGGCCCAGGGCTCGGTGGAGGGGCTGGTGGACCTCATCGCGGCGCAGCAGCAGCTCGACGGCGCGTGGCCCAACGCCGATCTGTTTCACACCTTGGACGCCCTGGTGTCCACCAGCCTGCCGGTAGCGCGCGTTGCCGTTCACCGGGCGCTCCCCGCGCTGGCAGAGCGGCAGCGGCCCGACGGCAGCTTCGGCCAGACCGCGCAGGCGGAGCGCGCGCTCATCGCCGTGCGGGCACTCGTCTGGGCGGCGTGACGGCGAGGCGTGTAACTTCCGCCCCATATGACCGACGCCGCGACCACTCCCCGGATTCGCCTCACCGCCCTGTCCCACGGCGCCGGCTGCGCCTGCAAGCTGGGGTCGGTCGATCTGGGCGAGGTGCTCCGGCACCTGCCCGGCATCGCCGATCCGCGCGTGCTGGTGGACGCCGCCACCCGCGATGATGCCGCGCTGTTCCGGCTGAGCGCGGACCGGGCCCTCGTGGCCACCACCGATTTCTTCACGCCCATCGTGGACGATCCGCGCGCCTGGGGCGCGATCGCCGCGGCCAATGCCCTGAGCGACGTCTACGCCATGGGCGGCACCCCGCTCTTCGCGCTCAACCTGGTGGGCTGGCCGCGCGACAAGGCCCCCTTCGAGATGCTCGGCGAGGTGATCGCGGGGGCGGCCGAAATCACCGAGCGCGCCCGGTGCCCCATGCTCGGCGGGCATTCGGTGGACGTGGTCGAGCCGCTGTTCGGGCTCGTCGTGATCGGCGAGGTGCACCCGGACCGGGCCCTGACCAACGCGGGCGCCTGCGCCGGCGACGTCCTGGTCCTGACCAAGCCGCTCGGGACCGGGATCCTGTCCACCGCCCTCAAGCGCGACGCGCTGCTCGAGCCGGGCATGGCCGAGGCCGTGCGCTCGATGACCACGCTGAACGAGGGCGCCGCGCGCGCGGCGCTCGAGGTCGGCGTGAGCGCGGCGACCGACGTGACCGGCTTCGGCCTGCTCGGCCACCTGGGGAACATGCTGGCGGCGAGCAGCGTGGGGGCGGAGATCGCGTTCAGCGCGCTGCCCATCCTGCCCCACGCGATGAGCCTCGCGGGCCGCGGCATCGTGCCCGGCGGCACCAAGCGCAATCTGGCGGCGGCCACGAACGTCGAGTGGGCCGACGATCTGACGCCCACCGAGCGGGTCATCTGCGTGGATGCCCAGACCTCGGGCGGGCTGCTGCTCGCGGTGCCGCCGGAGAACGAGGCGGGCTTGCTGAGCGCGCTCCGCGAGGCGGAGACCCCGGCGGCGGCGGTGATCGGACGGCTCACGGCCGGGCCCGCGGGGCACGTGAGGGTGGTGAGGACGTTGGAGTGAGCGGCGACCGCTTCACCCCGGGCGCCTAGTCCCCGTGTCCCCCGTCCGCTGGACCGCCGACCGCATGGACCAGCTCGAGAGCGCCGCCCGCCGGGGCCAGCGCGTCGCGCTGTCGCGCCGCGGGACCGAGTACGTCGTGATCGCCCGCCGGGTCACCACCGAGAACAATCGCGAGGTGCTCGTCGGCCGCCTCCCCATGACGGGCGAGGACCTCACCTTCCGACTCGACGAGATCGAAAGCTTTCAGGTCGTCGGGTGAGCGGCGTCGCCATCCTCCATCTCGACGAGAGCTGCCTCGGCAACGGCCGCGACGGGGAGAATCCGGGAGGCGGCGGCGGCCTGATCGAGGCGCGGAGCGCCAACGGCCGCATCCAGCGTCGCGACCTCTACCTCAGCGCTCGCGCCACCACCAACAACCGCATGGCCCTCGCCGGCGCCGCCGCCGCGCTCCGGACGCTCTCGAAGAAGGGCGCCCGGCTCCGCGTGCTCGTGGTGTCCGACTCCCAGTATCTGGTGAAAGGCATGCGCGAGTGGGTGTCGAGCTGGTCGGCGCGCGGGTGGAAGCGGAAGGAAGGGCCGATCGAGAACCTGGAGCTCTGGAAGGAGCTGCTCGCGAGCTCGCGGCTGCACGATGTGCAGTGGACCTGGGTGCGCGGCCACCAGGGGCACGCGAAGAACGAGTACGCCAACGACCTGGCGGTGAAGGCGGCTCGGGAGCAGATCGCCTCCGACGGCATCGTCGCCTCGGGATTCGACGGCTGGCTCGAGACGAAGCGGGCGAAAGGTCTGTACCTGGAGTACGACCCGGACGAGGCGTTCACCGCGCTCGAGCAGAGAGTAGCCGCGGACGAGCCGTTTCCCCTGGCGGAGGGGCGCTAGGGCCGCGCGGCTTCCTTGACAGCCCAGTGGGCGCGGCCTAACCTGCGAAACCGTCCGCCCTTCCGCGAGGCCCGCGTGACCGATGTGGAACGCTTCTTCCGGCGGCTCGTCGCCAACCTCGCCGCGAGCGATCCGGCGCGCCTCCACCACCCCATCCCGCTCGACGACATCCAGCAGTCGATCATCCCGTACCGGGCCAACCGCCGCGCTCTCGACGTCGAGACCAGCGAGGACTACGAGATGGTGCTGCTCCGGCTCTGCGCCGGCGAGGGGGACCTCGTCCGCACCGAGCCCGAAGAGGTGCGCACCGAGTTCGCGGCTGAGGTCGAGAGCGCGAATCCCGATCTCGATGTGCTGCGCCGGTTCGAGGGCGTGGTGGTGTCGCTGCGCTCGGAGCCGCTGGCCCGGGCCCTCGACCCGGTGGCGGACCGTGTGCCGGCCACCGCCCCGCGTACGGATGATGGTGCCTCCGGCGATTCCGAGATCGGCGGTGATGAGCTCGACGACGCCGAGGACCCCGGCTCGGAGGACTCCTCCGAAGACGCGTCGGGCGATCCGCTCGAGGCGCTCGAGGTGCTCGACGACGAGCCGCTGCCGGACGAGGAGGCGGACGAGGCCGACGAGCCGCGCTGCCTCTACTGCGGCGACGCCCTGCCCACCGACCGCCCGGTCCGCTTCTGCCCCCACTGCGGTCAGCGCCAGACGCCGCCCGAATGCCCGCGGTGCCACGGCGAGGTGGACCCCGGCTGGCGGCACTGCGTGAACTGCGGCGCGGCGCTCGCGGCAGGGTAGGCCGTGGTCGCGCCGAGGGGGTGCCGGCCGGCTCGGCATTCGGCCTCAACCCCCGGCCGCCGCCTGCCGATACTCCGCTTCGGGGAGGTGCACCCATGGTCTGGACCGGCAGCCTCAGACCGCATGACGTCCTCGCGGTCATCATGGGCGGCGGCGCCGGCACGCGCCTCTTCCCGCTGACCAAGGATCGCGCGAAGCCCGCGGTGCCGCTCGCCGGGAAGTATCGCCTGGTGGACATCCCGATCAGCAACTGCATCAACTCCGACCTGCGCCGGATCTTCCTCCTCACCCAGTTCAACAGCGGCTCGCTCCACCGCCACATCCAGGAGAGCTTCCGGTTCGACACCTTCTCGCCGGGGTTCGTCGAGATCCTCGCGGCCGAGCAGCGGATCGACCGCACCGACTGGTACCAGGGCACGGCGGACGCCGTCCGCCAGAACCTGCTCCACATCAATTCCTATCAGCACCGCCTGGTCCTGATCCTCTCGGGCGACCAGCTCTACCAGATGAACTACCACGCCATCCTCGAGCAGCATGCGACGAGCCGCGCCGAGGTGACGGTGGCCACGACGCCGGTGCGGGCCGACCAGGCGCACGCCTTCGGGATCATGGAGGTGGGCGAGGGCGGCCGGATCACTCACTTCGTCGAGAAGCCGACCGACCCGGCGGTGCAGGCCCGGCTGCCTGGCTATCCGAACGAGCTGCCCGCGTCGATGGGCATCTACGTGTTCGACCGCGCCGTGCTGGCCGACGCGCTGGCCGGCGACGAGGTGGACTTCGGCAAGCACGTCATCCCCCGGCTCATCGAGAGCCGGCGGGTGCACGCCTACCGCTTCGACGGGTACTGGGAGGACATCGGGACCATTCGCGCGTTCTTCGAGGCCAATCTCGACCTGTGCGAGCCGCTCCCGCAGTTCAACTTCTACGACGCGAGCGCGCCGATCTACACCCACGCGCGGTATCTGCCGGCCACCAAGATCATCAAGAGCCATATCGAGCGGTCGATCCTGGCCGACGGCTGCGTCATCAACGATGCCCGGATCGAGCGGTCGGTGGTGGGCGTGCGGAGCCGGATTCAGGCGGGGACCACGGTCCGCGAGTCGCTGGTGATGGGGGCCGACTTCTACGACAGTCCCGACCGGTTGCCGGTGCCGGGCGCACCCATCATCGGCATCGGGCACGGGTCCTACATCGAGCGCACCATCGTGGACAAGAACGCCCGCATCGGCGATGGGGTCCGGATCTCACCCGAGGGGAAGCCGGCCTTCCTCGACGGCGCCAATTTCTATATCCGCGACGGGATCGTGATCATCCCCAAGAACTCGGTGATCATGAGCGGCGCCGTGATCTGAGCGCGTCGCAGTCTTCATCCCGAGCGCTAGCGAGGGACCTTGCCAGGCCGAGTTCGAACCATTCCCGGGCAAGGTCCCTCGCTAGCGCTCGGGATGAAGGTGGGATGCGCTTGCTTGAAGCGCCCCCCCGGCGCGGGCATATTTCGCCCAGCATGACCCGCGTCCAAAGCCGCAGTACCTCCCCGAGTCCCCCCTCATGACCGCCCAGCGGGACGTCGTGTTCCTGTCCGCGGTGCGCACCGGCTTCGGCGCCTTCGGCGGCGCGCTCAAGGACATGTCCGCCACCGACTTGGGCGTCGCGGCCGCGCGGCCGGCGCTCGACCGGGCGGGCGTGGAGCCCACCGCGATCGGCCACGTCATATTCGGCAACGTTCTCCAGACCTCGGCCGACGCGCCCTACCTCGCCCGCCACGTGGGCCTCCGGGCCGGGCTTCCAATCGAGGTCCCGGCCGTGACGGTCAACCGGCTGTGCGGGTCGGGGTTCGAAGCGGTCATCCAGGGCGCGCACCGTCTGCTGCTCGACGAGACGGACGCAGTGCTGGCCGGCGGCACCGAGTCCATGAGCCAGGCACCCCACGTCCTTCGGGGCGCACGCTGGGGACTTCGGCTCGGCCCCGCGGCGCCGCTCGAGGACACGCTGTGGGAGGCGCTGCGCGACGGCTACTGCGATCTCGCGATGGCGGAGACCGCGGAGCGTCTCGCCGAGCGCTATCACATCGGCCGCGAGGCGGTGGACTGCTATGCCGCCCGGAGCCAGGCCTGCGCCAGGGCCGGCTGGGAGAGCGGGGCGTTCGCGGACGAGGTCGTGCCGGTGGCGGTCAAGGACCGGAAGACGAAGCGCGACGTCGCCTTCGCCGCCGACGAGCACATGCGGCCCGACACTACGCCCGAGGGGCTGGCCAGGCTGCCGCCCTATTTCCGGAAGGACGGGGTGGTGACCGCGGGCAATGCCTCGGGCATCTGCGACGGGGCGGCGGCGCTGGTCATCGCGAGCGGCGGCTTCGCCCGCGAGCGCGGGCTCCGTCCGATCGGGCGGCTGATGGGCTGGGGCGTCGCCGGCGTGGAGCCCGCGGCCATGGGCCTCGGGCCCGTGCCCGCCTCGCGCCAGGCGCTCGCCCACGCCGGACTCTCGCTCGAGGACATGGATCTGGTCGAGATCAACGAGGCGTTCGCCGCCCAGTACCTGGCGGTCGAGCAGGAGCTCGGGCTCGACCGCGAGCGCACCAACGTGGATGGGGGCGCGGTCGCCCTGGGCCACCCACTCGGCGCGAGCGGCGCCCGCATCACGACCCACCTGCTCCACGCGCTCCGCCGGCGCGGCGGCCGCTACGGGCTGGGCGCGGCCTGCATCGGCGGAGGCCAGGGCGCTGCGGTCGTGGTCGAAGCCTTTCCCGCCTGAGGAGCGTACGATGGAACTCCTGTTCCCCCTGCTGGTCGCCGCCGTCGCCTATTCGTTCATCAGCCTGCGCGTGGTGCGCCAGTACGAGCGCGGGGTGGCATTCTTCCTCGGCCGGTACTGGGGCACCAAGGGTCCCGGGCTGGTCTTCCTCCCCGCCGGATTCGCGTCGCAGAAGCGGGTCTCGCTCCGGATCGTGGCGCTCGACATCCCGCCCCAGGACGTGATCACCCGCGACAACGTCTCGGTCAAGGTGAACGCCGTGCTGTACATGCGGGTGACCGAGCCGGGCAAGGCCATCCTCGAGATCGAGGACTACCTCTACGCCACGAGCCAGCTCGCCCAGACGACGCTGCGGTCGGTGCTCGGCGAGGTGGAGCTCGACGAGCTCCTGTCCGACCGCGAGAAGATCAACGCGGTGCTCAAGAAGATCATCGACATGCGCACCGAGGCGTGGGGGATCGAGGTCTCCGCCGTCGAGGTGAAGGACGTGGACCTCCCCGACCAGATGAAGCGCGCGATGGCCCGCCAGGCGGAGGCCGAGCGCGAGCGGCGGGCCAAGGTCATCGCGGCGCAGGGCGAGCTGCAGGCGTCGCAGACGCTGGCGGAGGCCGCGCGTACCCTCGCGACCGAGCCGAGCGCCATTCAGCTCCGCTATCTCCAGACGGTCACCGAGATCGCGGCCGAGAACAACTCGACCACGATCTTCCCGATCCCGATCGAGCTGTTCAGGCCCTTCCTCCAGGCCCACGCGTCGCGGCCCGAGGCCGTGCCGTCGGGCGAGGAGGGCGAAGCGCCCGGCAAGGCGCTGCCCGCCGCCGACCTGTCCAATCTCATGTCCACCCTCCGGCTCGGCGCGGCCCGCACCTCGAAGGAATAGGATGGGCGAGGGAACGCCGGCCCGGCTCGACCGGGCCGCACTCGAGCGGATCATCCAGCGCGCCACCGAGCTGCAGACCTCGGAGCGCGACCTGGCGGACGAGCTCACGCCCGACCAGGTGCTGGCGCTCGGCCGCGAGGTGGGAATCCCCGAGCGGCACCTGCAGCGGGCGCTGCTCGAGGAGCGCTCGCGGCTCGTCACCGTCCAGCCGACGGGACGATGGGACCGGATCGCCGGTCCGGCCGGGGCCGCGGCCCAGCGAACCGTGCCCGGCTCGACCGGCGCGATCGAGGCCGCCCTCATCGAGTGGCTGGAAGAGCGCGAGATGCTCTGCGTGCAGCGGCGGCAGCCCGGCCGGATCACCTGGGAGCCGATGGGCGGGGTGGCGGCGGCCCTCCGCCGCTCGACCGCGGCCCTGAGCCGGGGCAGCTCCGCGATGCTGCTGAGCCGCGCCGACACCGTCGCGGCCACC
>JAICJD010000229.1 GCA_025928645.1 Gemmatimonadales bacterium
CCGTGATGCCGAGGCCGAGGGCCTCCCGCTGCGCCTCTCTCAAGGCCGCATCGAGCAGGTCCGGAGGCGGCGGCGGCAGGTGCGGCAGCATCAGCTCCACCGCCCGCTCGAGCAGGAGTCCGGTCGGCTCGCCGGCGGCATCGCGCACGATGCGTCCTCCGAAAGGATCCGGCGTCGCCCGCGTGATCCCCGCGGCCGCGAGCGCGGCGGAATTGACCCATGCCGCGTGCACGTCGAGCGAGTCGAGATAGACCGGTCCGGCCTGCACGGCATCGAGCGCCGTACGATCGGGCGCTTGCGTCCAGCCGTTGGCGTCCCACCCCTGCCCGAGCACCCACCCCTGGACCGGACGCGTCGCCGCGATGCGCTCGAGAGCGGCTTCGCGCGTTCGGGCATCCGCCAGCTGCACGCGGCGGCGGGTCATCGCCCACATCGCGAAGTGCGCGTGGCCATCCACGAAGCCCGGCGTCACCAGCGCGCCTGGCACGTCGATCCTTGGCGTACTCGGCGGCGCCGCGCGCGCGAGAGCAGCCGCGTCGCCGACCGCGCGGATACGGCCGTCCTGCCACCAGACGGCAGCGCCGTCGATGCCCGGCGCGAGGGTGAGCACGCGGCGGCCGCGCAGCAGTCCGGAACGGTCGGAGAGTGGCGGATTCACGACCGAGGCAGCCTTCGCTGGGCGGTTTCCACATGTTGAAAACCCGGCGAAGTGCATATCTGGATTAGGGGAAAGCGCGAAGATTTCAGCTCAAATTTACCGGAGAACCCACTGGATGTCGGTGTCGTAACTAGTAAGGATACAACGATATTCACCGCTTGTCATGAAGTTGTTCATAGCCAAGCGACAGTGTCGCGATGCCTCAAGTAATTATTCAGATCAAGTGATTATGAACATCTTCGACATGCACGACTTTGCAGCCATTTGCACCGCTGCGGATAATCGCGTCTAGGGCCCGAAGGTCACCTTTCCGCCGCCGCCGACATACACGGGACCCGCGAATCGCGTCGGCGAGGCTCGAAGCGCCTTCGCGAGATCGCCCTTGCCGTCCACCTTGAGCGAGCCGACCATCGGCCTCGAAAACGACGCGGAAAGGTCCACCCTTCCCGTCCTGATCTTGCCGTTGCTCTCGCCGGCCGCCCATGCGGCGTCCACCGGCTCCTTCACGGCCGCGCTGTCGTGCGCCGGCCGCCCATCCCAGGTCAACGTCGTCTTGCCGACCTTCACCTGAAAGCGGTCGTCCCGGCTGGGCACACCGTCCTCGTCCACCGCCGGCACCTTGCCGATGGTGAGCCGCGCGTCGTCCACCGTCTGGCCGGCGAGCCGCGCCGACCGAATGAGCCGGCCGCTGTTCGAGAACAGGCCCAGCGCCACTTCGCTCGGCGCGCCCGACGGGCCATTCGCCCGCACGGTCCATAGCCCGAAGAGCTGCGGGTGCTTGCCCTTCTTGTCGGCGTAGGAGAAGTCCTTGGTCGAAACGCTGTCGACCGCGACGACGCACACCCGCGAGGGACTCCACGCGGCGAATTCCGGCTGGCCCTGCACCACGCCCCGCAGGGACACGTGCAGGTCGGGCACCTGAGAGGCCGGGGTCGGGCGATAACTTTCGGGAAGGCTCTTGAGCACCGGCGACGCGGGGTCGAGCAGCAACCGCACGCAGAAAGCTTTCCGAAGGCCGCCGAGCGTCCAGATGCCCGCTTCCTGTTCCGGGCTCTGCGCGGCTACTGGAGCGGCGGCGACCGCCAGGGTCGCCGCCGCGCTGAGCGCGATCCACCCTCGCATCGGTGCTCCACGAAAGAGAGAGAAGGTCTGTCCGGCTTCAGCCGCCTCGGGCCCGGCGGACCGCGGCCCCGAGCTCGGCATAGTGCTTTGGATCGTGCGCGTTGAACCGCAGGTTCCGATATCGGACCCGTCCGTCGGCGCCGACCACGTACACGGATCGCCGCGGATACCCCGAGCGGTCGTGGGTGGCGTACCGGCGCGCTACCCGCTGACCTGCATCGGTGAGCAGGCGGAACGGCAGGTCGAGACTGGCGGCGAACCGGCGGTGGGTCGCGAGGGAATCGGTACTGATTCCCACCACTACCACGTCCGGTCCGAACAGCGAGTCGTACTGCTCGGCGAACGTCCGCATCTCCGCCGTGGCGCCATCGGTGAAGTCACGAGGGTAGAACGCCAGGACGACCGTCTTACCCAGGTCGAGCGATAGATCGTAGGGCTGGTCGGCCGGCCCGATGCCGTCCTTGTTCGCCCAGGGCAGCTGGAACGCCGGCGCCCGACGGCCCACGTCCGGTCCCGAGACCAGCACGGCGGTCGGCGGTCCCTTGCTCGAATCCTTCGCCTGGGCCTGGAGCCTCGAGCCCGTGACCATGGAGAGGACGATGACGGCAACGATGGTTGCACGTAGGGGCATGGAGCGGAGCATCCTCGATGTGAGAGACGTCAGGGGGTGATGGGGGGATGCACCGCGGCGCTAGCGAGGCAGCGCGGCCTCTCCCACCGGAGCGGGCACGGCCGCCGGCTTCGCGTACCGGTCGGCGACGTACTGCTCGAGAATCGCCAGGAACTCGGGGACGATGGCCTCCCCCCTGAGCGTCACGACGAGCCGGCCATCCACAAAGACCGGGGCCTTGGGCTCCTCGAAGGTGCCGGGCAGGGAGATGCCGATGTTGGCGTGCTTCGATTCGCCCGGGCCGTTCACGACGCAGCCCATCACGGCCACCTTCATCTCCTCGACACCCGGCCGCTCGGCCCGCCAGACCGGCATCTTCTCCCGCAGGTAGTCCTGGATCTGCTGGGCCATCTCCTGAAAGAAGGTGCTCGTGGTCCGCCCGCATCCCGGGCAGCTCGTGACCTGCGGCGAGAAGCTGCGGAGGCCGAGCGACTGCAGCACCTGCTGCGCGACCTGCACCTCCTCGGTCCGGTCGCCGCCCGGCGCCGGCGTCAGTGATACGCGAATGGTGTCGCCGATACCCTCCTGGAGCAGGATGCTGAGCGCGGCGGTGCTCGCGATGATGCCCTTGGCCCCGAGCCCGGCCTCGGTGAGGCCGAGATGGAGCGGATAGTCGCAGCGCGACGCCAGCATGCGGTACACGTCGATCAGATCCTGTACGCCGGACACCTTGGCGCTCAGGATGATCCGGTCGTGCCGCATGCCGGCCGATTCCGCGAGCGCGGCGCTCTGGAGCGCGCTCTCGACCATCGCGGCCATCGTCACCGCTCGCGCGTCCAGCGGCGCGGCGCGGCGGGCGTTCTGATCCATCATCTCGGTCAGCAGGTTCTGGTCGAGCGAGCCCCAGTTGACCCCGATCCGCACCGGCTTCTCATTGACCAGCGCCACGTCGATGATGGCGCGGAAGTGCTCGTCGTGCCGCTTCCCCCCGACGTTCCCGGGATTGATGCGGTATTTCGCCAGCGCCCGTGCGCACGCCGGAAACCGGGTCAGGAGCTGGTGCCCGTTATAGTGGAAGTCGCCGATGATGGGCACCGGCGTGCCGGCGCGGTCGAGCTCCTCGACGATCGCCGGGACCGCGGCCGCCGCGGCCTCGTTGTTCACGGTCACGCGCACGAGCTCGCTGCCCGCGCGGGCCAGCGCCGCCACCTGGCGCACCGTCGAGACGACGTCGGCCGTGTCGGTGTTGGTCATCGATTGCACGACGATGGGGTGCCCCGCGCCCACGGGCACGCCGCCGATCAGGGCGGTGGGGGTCAGTCTGCGGCGATGGGGCGGCATGCGCCCAATATAATCGGCGGCTCCCCGTTCTTGCGCGCGGTTCCGGGTCCCGTGAGATTCGTGCATGCCCGCCCCCATCCCACCGGCGGCGCCCCGCGCCGCGATCACCGCCGTCGCCACTTACGTCCCCGAGCGCCGCGTCACCAACGCCGATCTCGCGGCGCGGCTCGACACCTCCGACGAGTGGATCGTCACGCGGACCGGCATCCGGGAACGGCGGGTCGGAGCCCCGGGCGAGACCACGTCCACGATGGGTGCCGAGGC
>JAICJD010000080.1 GCA_025928645.1 Gemmatimonadales bacterium
CCCGAGCGCGAGCGGGCCATCCTGCTCGCGCTGGAGGACGAGGCGCCGCAGGTGCGGGAGCGGGCCATCCGGCTCGCGGCGCGGTACGTGGAGCCCGCCGTCCTGGGCGCGATGGTGGCCGACGGCGAGAACGCCATCCGCCGGAACGCCGGCCTGAGCGCGCTCGAGCGCCAGGGCCCGTACGCGGTGCCGCACCTGACCGTGATGCTGGGCGACGCCGATCCCGAGCTCGTGATGTTCGCGCTGCAGAGCCTCGCGCGCATCGGCTACGCTCCGGCGGGCCGCTCCATCCTCCCCCTGCTCCACCACGGCGACGCCAATGTCGCCCAGGCGGCGATCGAGGCGGTCGGGCAGCTCCGGACCCGCGAGGCGGTGCCCGCGCTGCTCGAGCTGGTGAACGGCGAGCTGTGGCTGCAGCTCGCCGCCATCAACGCGCTCGGCGCCATCGGCGCGCCGGAAGCCGTGGGGCCTCTCATGGCGCTGGTGCCCGACTCGGTGCTGGCCGAGCCGGCGGTGCAGGCGCTCCGGAGCATCGCGGCGCCCGAATCGCTCGAGACCCTGCTCTCGCTCATGCCGGCGGTGCGGGAGCGCGCGCTGCGCGACCCGCTGCTCCTCGCCATCGGGGTGGTCATCGATCTCCACCCGGATCCCACGCCGCTGCTCGAGCGGGCCGGTCCGGCGCTCGCCGCGTCGGCGCACGTGCTCGAGTATCTGCATGCGGTCCTGACGGCGAGCCCCGGTGACGGCGAGGCCGACGGTGACAGCCTGCGCCGGGCCGCCGCGACGCTGGTGGCGGCGGCCGGCCTCGAGGCGCTCGAGCCCGCGCTCCTCACGCGCCTCGCGACCGAGCCGGACGACGGCTGGATCGAGGGACTCTTCCGCCGCTTCCCGGCCGGGCTCGTCGCCCGCCGGGCGCCGCTTCTGGGCCACGCCGACCCCGACGTGCGCGGCGGGGCCCTCCGCGCGGCGCGCTTCGAGGAGAACGAGGTGGGCGAGCTGTTCGAGCACCTGGAGGACACCCATCCGCACGTGCGCGCGGCCGCCTGCTACGCGCTCGGCCAGCTCGAGCTCGACAGCACCGCCCCGCTCCTGACCGAGCGGCTCCGGCGGGGCCAGCCCGTCGAGCAGGCTGCCGCGGCCGAAGCGCTGGGCCGCCTTTCGGTCGAGGCCCTCGGGGAGCTCGAGAGCTGCCTTCGGCCCGAGACGGACGAGGCGGTGCTGGTGCACGCCCTTCGGGTGCTGGCCGACCGTCCGGTTGCGGCGTTCGAGCCCGCGGTGCTCAAGCTCGCCGAGGACCGCCGGCCCGAGGTGCGCCGGGCCGGCCTCCGCGCCGCGGCGGGGCTCGCCGGCTCCCGGACCGACGTGCTGCTGCTCCGCGCGCTGGCCGATCGCCAGCAGGCCACCCAGGTGGACGCGCTCGACCTGCTGGTGGCCCGCGGCGGCGAGCGATCGGTGGCCGTTCTCATCGCCATGCTCGGCACCGCCGACTCGCTCCGCTTCCACATCATCCGCGCGCTGGGCCACTGCCGCGCGGCGGCCGCCGCGCCCAAGCTCCGGACCATCTACGCGGAGTGCGGGCCGTACGAGCAGCTCCAGATCGTCGCGGCGCTCGTCCGGATCGCGCCGCCGTGGATCGTGGAATTCCTGCGCGAGCGCCTGGCCGACCCGGAAGCGGAGATGCGACGGACGGCGGCGCAAGGGCTGGCGGACGTGGCGGAGGAGCGGGACCTGCCGGTGTTGCTGGCGCTGGCTGACGATCCCGACTGGGGCGTGCGGAACGAGGTGGCCCGCGGGCTCGGACGGCTGGCGAGGCCGGGAACCCGCCACGTGCTCCTGGCGCTCGCGCGCGACGTCGAGCCGGTCGTCGCCGCCACCGCCCGCGCCGCGCTCGAGCGGCTCCAGCCCGAGGCCATCCGGATCTCGGCGTGACCGGGTTCGACGGGGCCGAGCTCAAGCTCCTCACCGACCTGATCGAGGAGCGGTTCGGCCTCACCTTTCAGGGCATCCGCCTGGAGATCCTCGAGTCGAAGCTGCGCCCGCGGCTCCGGGAGCTTCACCTCGCCGGCGTGCGCGACTACTACCAGTACCTCCGCTTCCACCCCGACCGGGACAGCGAGCTCGCGCGCCTTCCCGCGATGGTCACGAACAACGAGACCTACTTCTTCCGCGAGACCCACCAGTTCGATCTCCTGCTGCACCACGTGATTCCCGAGCGCCGCGGCGCCCTGCGCGGGCGGCCGCTCCGGATCCTGTCGGCGGGGTGCTCGTCGGGCGAGGAGCCGTACTCGCTGTCGATCGCGCTCCACAACGCGGGCCTGGCGTTGGCGGGCATTACCTGGGAGATCGACGCGTGCGATCTCAACCACGAGCGCATCGCGCGCGCGCAGGCGGCGCTGTATCCCGAGAGCTCGCTCCGCGCCTGCGACGCCGATGCCCGCCGCCGCTACTTCGTCCAGGAGCCCGACGGGTTCCGGCTCCGGGACAAGTACCGCCAAGGGGTCCGCTGCTTCCAGGCGAATCTGGTCTCCCCGAACGGCAGCGTCGGCTGGTCGGTGTACGACGCCATTCTCTGCCGCAACCTGCTCATCTACGTGAGCGAGGAGGCCTTCGGGAGCCTGATCGCGCTGTTCGCCCGATCGCTGCTGCCCCAGGGGTATCTCTTTCTCGGGCACTCGGAGTCGCTGCTCGACCGCAAGACCGCATTCGCGCCGACGATGATGGGCGGCGCGGTCGTCTACCGGAAGCTGGCGGCCGCATGATCCGCGTCTTCCTGGTCGACGACTCGGCCTTCGTGCGCCGCGCGCTGACCCGCGTGCTCGCGGTCGAGCCGGAGTTCGAGGTGGTCGGCGAGGCGGCGAGCGGCGGCGAGGCGCTCGCGCGCATCGCCGCGGCGGACCCCGATCTCGTCACGCTCGACGTCGCCATGCCGGGAATGGACGGGCTCCAGCTCCTGCCGGCCCTGCTCCGCTGGAAGCCCTCGCTCAAGGTGCTGATGATCTCCGCCCACACCCGCGACGGCACGGACGCGACGGTCGCCGCGCTGGCCGCGGGCGCCGTGGACTTCATCGACAAGACGACGTTCAACGTGATGGACCTGGAATACCTCCGGCGGGAGGTCGTGGACCGCATGCGTCTCGTGGCGCCGGCCGCACGCCCGCCGGTGCGCCCGCCGCCGCCGCGGCCGAGCCTCGCCGGGCCGGAGATTTCCCGCTGCGAGCTCTGCGTCATCGGCGCCTCGACCGGCGGGCCGGCGGCGGTCCAGCGCATCCTCCAGGCGCTGCCGGCCCGGTTCCCGATGCCCGTCGTGGTGGTCCAGCACATGCCGGCGGGATTCACCCGGCCCTTCGCGCAGCGGCTCGACTCGCTCAGCCGGGTCCGCGTGACGGAGGCCGAGGACGGCACGCGCCTCGCCGCCGGCACCGCGGTGATCGCGCCGGCGGGGTCGCATCTCAGGGTGTCGCCCAACCTGGCGGCGGTGCTCACCGCCGAGCCGTGCGACGCCAAGCATGTGCCGAGCGTCGACGTCACCATGCGCTCGGCGGCACGCTCGCGGCCGGGCACGGTGCTCGGCATTCTGCTCACCGGCATGGGTGAGGATGGCGCGGACGGGATGGTGGCGATCCGGACTGGCGGCGGCGTTACGATCGCCGAGAGCGAGGCGAGCTGCGTCGTCTACGGGATGCCGCGCGCGGCGATTCAGCGCGGCGGGGCGGGATGGGTGCTGTCGCTCGAGGAGATCGCGGAGCTGCTGGCGGGCGGGAGGCCCGATCGAGCTCAGCCGCCCACGACCGAGCCTTCGATCCAGCGGAGGTAGGCTGGATCGCCGTCGACGATCGGAACGGCGATGATCTCGGGCGTCTCGTAGGGATGGAGCTGGCGCAGCCGCTCGCGCAGGCCGCCGACCCTCGCGGCGGAGGTCTTGAAGTGGCAGTACCACTCGGTGGCGCGCGCCACCTCGCCGGCCCACCAGTAGGTGCTCTCGATCGGGCCCGTCACTTGCGCGCACGCGGCCCAGCGCTCCTCGACCAGGACGGTGGCGATGCGGTCGGCGCTGGCACGATCGGGCAGGGTCGTGGTGACCTGGCGATATTCGGCGGGCGTCGGCGCGGACACTATATTGACTCCCCCTAGGACTTGGCCGGCATCCTGCCTACTCCCGGGGTGTCGCTTCCGCGCTTCCCGTCTTTGATGGGAGCGATCCCCGCGCGCCAGCCGCTTTTGAAGCGCACGGTCAGGCGGAAGCCCTGCGTGTCCGCCACGATATCCTCGACGTCTCCGAGGGACTTGGCATAGGCTACGGCCGAGTCGGCACGCCCGGTACGGCCGAATTCGCGGCCGATCGCGATGGCCTCCGCCTGGTCGTGGCCGTAGCGCGCGAACTGGTCGGGCGGAACGAGCCCATCCTGATCGGAGATGGCCGGCTTGAAGTGGTAGTCCCGGCAGGATACGAGCGCCACCGCGGCCAGGCACAGCCCCAAGCGTCGGATCATCGGTACCCCTGAGCTGAAGACGTTGGACAGGACGTCCCAAGGTAACCACAGCCGGGGTGGCGATGCCACGGCCGGCGGGGAGGCGGTGCATGTCGCGTGCGATGCTGCTGGCCCTCGCGCTGCTCGGAAGCCCGGCCCGGGTGGCGGCCCAGCAGCTCGACTCGCTTCCCGATACGCCCGCGGTCCCCGCGCCGCCCGCGGGCGTGCTCCGCTGGTGGCACGGCGTGGCGGCCGCCGGGGCCCTCTCCACGCTCATGATCCTGGATCACCCGGTCCAGCGGTATGCCCGGCACAACAGCGGCACCGGCGCCGACAATGTCGCCTCGCTCGTCCGTCATGTCGGGCAACCCGAGGTGTATGCGACCGTGACGCTGGGCGTGCTGGCCACGGGGCTGATCAGCGGCCGGCCGGCCATCGCGCGGAGCGGCGGGCGGCTCGCGCTGTCGCTTGCCCTGGCCGGCGCCACGACCGAGGCCGGCAAGGTGGCGTTCGGACGGCCGCGGCCGGAGCAGAGCCTGGACGCGGACGGGTACTCGCCCTTCTCGGGGCAGGTGTCGATGCCCTCGGGCCATACGGCGGCGGCGTTCGCGCTCGCCACCTCGCTCGCGGACGACATCCACCGGCCGTGGGCGACGGTGGGCCTCTACGGCCTGGCGACGGCGGTCGGCTGGTCCCGCATCAACGACAACCGCCACTGGTTCACCGACGTGGCGGCCGGCGCGCTGGTCGGAACCACGTCGGCGAAGCTGGCGTCGGGGCGGTGGCGAATCTTCGGCCTGCATCCGCCGTCGATCATCGCGGGCCCGGGGGGCGGCGGGCTGGGCTGGCAGGCGACGTTCTAGGCACCGTCGCTGCGAACACGGCGGCGCGTCGGACGGTCCGGCGACGCCCGCCGCACGCCCCTTCCGCTTATTTTCCTCCTCTCCCCGAGCCCGGACGTTGCGATGAGCGGTACCCCCAACATTCCCCAGCCCCACAACGAACCCGTGCTGAGCTACGCGCCCGGCACGCCCGAACGGGCCGCCCTCAAAGGCGCCCTCGGTGTGGTCGGGGCGGAGCGCCCCGACATCCCGGCGGTCGTGGGCGGGAAGGAGATCCGGAGCGGCGACACGCAGAACGTCGTCTCGCCGCATTGTCATGCCCGTGTGCTGAGCACGCTCCATCAGGCCGGGCAGGGTACCATCGACGCGGCGATCGCGGCCGCGGTCGAGGCCCAGCGCGACTGGGCCCACTGGCGGTTCGAGGACCGGGCCGCGGTCTTCCTCCGGGCGGCCGACCTGCTCGCCGGCGCGTACCGCCAGCGGATCAACGCCGCCACCATGCTGGGCCAGAGCAAGACCGCGTTCCAGGCCGAGATCGACAGCGCCTGCGAGCTGATCGACTTCCTCCGGTTCAACGTGCACTACGCCGAGCAGATCTACCGGGAGCAGCCGCAGTCCGCGCCCGGCGCGTGGAACCGGATGGACCATCGTCCGCTCGAAGGGTTCGTGTATGCCATCACGCCGTTCAACTTCACGGCCATCGGCGGCAACCTGCCCACGGCGCCCGCCCTCATGGGGAACACCGTGGTGTGGAAGCCGGCCCATACCGCGGCGCTGAGCAACTGGCACTTCTACCGGCTGCTCGAAGAGGCCGGGCTGCCGCCGGGCGTGATCAACTTTCTCCCGGGCGATCCGATCGCGGTGAGCCGCTCGCTGCTCGCGAGCCCGCACTTCGCCGGCATCCACTTCACCGGGTCCACGGCGGTCTTCCGCAGTTTGTGGAAGGAGATCGGCGACAACCTCGACCGCTACCGCAGCTATCCGCGGATCGTGGGCGAGACCGGCGGCAAGGACTTCGTCGTCGCGCACCCGAGCGCGGACATCGACGCGCTCGCGGTGGCGCTGGTCCGCGGGGCCTATGAGTACCAGGGGCAGAAGTGCAGCGCGGCGTCCCGAGCCTACATTCCGGACACGCTGTGGCCCGCGGTCCGCGACCGCGTGGTGGCCATGATCGAAGACATCCGGATGGGCGACGTCTCCGACTTCCGGAACTTCATGGGCGCCGTGATCGACCACCGGGCGTTCGCGCGCATCCGGGATCATCTCGAGGCCGCGCGCACCGCGCCGGGCGTCCGCATCGTGGCGGGCGGCGGCGCCGACGACAGCGTCGGCTACTTCGTCCAGCCCACGCTCCTGCAGGTGGACGATCCGGGGTACCGCACGATGTGCGAGGAGATCTTCGGCCCGGTGCTCACGGCCTACGTGTATCCTGCCGCGCGGTGGAGCGAGACGCTCGGGCTGGTGGACCGGACCGGACCCTACGCGCTCACCGGAGCCGTCTTTGCCCGGGACCGCGCGGCGCTGGTCGAGGCCGATCGGGTGCTGCGGCAGGCGGCCGGCAACTACTACGTCAACGACAAGCCCACCGGCGCCGTGGTGGGCCAGCAGCCGTTCGGCGGGGCGCGCGCGAGCGGTACCAACGACAAGGCCGGCTCGGTGCTCAACCTGCTGCGCTGGGTCTCGCCCCGGAGCATAAAGGAAACGCTCGCGCCGCCTCGCGAGTACCGCTACCCGTTCATGGCCGAGGCCTGAGCTGGCCGGCGCCGTGACCCGCGCGCGGCGCCGCGCGCTGCTGTCGCTCTCCATCCTCGCAGGCATCGGTGCTTCCCCGGCCGCCGAGCCTGCCGCCTTCCGCTACACCGCCCGCCAGCTCGAGTGCGCCACCTTCCTCGACCACAGCGCCGGCCGGCTCGAGGCCGAGACCGGCGCGCGCCGCCGGCGCGAGACGCTCTCGCGGGACGGGGTACTCCGGTTCCGGGCCCGCCCCGCGGCGAACGGCGTCGTCACGGAGGCCTGGTACGACTCGCTCGCCGTGCGCCGGACGAGCCCCGAGGCGACGCTCATTCCCGACACCGACGGCCTCATCGGCGGCCGCTACCGGGGCCTGCTGTCGCCCTCCGGCCGGTACCAGCCGAGCGCTCGACCATTCGTGCCCGATCCCGTCGCCGAGGTGACCGACCTGGGCGCCACGCTCGACGACCTCCTGCCGCCGCTTCCGCCCGTCGCGCTCGCCGTCGGACAGTCCTGGAACGACGGCGCGGGGCTCGAGCTGCGCCGCCTGCCCGACAGCATGGCGCAGGGCCGCTCGCTGCTCAGACTCGCGCTGCGCGCGCGCGCGGAGTCGCACGAAGCCACGATCCGCGGCGACACGACCGGACTCAAGGCGGTGCAGGTGACCACGGAGCAGGGCGAGGTGGATTGGGACGCGAGCCTCGGGCTGGTGCGGCGCGTCCGGCACATCGTCGTCGAGACGTCGGTGCCGGCAGGCGGCCCGCTCAAGCTGCCGCTCAGGTCGAGGCTGGAGCAGGACGCGACGCTCCTCCGCGGCCGGCCGCACTGCTTCGCGGGCGCGCCGTAGCGGCGCCGCTCCCGGTGGACCGGCCGATGATCGTCGCGCGAGCGTGACCCGGGGCTCAGTCTCCCGGGTCTTGTCGGGCCGCGATGGGGCGCCGCGCGCGTCCGACGAAGCGTTGCTCCGGGTCGAACAGGAGCACGGCAAGGACGAACGCGCCGCCCGTCGCTCCGAGCACCACGGCCGCCGCGAGCGCCGCCGATACCTCCGCGGGCTGCCCCAGCGCGTGCCGCACCAGGTCCACGGCGTAGCTCACCGGATTGGCTCGGGCGAGCGCCCGGAGCGGCGGGGGCATGGTGGCGGTGGGGTACAGCGCTCCGCTCAGGAACAGCAGCGGAAACAGCACCACGTTGATGATCCCGGCGAAATTCTCCACCGACCGGAGCCGCGCCGCGACCGCCAACCCGAGCGTGGCGCTCATCCCCGCGACGAGCGTGAGCGCCCCCGCCGCTGCCAGGTAGCGGCCCGGCGCGGCGCTCAGGACGAGCGGCGCCGCCAGCAGCACGACCGCGCCCTGCAGCGCCCCGACCAGCGTCGCCGCGATCGCCCGGCCCGCCAGCACCGCCGGCGCGCCCGCCGGGCTCGCGAGCATGAGCCGCAGCATGCCGAACTCCCGGTCGTACACCGTGGAGATCCCCGTCAGCATCCCACCGAACAGCGCGGCCATGACCACGACGCCTGGAAGGACATAGGCCTGATACGGCAGCCCGCCTTCGACCCGCGCGATGGCGTTGTACCCGGTGCCCACCAGCAGCAGCCACAGCAGCGGCCTGGCCAGCCCGCCGAGCAGGCGGCTCGTCTGCCGCGTCGCCCGCGCCAGGTCGCGCGCGACGATGCCGGCGATCGCGTGCCGGGCGCTCATGACGCGCTACCGCCCGTTCGGGAGAAGTAGACGTCCTCCAGGGTTGCGGGCCGCAGTGCGAGCCGCTCGATGCCGGCTGCCGGCGTGGCGAGCTCGATCACCGCCTCGCGATCGCCGATGAGGCCCAGCCGGTAGCCTCGCTCGGTGCGGAGCACCGTGGCCGCGGCGCCGAGTCCGCGGACGGCACGCGCCAGCCGCTCGGCCCCGGGGCCTTCGACCTCGGCGACTTCCGCACCGACCGACGCCCGCAGCACCGCCGGCGCGTCGTCGGCCACCACGCGGCCGGCTGAAAGGAGCACCACGCGGTCGGCGGGCTCGGCTTCGGCAAGGTAGTGGGTGGAGAACAGGACGGTCGTGCCGCGCTCCCGCCGCTCGGCGGCCAGCATGGTCCAGATCAGCTCGCGGTGCTCCGGATCGAGCCCGACCGTCGGCTCGTCGAGGATGAGGACCTCGGGACCGGCCAGCGTGGCGCGCGCGACGTCCACCAGCCGGCGCCACCCGCCCGAGAGCCGGCTCGCCGGCTGCCGGGCGCGCGGTCCGAGCCCGGCGCGGTCGATCGCCGACGCGACCGCGCGCCGAAGCTCGGCGCCGCCCAGCCCCGCGAGCCGTGCCGCGAACCGAAGGTTCTCTTCGACGGTGAGGAGGCCGTCGATGCTGGTCTCCTGGAAGACGAGACCCAGCCGGCGCCGTGCGGCGGTCCGGTCCCGCACGACGTCGTGGCCGAGCACGCTGGCGCGGCCGCGGCTGGGCGCGAGCAGCGTGGCGAGGAGCAGCATCGCCGTGGTCTTCCCCGCGCCATTCGGGCCGAGCAGCCCGACCAGCGACCCTCGCGGGATCTCGAGGCTCAACGCATCGAGGGCCCGGACGCTGCCATAGTCGCGTCCGAGCCCCTCGGTGGTGATCGCCGGTGCCGCCCGCGCTGACGCAAGCGTCACGCGCGCTGCGGCTCGGCGTAGTCGCGGTAGACGTACTCGTCGGCCTGCTCGCGCACCGCCCGGTCGATCAGATGTCGGTGCGGGCTCAGCGCGCAGACCGGGTCGGTGTTGGTCGCGTCACCCGTGAGCGCGAGCGCCTGGCAGCGGCAGCCGCCGAAGTCCACCGCCTTGCGCGGGCAGCTCCGGCACGGCTCCCGCATCCACGCATCGCCGCGGAAGGCCTGGAACGCGGGCGACTCGTGCCAGATCCAGCCGATGGACTGCTCGCGCACGTTCGGCAGCTCGAGCGACGGAATGGCGTAGGCGCCGTGGCAGGGAAGCGCCCGGCCGTCCGGGGCCACCACGATGTAGTAGCGCCCCCAGCCGCCGTAGCAGGCCTTGGGGAGCTCCTCGAAGTAGTCCGGCAGCACGAAGGTGATCTGCATCCGGCCCTTGTACCGCTGCATCCGCTCCTGGGCGATCTCCTTGGCCTCGAGCACCTGGGTCCGGGTCGGCATCAGCGATGCCCGGTTCTTGAGTCCCCACCCGTAGTACTGCGTGTTGGCGAGCTCCAGCCGGTCGGCGCCGTAGTCGGCCGCGAGGTCGATGATCTCGCCGATGCGGTCGAGGTTGGCGCGGTGCAGCACGACGTTGATCGAGAACGCGAACCCCAGCTCCTTCACCAGCGCCACGGCCGCCTGCTTCTGCTTCACCGAGCTGACGCCCGCGATGCGCTCGGCCACCACGGGATCCGCGTCCTGCACCGAGATCTGCACGTGCTCGAGCCCGGCGGCGCGGAGCGCTTCGGCCCGCTTACGGGTCAGCCCGAGGCCCGAGGTCACCAGCGTCGTGTACAGCCCGAGCCCGCGGGCGTGGGCGGCGAGCTCCTCGAGGTCCTTTCGGACCATCGGCTCGCCGCCCGAGAGGCCGAGCTGCAGGACGCCGAGCTCGCGCGCCTGCGTGAAGACCCGCTTCCAGTCCTCGGTGCCGATCTCGCTCTCGGCGCGGAGAAGATCGAGCGGGTTCGAGCAGTAGGGGCAGTGGAGCGGACAGCGGTGCGTCAGCTCCGCGAGCAGCGTGGTGGGCCGTTCGTGCGTCGTCATTGGATCAGCTCTCTTTCCGCCAGCCGCGACAGATACTCGGTCACGTCGGCGGTCACGTCGGTCTGGTAACGTTCGCTCAAGGTGGCGGCGATCTCGGCCACCGTGCGGCGGCCGTCCACCAGCTCGAGGATGGCTTTCCCCGTGTCGTTGAGCAGGACGGCCCCCTCGGGATAGAGCAGCACCGGCCGCTCCCGCACCGGGTTGTAATCCAGCCGGGCCAGGCGCCAGAGGCGCGGCACCGCGTCGAGCGCGAGCGTCACGCGGCGTCCTCGCGGTAGGCGTTGTGGATCGTGTCGATCATGGCCCACAGCATCTCGAGCTTGAACGCGAGCGCCTCGAACACCTTGCGCTGGCGCTCGGGCGTGGTGGCCCACTCGCGCACGATCCGGAGGCCGTGGTTCACGTCGCGCGGCGCCTGCACCAGCCGGCTCCGGAAATAGTCCAGCGCCTCCGGCGGGATCCACGGGTAGTGGGTCGGGAACGCCTCGATGCGCTGCTGGTGGATCTTGGGCGCGAACAGCTCGGTGAGCGAGGAGGCGCACGCCTCCTGCCACGGCTTGTTGCGGCAGAAGGTCACGTACGACTCGCAGATGAGCCGCACCGCCGGCAGCACGTGGCGCTCGTCCTCCATCTCCTCGCGTGGAACGCCCAGCGCCACGCCGAGCCGGATCCACATCTCGATGCCGCCGGGGGTACCCTTTGGGTCCGTCGGCTCCGCGCCGTCGTGATCGATGATCCGCTGGATCCATTCCCGCCGCACGCCGGGGTCCGGGCAGTTGGAGAGGATGGCCGCGTCCTTGCGGGGCACCACCCGCTGATACGCCAGCCGGTTCGCCGCCCACCCCTGGAACTGGCGCTGCGTCAGCCTCCCCTCGTACATGAGCTGGTGGAACGGGTGCCGGACGTAGTACGAGCCGTGGAACGAGCGAAGCGCGGCCTCCAGCTCGGCCGGGCTCAGCGGACGTTCGAGCGTCGGGATGGGCGGCCGGGGCGGTGAGGCGAGCTGAGACGCGGCGAAGGTCGTGGTCATGGCATCAGAGGGTGAACCGCATGCCGTCGGCGCCGACCACCAGGCCGGCCCGCTCGACCTCGGCCCGTTCGGGGCCGTGCTCGAGCAGCATGAGGTTGGTGTTGTTGATGTGGGTGTAGACCCGGCGCCGTCCCGCGAGCTTCCCGAGCTGCGCCAGGCTGCCGCCGGGGCCGGAGACCGGCAGATGGTCCATCTGGCGCGCCGTGCGCTCTCCGATGCCGAGCCCGATCAGCTCGTCGTCGGTCCAGAAGGTGCCGTCGAACAGCACTAGGTCCGCCGCGTCCAGGCGGCGGAGCAGGCCGTCGTCGAGCCCTCCGCACCCGGGCACGAAGGCGCAGGAGCCGCCGGTCCGCTCGTCCTCGACGATGAGCCCCACCGTGTGTCCCGGCCGCTCCTCGCTCGCGAACCGCGGCGGCCCCCCCGGCACCGGGATGCAGGTCACCCGAAGCCCGCTTGCGGTGCCGTCCCGGTAGCAAAGGCCGGTCCGCCGGTCGGGCACGAGCTCCTCCACCCGAACGTCGGCGAACGCCCGCGTGACGGGGAGAATCCGCGAGTCGTGGGCGATCACCCGGTGCACCGCGTCCGTGGCCCAGAGCTGCAGGTGGCGCGCCTCCCTGAGCAGGGCCAGCCCGAGCGTGTGGTCGAGCTCGGCGTCGGTGAGGACGATGCCTTCGACGGGAACGTGTCGGACCCCGGCGGGCACGGGCGCCGGAAGCATGCGGAGCTGCTCCCGCACGTCGGGCGACGCGTTGAGCAGGAACCAGCGCGCGCCGTCCGCGCTCACCGCGGCGGACGACTGGGTGCGCGGCCGGGCCTCGCCCGGGTCGGTCCGGGCTGTGCGGCAGGTCGGGCACCAGCAGTTCCACTGGGGGAAGCCCCCGCCGGCGGCAGTGCCGAGGAGAACGATGTGCACGGGGTGGCCGAAAGGCTGAAAAGACGAAGGGGCCCGCTTTCGCGAGCCCCTCGGATCAGCAGTGCGCCTTAGAGCGTCGCGACGTACGCGGTGACTTCCATCGTGACGGCAACGATCTCGGCCTCGGGCTTGGTCCACTTCATGGTTGGAGCCTCCTGGGGGGTGAAAGGGCCGCGAGGGCCCGAATGCGTTGGGTGTTTCCACCCAGCCGGATCCTCGTTTGACCCGACGACGCCCGCCCTAACGCACGCGGCGTGCCGCTATGGCGCGAGGGGCACACTGCGATCGGAACTAGTGCTGGGAGAAGAGCTTGGCATCAATGTCCGCGAGCAGGCAGTCCCCGGGTCCCGCTGCGGCAGATGCCCCATTGGGTCAGTTGCCCCAGCATCCCGTCGCGGCCGCCAGCGGCTCGTCGCTAGGAGAGGCCGTACTTCTTGAGCCGGTAGCGCAGCGTATCCCTGCTGATGCCCAGCCGCTGTGCCGCCCGCGTCTGGTTGCCCTCGCACTCCCGGAGCGCCTGCTCGATCACGGCCCGCTCCCACCCGTCGAGATCCATCCCGGGCGGCGGGAGCGAGGGACCGTTGGTCGCGGGCAGCAGGTCCGCTGAAGGCGCCAGCGCCACCGCGCTGGGCGTGGGCTGCCCGGCCGTCGTCCCGGGAAGAGGGGGTGCCGCGGACGTCGTCGCCGGCGTCGCCAGCGACAGGTGCTCGGCGTCGAGCGTGGTGCCGCGGCTCCACAGCACGGCGCGCTCGATCACATGGCTCAGCTCCCGCACGTTGCCCGGCCATGGATAGGCCAGGAGCAGCTCCCGAGCTCGCGGGTCGATCTGCTTCACCTGCTTGTCGTACTTGGCGTTGAATCGGTCGAGGTAATGCTGCGCGAGGAGCAGCACGTCGGTCCCGCGCTCGCGCAGCGGCGGCAGATGCAGGATGATCACCGCCAGCCGGAAGTAGAGGTCGCGGCGGAACTGGTCGCGCTGGGTGTCGCGCTCGAGGTCGCGATTGGTGGCGGCCAGGATCCGGACGTCGATCCGCCGGTCGCGGATGCCGCCCACGCGGCGCACGGTGCGCTCCTCCACCGCCTTGAGCAGCTTGCCCTGGAGCGACAGCTCGACATCGCCCACCTCGTCGAGGAAGAGGAAGCCGCCCTCCGCGGCCTCGAACAGCCCCATCCGCGATTCCTTCGCGTCGGTGAACGCGCCGCGCTCGTGGCCGAACAGCTCGGCTTCCATGAGCGTCGCGGGGAGCGCGGTGCAGTTGACCTCGATGAAGGGGCGCGCGGCGCGCGAGCTCGCGGTGTGGATCGTCCGGGCGACGAGCCCTTTGCCCGTGCCGGTCTCGCCGGTGATGAGCACCGGCGGGGTTTCCTCGAGCGCGGCGATCTGGCGCGCCTGGTCGAGCACTGCCCGCATCGCCGGGGAGTCTCCGATCACGCCCTTGAGGCCGGCGTCGCGCCCGGCGTCGCGCCGACGGTAGTACGACAGCTCCTGCCGGAGCTGGGAGTGCTCGCGGGCGCGGTCGGCCAGCAGCCGGAGCTCCTCGAGGTCCACCGGCTTCTTGAGGTAGTCGAAGGCGCCCAGCTTCACCGCCTCGACCGCGCCCTCGATCGTGCCGTGCGCCGTCATGATGATCACGGGGATCGCCGGGTCGAACTCGCGGATGCGGCGCAGGAGCTCGATGCCGTCCATGCCCGGCAATCGGACGTCGCTGAAGACGACGTCCGGCCGCATGGTCTCGAGCAGCCTGAGCGCCTGTTCGGCGTCGCCCGCGGCCTCGGCCTCGTAGCCCGATTCGGTGAGAAATGCCTTGATCGCGCGGGCGAGCGTGCGCTCGTCGTCCACGATGAGGACGGTCGAGCCGGTCACGCCGGCTGCTCGGCCGGAAGCCGCACGCGCACGGTCGTTCCCTCGCCGGGGCGGCTCGCGATCTCGAGCCGGCCGCCGTTCTGCTCGATGTACCGCTTGGCGATCGCGAGCCCCAGGCCGGTGCCTTCCTGCCGCGTGGTGAAGAACGGCTCGCACACCGAGGCCAGCGCATGCTCGGGGATGCCCCCGCCGGTGTCGCTCACCTCCACCACGACCGACCCTGGCGCCGCCCCGTCGCCGGCGAAGGCGTTGATCCGGAGCCGGCCGCCGCTCGGCATGGCGTCGAGGGCGTTGGAGACGATCTCCAGGATCGCCTGCTCGACCTGCATCGGGTCCACCCGCACCTGCGGCAGCGAGGCGGGCACCGTCTTCTCCAGCTCGACCCCGCGCTCGAGCATCGGTTGCGCGACCGCCGGCAGGAGCTCCTCGATGAGCCGCGGCAGGCTCTCGTTCACCGGGTGAAACGGGGCGGGCCTGCTGAAGCTCAGGAGATGGCTGATGCGCCGGTCCAGCCGGTCCACCTCCTCGACGATGGCGTCGAGGTGCTCGGTGGCCGACGGCGAGCCGGGGTGGCGCCGGACGAGCTGCGCCGCGGCGCGGAGGCTCGCCAGCGGGTTCCGGAGCCCGTGCGCCACCGCCGCCGACATCTCGCCGATCGAGGCGAGCTTTCCCGCCTGCACCAGCTGCTCGCGCGACTCGCGCAGCTGCGCGGTCATGTGACCGAGCGCGCGGGCCAGCTCGCCGATCTCATCGCGGGAGGTGGCGTGGACGGGATGGTCGAGGTCGCCCGTTCCGACTATGGCCATGGCCCGGGTCAGCTGGGCGACGGGGCGGGCGAGGCTGCGCGAGATCAGCCAGCTCGCCACGAGCCCGCCCGCCAGTGCGAGCGCGATGATGCCCACCAGCGTCCGCCCCTCCGCCGCCAGGATGTCCTCCAGCCGGCTGTAGGCCCCCTTTACGCTCGACTCGCGGGCGCGCCGGTAGATCTCGCGATTGGTGGCGGTGAGCGCGGGCTGGAGCCTCCCCTTGAGCTCCCGCTGCGCCAGGCGGTAGGCCTCCACCCGCTGGCCCTCGTCGGCCAGCCGAAAGACGCTGTCCGACACGGCGACGATCTGCCGCTGGATGGCGGCGACCCCGTCGGCCAGGGCGATCTCGTTGGGATGCAGCTCGGCCCGCCAGCGGTCCTGCCAGTAGTTGACGACCTCGCCGGTCAGCACGAACTCCTTCCGCGCCGTCTCGTCGAGCCCGCTCAGGTAGCGCCAGACCAGCTCGTTCTGGTCGAACATGGCCGTTTCGAGCTCGGCGTAGGTCCGGGTCCGCGCCATGCTCTCGCCCAGCGCGGTGAGCGCGCGGCGCTCGAGGGCGTTGCTGCGGATGGCCTCCGCGCCGACCAGGAGCGCGGGAAGCGCCATGAGGGAAAATCCGAACAACAGTTTGCGCTGGAAGGTCACGAACGAAAGGTAAGACGGGCGGGAGGGGAGGTAAGAGGGACGGCGACCGAAGGGAAGCGGCAAGCGGTGAGCGGAACAGGCACACCAGGCTGTCATCCCGAGCGCCCAGCTTCATCCCGAGCGAAGCGAGGGACCTTGCCCGGGAATGGCCGAACTCGGCCCGAGAGGGTCCCTCGCTTCGCTCGGGATGAAGCTGGGTGACCCCTGACCGTCTGACCGTTCACCCGCCCGCCCACCCGCCCGCCTAATGCCCTGCGCCTGCCCCCGCACGCACCCGCCCCGTCCGAAACAGCAAGAGCAGCGGCAGCGCCGCCGCGAAGGTGATCCCCATCGTGAGGAACACCTTCTCGAATGCCACCATCGAGGCCTGCTGCCGAAGGACGGCGTCGAGCAGCGCGTTGGCGCGCTGCTCGGCCTGGGGCAAGGCGGAGCCGAGGCTCACCATCCGCCGGGTGGCCTGCTCCAGCCACCCGGCGGCGGCCGGCGTGCCGAGCGCCAGGTGCGGCAGCAGCGCCTCCCGGCTCTGCTCGGTGAACCGGGTGAGCAGCGTCGCGGTGACCGCGATGCCGAAGCTGCCGCCGAGCTGGCGCGACAGGTTGAAGAGCCCGGTGCCCTGCGCGAGCTGGTCGGGCCGCAGGTCCGCGACGGCCGCGCCGGTGAGCGGGACGAAGATGAAGCCGAGGCCCACGCCGCGGAGCACCATCGGGAGCAGGAGATCGTGCATGCCGATGGCCGTCGTCAAGTGGTAGTGCAGCCACATCGACCAGCCGAAGAGCGCCACGCCGATGGTCACCAGCGCGCGAGCGTCGTAGCGCGCGCTCAGCCTTCCCATGAGCGCCATGGTGACCGCGGCCGCGATCGCGCCGGGCAGGATCACCCGCCCCGTGTCCCACGCGCTGTAGCCCAGCAGGTTCTGCAGGAACACCGGGAGCGCGAACACGCTGGCGTAGAGCGCGAAGCCGAGCACCACGGCGAAGCCCACGCCCCCGGCGAGCTGGCGGTTCTTCAGGATCCTGAGGTCGACGATCGGGTTCTCCGTGCGGAGCTCGTGCCACACGAAGCCGACGAGACCGATCCCGGCGGCGA
>JAICJD010000120.1 GCA_025928645.1 Gemmatimonadales bacterium
CACTTCCCCGCTGGGCCCCGCGAACGCACGCTGGCCCGTGAGCATCTCGAACAGGATGCAGCCCAGGCTGTACACGTCGCTGCGTCCATCCAGCTCGTCGCCCAGGATCTGCTCCGGGCTCATGTAGGCCGGCGTCCCGACCACGAAACCGGTCCGGGTGACGGTCTGGTTGCCGCCCTTCTTGGCCTTGGCGATCCCGAAATCCACCACCTTGACCCGGTCGTTCCCGGTGCGGCCGCGGGCCAGCATGATGTTGTCGGGCTTGAGGTCGCGGTGAACGATCCCGAGCTCGTGGGCGGCCGTCAGCGCGTCGGCCGTCTGCTGCGCGATGTCCACGGCACGCCCTGCCTGGAGCCCGCGCTCCCGCTCCAGGACCTGGGCGAGCGATCCGCCCTCCACCAGCTCCATGGCGAGGTACACGATCCGATCCGGCGTCTGTCCGTAGTCGTAGATCGCGGCCACGTTGGGGTGGTTGATGCGGCTGGCGTTCGCGGCCTCCCGGGCGAAGCGACTGATCGAGTCGGGGTCGTGCAGCAGGGTGGGGCTCATCACCTTGACGGCGCAGCGTCGGCCCATGTGGATGTGCTCCGCCAGGTACACCCGGCCCATGCCGCCTTCGCCCAGCTTCTGCATGATCCGGTAGCGATCCGCGATCACCTGGCCGATCAGGCCCTCCGCCGACCCGACCCGCAGGCTGGCGCCGTCCCTGGGACAGAACCGGATGTCGCCTTCGAAGCTGTCCCCGCATTGGGGGCAGACCTTCGCGCCGTAGCCGGCCTGTGCGGCGGGGGGAGCGGGGGTCGGCGGAGGCACCCAGGGGTCGGCCCGTCCGGCGGCCGTGTCTCCGCCGACGGCGCCGTACATCATCTTCGGGCGCATCATCCGGGTCGCGGCGACCGTGTAGCGTGGCCGCGCTCCCGACGCCTCCTGCTGGTCCAGCCGCAGCGCCACGATCTGACCGGCCGGCAGCTCGCGGGCGAAGAACACCACGCCCCCGCCGTCGGCCCGCTGCATGTCGCCCAGCACCTCGTAGCCGCCGGCGGCGGTTCGGACGGCTGAGCGGAGGCGGCTCAGGGCTTCCCGGGAGTCGAGCGGCGCGCCCGCCAGGTCGGTGCCGCAATCCGGACAGGATCGCGCCCAGCTCCTGAACGGCGTCTGACAGACGGCGCAGGAACCGGCCGGCGGAGGCACCGACTGGTCCAGCTCCTCGATGACCGCGAGCTCGGGGGGCAGGAATGGGTCGGCCGCCACGGCCTTGAGCACCACGAGGCGCTCCCCGCCCGCAGCCGGTCGGGCGAGAAAGGCGTAGACCTCCTGCGTATCGCGGCCGAGCGGACCGAGCACGTCGAAGCGCCCCCCGGCGAGCCGGCGGACCTCGGCGGCGGCCGCGTCCAGGGCGGGATCGCGCTCCGGAGGGGTGCTGGACGGTGGGAAACCTGACAACGGCGCTCCAGGCAGGCGTGGCCCAGGCTGTGGCGATGGCTACCTGTATCGTACATCCGAGTCTGCGCGATCAGAATACCTCCGGGGATGGCCCGTTCGGCCCCGCCTTTTCCGCCCGGGTCGGGCTCCCTGGCGCGACTTGGGCCATGCCCTCTGGCGCTCGGCGCGGGAGCGAGTAACGTATCTCTGTTCCCGCTGGCCATATCCCTCGCTCGAGGACCGAAGCATGCGACGCGTGGTATCGAGCGCAGTGCTCCTGCTGCTTGCCGCAGTCTCTTTTCCCCGGAACCTCAGCGCCCAGGCTGCCGACCTCCGGGAGAACATCCGCGATCTCTTCGTCTTCGGCGCATGCGGCGAGCCGCTCTGCCTCGACGTCGACCCGGCCGTGCACGGTCAGCATTTCATCCCGGCCATCCAGAACGCGCAGGGCAACCTGCTCAGCTTCCTCCAGAACTCGATCGGGGTGACGGTCTCCAACACCCCGGTCAGCGCGGCCACGAGCGGCGCCATCTGGGGGAAGTCCGAGACGGGCCTTCCCGTGCGTACCGCGACCTCGGCGGGCCCGCTGTTCGCGGAGCGGGCACAGACGCTCGGCAAGGGGCACTTTCTGATGGGCGTGGGGGTGAGCGGATTCAACTTCACCACCATCCGGACCACGCCGCTCAACGGGCTGGTGTTCGATTTCACCCACCAGGACGACGGCGACAACGACCTCGGCAACACCGACTTCGAGAATGACATCCTGGAGGTCCGGACCAACCTGGACGTCAAGGTGTTCGCGACCACGGCGGTGCTGACCTACGGCGTGCTGGACCGGCTGGACCTGGGGGTCGCCGTTCCGCTGGTGCACACCACGATCAGCGGCGTCAGCGACGCGCAGATCTTCCCGGCGGAGCAAAATACGCCGCACCAGCTGGGCACGCCGGCCAACCCCAGCCTCACGGCGACCACCTCGACCAGCGGATCGGCGACCGGGATCGGGGACATCGCCGGCCGGATCAAGATCCAGCTCGCGCAGGGGCCGCGGAACGGCTTCGGGATCCTCGGCGAGGTCCGCTTTCCGACCGGCAAGGAGGAGGACCTGCTCGGCCTGGGCGACTACTCGGCGCGCGGAATCGCCATCTGGTCGGGCCGGTTCGGCAGCTTCGGGCCGCACGTGAACGCGGGATATCTGTACCGCGGCGGTGACTCGGAGAACGATTCCTTCCTGGCGACGCTGGGGTTCGACCAGCTGCTGGGGCCATGGGCGACGTTCGCGGCGGACGTGATCTCGCAGCTCCAGGTGGGAACGACGAAGCTGCTGCAGCCGGCGCCGGTGATCGTGGAGACGCCGGTCGGTGGCGGCACCTCGGCCCGCATCATTCCGCCGAGCAATATCCAGGAACGGAACGACGACGTGATCCAGGGCTCGTTCGGCTTCAAGTTCACCGCGCCCTCGGGATTCACGGTGATTACCAACGCGCTGATCCCGATCCGCCGGGGCTATCTGCAGCCCGACGTGGCCTGGACGGCCGGACTGGAGTACAGCTTCTGAGCCCGACGTCGCCGGTGCACGCCCGGCCCGCGACCGTGAGGGAGGGTACCGTCCCATGAGTCCAGCGAGCTGCATTTCTTCGCGGGCCTGCGCCGCCCTCGGCGGGGCCCTGCTGTGCCTGAGCGTGGTTTCGTGCGGTGGCGGTGGCGGGGACGTGACGACGGTGGGCGCCATCAACATCGCCCCCAACAGCGTCGCGTTCACCACCGCGCCGGGCGGCACGCTGGATCCCAAGGCGGTCGGCATCACGCCGGCGACGGCGAACCTGACCGGCCTCACGGCGGCGCTCACCTTCGCCGGCTCGCCGCCGAGCGAGTGGCTCACGGCGTCGCTGAACAAGGCGAATGCGTCGCTCGCGGAACCGGCGATCCTGACGCTGCAGGTGACCAACAGCAACCTGCCGTCCGGCACCTACACGGCCACGGTGACGATCGAGAGCCCGGACGCGGAGAACTCGCCCAAGGTAGCCGTGACGCTCACGGTGCAGGGCGCATCGGTGCTGGCGCTGACCACGCAGCCGTCGGCAACGGCGGCGAGCGGTGCGGCACTGGCGCAGGCGCCGGTGGTGCAGCTCCAGACGGCGGATGGCACACCGGTCGCCCAGGCGGGAGTGGACGTGGCGGCCGCGGTCGAAGGCGGCGGCAGTCTGTCCGGTACGGCGACCGCCACGACCGACGACCAGGGCCAGGCCACGTTCGACGGTCTCGTGGTGTCGGCCCTGGCGGGCGACCACACCCTCCTCTTCACCGCGAGCGGGTTGACCGACGTCAGGTCGAGCCCGATCTCGATCACGCCCGGGGCGGCCGCGACCATCGCCGCGGCCTCGGTCACGCCGCAGTCGGTCGAGGCGGGGACGCCGGCGAGCGATCCGCCCGCCGCGCGGGTGACCGACGGCGCAGGCAATCCGGTCGCCGGGGTCGCCGTGACGTTCGCGGTGACCGCGGGCGGCGGCACGATCGACCCGACGACGCCCGTGACCACCAATGACCAGGGCCTGGCGCAGCTGACGTCGTGGGTGGTGGGCGCGACGGCTGGGCCAAACTCGGTGACGGCGACCGCCACGGGCCTGAGCGGGAGCCCGGTGCAGTTCGACGCCACGGGCACCAACGGCGGGGTGACGCCGGGGCCGATCGATGGGGGCAAGTCGTCGGTCACCTCGTCGGTGGCATCGTTCACGGCGGGATCGCCCACCGGCACGACGGTCACCGTGACGGCGCGCGATGCGAACAACGTCCTGATCAGCGGCGCGACGGTGCAGTTGAGCGTCAGCGGGAGCAACAATCAGTTCACCGGCACGCTCACGACCGGCACCGGCGCGAACCTGGGCAAGGCGACGACGACCTTGACGTCGAGCACGGCGGAGATGAAGACGATCACGGCGCAGATCACGGCGGGCGCGACGACGGTCACGCCGGCGTCCGCGAGCGTGACGGTGAAGCCCGGCTCGCCGGACGGCAGCCAATCGACCGTGACCGCCGAGACGCCGGTCACCGGGCTCGCCAACAGCTCGCAGGTGACGGTGACGGTGAAGGATCCGTTCGGGAATCCGATCGGCGGGCGGAGCGTGACGCTGGACGTGGGTGGTGCTGCCGGCGCGGTGCTGCCGGGCGTGGCCGTGACCGGGTCAAATGGCCAGGTGACGGCGAACATCTCCTCCACCACGGGTGGCACGTACCAGGTCCACGGCACGATCGACGGGATCATATCCATCGCCCAGACCGCGCCGGTGCAGTTCCTGGTCTCTTACGCGAGCGACATCAAGGACGGCATCTTCAATGTCGGGTTCAACACCGCCAACGGCCTGACGACTCCGTGCACGAGCTGCCACCTGCCATTTCAAGCTGGCGGCAACATTCCGGACTTGAGCTTCGAGCACATTACCGATGCGCACGAGGACCAGGGGTTCACCGTCATCCCCGGCGATGCCACCAACAGCCAGCTCATCAAGGCGCTGCTGCACGACGGGAGTCTAGCCCAGGACGAACTCATGCCGAGCACGACCCAGTTCCTGCCGGACGCGGTGATCAACGTGATCCGGCAGTGGATCAACCAGAACGGCCAGGGCCAGCCTCTCACGCCGTGACAGTGCATTCCGGCGCCCGGTCGCGGCACTCGCCCTCGGCCGGGCCCTAGCCCCCCGCGCGTCGTGGCACTGCAGCCCGGGACCCGGGCCCTGCTGTCCATCCTCCAAGCCCACCCGTCGCTACGCTGGGAGATCCGGGCGGCCCCCGACCGCACGCTGCTCTATTCCGGATCCTTCTTCAAGCCGGTCTGGAAGGACATCGCCGACCTCAAGCGGACCCGCCCGGAGCTGGCGTCGAAGGAGACGCTGCCCGACGTGCTGGCCCGGCTTCCCGTGCCGGGAACCAAGTACTCGAGCCTCCTCGCGTTCGTGGAGGACGTCGAGCAGCCGTGGCAGCCGGACGGCTACACGGTCTGGCGTGCCCTCTCGGGAATCTTCGCGAGCAACGCCGTGGGCAAGGTCTCGTTCCAGATCGGCTCCGGCGTGGACTCGTCGAAGGTGTTCGCCGCGACGGAGCTCAACGTGCTGCTTCGGAATCGGAATGTGGATCCGGTGACGCGGGATCTGCTGGCCTATTTCAAGCGGTGCGTGGAGACGCGGCAGCCGGGGATCAATCTCGGGTTCATCGCGAGCTGAGGGGAGCCATCGACACCTCCTTACTGGGTACGGAGCGGCTCCGCGACAATCTCTAGACGGCGGTCCAACGTGGTCTCGACGACATCAGGCGACGACGCGAGGGGTGGAAATGCCGTACGACGAAACCGCCATGCTGCGGCAGTGTCATCCGATGTTCAAGAGTGTCCTGCTGAGGATCCTGGCGGACCTGCGTAACCAGGGCTGGCAGCCCAAAATCGTATACGTGAAGCGCACCGAGGCCGAACAGGCAGAGAAGGTCAAGCAAGGCTATTCGCGAACGATGCACAGCTGGCACCTGGAATCCACGATCGGCGTGTTGCCCACCGTGCACGGAGGCTTCGACATCGTGCGCGGCAACGCGGCAGACGTCGTCGACGCACGCTACGGCTGGGGCGGACAGGCTGCGCGGCTGGACTTTCCATTCTGGAAGGCGCTCGGGGCGACCGCAAAGAAGTACGGTTGCACCTGGGGCGGTGAGTGGAAGTCGTTCAAGGACGTGGCCCACGTTCAGATGCTGTACATCGAGGAGACCCCCCGCCACCAAGCGCTGGTCTGAATATGGCCATGGCGTTGACCCGCTCGTTCCTGGAAGGCCACGAGGAGAGCCTCATCTGGGCCGACTTTCAGGCGACCGCGCCCGGGGGGTCAACCAGCGAGGCCGCCTTCGCCTCGGCCCGATTCGACTTGAACTACGACTACGAATGGGATGATTCGCAGGGGGCCGCGCACGGCTACCGGGTGGACCACGTGCAGGTGACCGTCGAGGTCGAGCGCACGATCATGTGGTCGGTAAAGAAGGACCGGAGCGACGCGCTCCTGCAGCACGAGCAGGGGCACTACGATATCGTCGCCCTGCTCGGGCGCGACCTGTACAACGAGCTCAGCGGCTGGGATTCTGGAACCAAGCCCAAGCGGTTCCGCAAGGAGTCCGATCTCAAGGACGAGGTGAGCCGGACGCTGAGGCGTTACAAGAAGCTGGCGCTGGACTTCGCGGGCTCCTCGAGCGCCGTCGGGGCGTATGACAAGAAGACGAAGCACGGAAGGGATGCCAAGGCGCAGGAGCTGTGGACGGCGGCGCTGGTGGCGGCGCGGACGAACGGGACGCGCGTGGTCAAGGCCCTCGGTGGGTTGTAGCCGCGCAGTTTTCCCTTCCTGGCACACGAGACGAGCCGGGATCAGGGCCCGGCGAGCGGGAGCATCTCCACGACCATCACGCGGCCCCAGAACGGCGCCAGACCGCGCCGGACGTAGCGCACCTGGACACGCTGCCCCGATTCGAATTCTCGGCTCTTCACCGTGTTGAGCGACACCCGCACCGGCTCCGCGAGGCCGTCCACCGCGAGATCGAAGGCGTAGGTCTCGGCGACGGGGATCTCGGTCGGAGCACGGAAGGCGCGGTCGGCCCCGACCATCTGCTGGGTGTAGGTGCCGGCGGGACGGAACGTCTTCGCGATGATGGTCGCGGCCGCGGTCGCCTCGGGCACACGGCGCACGAGGACGAACCAGAGTAACGCGGCGAAGATCGCAAGTGCGACCGCCAGGAGCGTCAGCCCCATCGCGCCTCTCGAGAGCTTTGCTCGACGCCCTCCACCGATCACCTCGCCTGCCGCTTCATCCTGCCGACGATCTGATCTGCGACTCGGATCGGTTCCGGAATGCGGTACTGTCCGCACAGTGCCAGCGTCCAGTGACACGCCGTCTCCAGAGACACCCGATGACCCGGCGAGACGTAGACGGGCTTGACGCCGTCTTGGGTACGCAGCACGGCTCCGATGGTCCGACCGGTATCAACCAGCGGGGCGCGGCTGCCTCGAGCCGCTGCCGGCGTGGCTGCCTCGCCCGTCAGGCGCGTCTTCGCACACCCGATCGTCGGTAGATCGTACAGCACGCCCAGATGGCAGGCCAGCCCGAAGCGCCTGGGGTGGGCGATTCCCTGCCCGTCACAGATCACCAGATCGGGAGCCTGGGTGAGCTTCTCCAGCGCGACCTCCAGGGCGGGGACTTCGCGGAACGAGAGCAGTCCGGGAATGTAGGGAAAGTCGGCCGGCACTTCGGCAGAGACGATCTGAAGCACCGTGCGGGTGGCGACCTCCATCAGGGCGCCGGCCGCGAATGCGCGAGAGCCGTCATCGTCATACGCCGCATCTACGCCCAGCACCGTCGACACGCGCCCGGGAAGCCGATCCTGGATCAGCACCAGACCCGCCAACTCCGCCTGCAAGGCGCTCGCCTCGGCTGCGGAGAGGTCCCAGGGGTGGCGTCTGACAGGCTGCACGATGATCCGGAACGTGGCTTGAACGGATCGTCTCGGCGACGTCCAAGCCTCAGGAAGCGCCCGAGTCGCCGTACATGCGCCGGAACTCCTGCAAGGTCCTGAAGAGCGGCTGATCTTCCGTGAGCACGTAGTCGTGCACGAGCTCCCCGCGCTCGTTCCACTGCCTCTCACGGACGCGCACCGAATGCTCGAACAGCGTTTCCCTCTTGAGCTGCCCCGTCGGGTACCACTCGCGTGAAAGGCCGGTCCGGCCATTCGCTCGAAAGTGCTCTTCACCCAGCGGCTCGCCAGACGGATACCAGTACCGGGCGAGTCCGTCCTGGAGCCCATTGGCGTACTCGATCTCACTCACGACGGCCCCACTCCGCGTCTGGTGGCGCGCCGTTCCGGTGAACGGACGATCCTGATACTCGTAGGAGCCGTCCTCCGCCAAGTACAGGTCATCATCGTCGATGATCTGCTTCTCATTCGTCATCGGGGCCATCGTCTCCGAAGTCCGTCGGCTGTCCGTTCTTGTCCACCATCCTCGTGCCCCCGCTGATCGGCCGGCAATTGTCGCAGCGATCGGGACAACCGTCCCCCGCGGGGATCTTCGTAGTCGTCCCGTCGTCGTTCTTTACCTTGGCCTTCTTGAGGTTCACGTTGTGGGCGATCATGTCGTTCAGGTCGTCCTGGGTCGTCTCCCGCCCGCCCTCGCGCTGCGAGCGGTTCTTGAGCGCCTGATCGAGCGCGTTGACCTCGGAGTGGTCGCCGGGATCGCCCGCCGTCACGCTGGGCTGGACCAGCCCCTTCTGAATGTTGTCATTGTGGTCGTTGAGGTTGTCCTGCAGCGGCTTGCTGAGGTTCTCGGGAATGCCGGTGTTCTGGCCGAAGAACGGCCCGTCTTCGGGATAGCGGGGATCGATGACGCCGGTGAGGACCGGACCTCTGCCCGGGTCGTCGTTGTCCACCATCGACTTGGCCAGCCCCCGGGTAATGGAGACCAGCTGCTTGGCCGCGGCCTCTTCCTCGGGCGTGAGGGGCCGGGGAACTTGGACGGTCTTCTCGTCGTCCACGCCGGTAACCGACGCGCCGTCCTCCTCCTCGCCCTTGGGCGGGTGGAGGCCGAACAGATCCACCATTGTCAGCGGATTGGACGGGTACGCGTAGAGATTGATGCCGCCCGCGGTCCCCATCGGATCGGACTGCATGTACCGGCCCAGCTGCGGGCTGTAGTGGCGAAAGCGGTTGTAATGCAGGCCGATCTCCGCGTCCTCGTAGTGGCCGGGAAAACGCATCGCGAAATTCACCGTGTTGCCGGCCCTGACCTCCGTCGCGCCATAGGGCTCGACGTCGGCCTCCCAGACCGGCGAACCCTGGTCGTCCTCGATCCTGAGCGGCGTCCCGATCTGGTCGGAGGCGATGAAATACCGCGTTCCTGAACCAGGCGACGCGGCATCGGAGGCGTAGTCGATGAAGAGGAAAGGAACCAGCGCGTCCGCGTCGAGGTACACGTAGACCCGCAGCTCCCCTCCGGGCCCCCGCTCCGCGGCCAGACGGTGATGGTCCCAGTAGTACTCGGTGGTCTTGCCCCGCCAGGTCCGCCGGATCCGTCGTCCCAGCGGGTCATAGGTGGACCGCCATTCTCCGGTGGGGGTCACGCAGCGCACCAGGCGGTCGCATGAATCGTACTCGAATGTGGTGACACCCTGCGCGCTCCGCCGTACCCCGACGTGATCCCTGTCGTTGTACTCGAACGTGTCGCCGTTGGCGGACTGCAGGCGGTTTCCCGTCCCGACGATGACGCCGCCGAGTCCACCCTTGGCCAGCAGGTTGCCGGCGACATCGTAGTCGTAGCGCACGAGGGCCTGTTCCTGGCGCGCCTCGCCCGTGAGCCGGTGGGCGGCGTCATACTGGAATCGGGCACTGCCGCGCCGGCTGTCGCGAACTGCGAGCAGATCGCCCTCGGCGGAGTAGCCGTAGGTGCGAGTCCAGGGCTGGGGCTGGTCCCACCTCGTCTGGCTCTTCGAGAGGCATCGCCCGCGCGAATCGTACCGGCGCGTCTCGGTCCGCCCGTTGGAGGAGGCCAGGGTGACGGTGCCATAGGTGGAGACGGTGAGCCGGTGCTTGCCGCCCATGGGATCGGTGATGATAACCAGGCCACCCTCGTGCACGCAGCTCGTCTCGAAGCGGTTCAGCACCACGCAGGTTCGTCGTGAGCCGCAGAGACGGTGCCGGACGCCCGAGCCGTCACGGATGTCCGCCGACGGGCGCCGTTCGGCGCGATCGTACTCGAACCGGATGTCGTGGAGGGCCGTGCCGGCCCTGGTCAGGCGGCCAAGTGTGTCGTACTCGAACGCATGCGTGTCGCCGGACGCCAGCCGGCGAACCGCGGGCAAGTTGCCCGCCCCGATCTCGAAGGCGAGGAGTGTCCTGCCCGCGCCATCCAGCTTCTCGATGAGATTGTCGGTGGCGTCCCGACGGTACTGCTCGCGCACCCGGCCGTGCCGCACCACGCGGACGATGTTGTCGCGCAGGTCGTACCCGTATTCGCTCGTAGTGCCGCCCGGATCGGTCACCCTGGTGACGCGTTCCCGGGCGGTATAGGCGTACTCAGTGGCCCCACCCTGCGCGTGGGCCTCGCGACGCAGAAGATTCCAGGACGCATACTCAAAGCGCCGGCTCAATCCGTCCGCGTCCTCGTACCGCAGCACGTTCCCGTTCCCGTCGTACTCCCACCGCCGCGCCGCGCCGCCAGCAACCCGCTCGTCGAGCTTGCGGCCAAGGCCGTCGTACGTCGCCGCAGGCGGGGTCCGCCCCGGCCCGCCGGCGCCGCCTGAGTCCACCGTGCGCGGCCGGAGCAGCGAGCCCAGCTCCCACTCGAGTGGCGTGGAGGGCGCCACCAGCGCCCGATGGTTGTGGCGGCGGAGATCGACCAGATCGCGGCTGAGATGGCCGAACGGATCCTCACGCCCGACCACACCGCCGGAGGCATCGTACACAATGGGGTAGTCGTTGCCGGCTGCATCCCGCTCGACGGTCACCCTGCCCGAGTCGTCCACCACCCGTTCGCGCGGGTTCCCGTACGGGTCGACGATGCGCGTGATCGTGCCGTTGGCGTCGTAGAAGTAGGACCACGACCCGCCATCGGCGTGGGTTACCTCGGTGCAGCGGGCGCCCTCGACGTAGCGTAGACGCACGTCGTACATCCCGTCCTCGCCCGCGGTATGCACACACCGCCCTTGCGGGTCGTACTTGTAGTAGTACGAGTACCCTCGCCGATCGCCCTTTCGGGTGAGCCGGTGAGCGGCGTCGTACTCGAGCGTGGCGCGATGGCCGAGGACATCGGTCCACGCGATCAGGTTCTCGCCGCCATCGTATTCGTACGACACGAGCCGGGTGGGCGACCGGGGGTCGGCCTGCTCGACCAGTCCCGTGAGCAGGCCGCGGCCATCGTATGCGGCCAGGATCGGCGGCTGGCCGCGCCGGCGGATGGACCCGAGCCGGCCGCGGGGATCGTAGGCGAGCTCGACCGCCTCGCGCCTGGTGAAGACACGGGTCAGCCGTCCCACGGCGCTGCCGGGCGGCACTTCGAACTCCAGGGTGGGCCCGGCCGCGCGCCGCAGCCGAAAGGTGGTCCGCGCCAGCCGGCGGAGCGTCCAGCCGTCGCGGGACTTCGCCGCCCCGTCTTCGACCAGCGGCGGGAACGGCACCGGGACAGCGGACACCGGCACGTAGCGTACGCCGTCCGCGTCGAAGCGAAGCTCGTCCTCCAGCACGTGGCGCCACCCCCACCCCAGCGGGCCCCGCACATCGTGGCGGGAGCTATCGTACGCGCGGCGCCACATCATCCCCATCGCTGGGCCCAGCGGGAAATCGACCGAGTCCTCGAGGTTCGCACCGGTGACGACGTCGACCGGCTCCCCCTCCTTGCCGCAC
>JAICJD010000257.1 GCA_025928645.1 Gemmatimonadales bacterium
ACCTCGGCCTTCTCCCGGCCCTCCGCTCGCTGGTAGCCGACTTCGGCGCGCGGGGCGACATCGCCGTGACGCTGAGTACCCCCGAGACCCTGCCGCCGCTGTCCACCGAGGCGGAGCTGGCGCTGTTCCGCGCCCTGCAGGAAGCACTGTCGAACGTTCGACGCCACGCCGGCGCACACCGGGTGGAGGTGGCGATCACTCTGGCCAACGGCGCGGTGCGGCTCAGCGTCCGCGACGACGGCCGCGGCCCGCCGAGCACGGGCGTGGAGCGCCTGGAGCGCCTGGAGCGCGAAGGCCACATGGGTCTTGCGGGCATGCGCGAGCGGATAGGCGCCCTGGGGGGAACCATGCGGTTCGGCGGCGGCAACGGTCCGGCGGGCGGCGGCGCCTGGCTCGAGGTGCTGCTGCCGCCGCCCTCCGCGGCCGGCGAGGACGTCGGGTGACCGAGCCCGTCATTCGGGTGCTCGTGGCCGACGATCACGCCATCGTCCGCACCGGCATCCGCCACGTGCTCGAGACCGAGCCGGGCTTCGCCGTCGTAGGCGAGGCGTCGACCGGCACCGAAGCGCTCGCGCTGGCGCTCGCGCTCAAACCCGATGTCGCCGTGCTCGACATCTCGATGCCGGGCGTGTCCGGCCTCCACGCCGCCGCCGAGCTCCGCCGGCGCCTGCCTGAGACCCGCGTGCTCATCCTCAGCATGCACGACAATACCGAGTACGTGCTCGAGAGCCTCCGCGCCGGCGTGCACGGCTACCTGCTCAAGGACAGTGCGGCCGCCGAGCTCGGCCAGGCCATCCGGGCCGTGTGTCGCGGCGAGTCCTTCTTCAGCCCGCCGGTCGCGCGGCATCTCGGGGCGGTGGTCCGCGGCGAGATCGGCGGCGGGCGGGCGGGCACGCTGGCGCAGCTCACGATGCGCGAGCAGCAGGTCCTCGTCGGCGTGGCGGAAGGGCGCACCAACAAGGAGATCGCCCAGGAGCTCGGCATCAGCCATCGCACGGTCGAGAGTCACCGCGAGAGCCTCATGCGGAAGCTGGACGTGTACACCGTGGCGGGGCTTACGAAGGTCGCCCTGGAGGCGGGGCTGATACGGTGACCGGGCAGGCGGCCGCCGCCTGAGCGCTCGCGGATGTCTCTGGTGACGGGCTATATATTGCGTCGATGGGCAAGATCAAGACCGGCATCGTGATGATGAACCTCGGCGGCCCGGCCGACCTCGGCCAGGTCGAGCCGTTCCTCCTCGAGCTCTTCGCCGACCGGGAGATCATCCAGCTCCCGTTTCAGCGCTGGCTCGGCCCCTTCATCGCACGGCGGCGGGCGCCCAAGGTGCGCGGGCTGTACCAGAAGATCGGCGGCGGATCGCCCATCCTGCGCTACACGCGCGCCCAGGGCGCCGGCATGGTGGCGCGGCTCGACCGTCTTTCGCCCGGGACGGCGCCGCACGGCTTCTACGTCGCCTTCCGCTACGTCACGCCCAAGAGCGAGGATGCGCTCCAGGCCATGGCCGCCGACGGCGTCGAGCGGGCCGTGGCCTTTACCCAGTATCCGCAGTTCTCCTGCAGCACGACCGGATCCAGCCTCAACGAGCTCTGGCGCGCCGCCGATCGGGTGGGCCTCCGGGACGCGTTCGAGTGGAGCATCATCGACCGCTGGCCGGTCCACCCCGGCTTCATCGCTTCCATGGCAGAGACGGTCCGCGAAGGGCTCGAGCAGTTCGAGCCGGCCGACCGCGACCGCGTCCTGCTGCTCTTCAGCGCGCATTCGCTGCCCCTCAGCGTCATCGACCGAGGAGATGCCTATCCCCAGGAAGTCGGGGCGAGCGTGCAGGCGGTCGTGGAGCAACTCGGCCGGCCGAACCCGTACCTGCTGGCGTACCAGTCCGAGGTGGGGCCGGTGCGCTGGCTCGGGCCCAGCACCGAGCGCGTGATCGAGCGGCTCGGAGCACGTGGCCAGAAGGACCTGCTGGTGGTGCCGATCGCCTTCACCAGCGACCACATCGAGACGCTGTCGGAGCTCGACCTGGAGTACGGCGAAGTGGCGCACCGCGTGGGCATCACGCACTACAAGCGCACACCGGCCCTCAACGACAGGCCGCAGTTCATCGACGCGCTCGCCGATATCGTGCGCGAGCACCTCGCCTCAGAGCAGCCGTATGGGCCGCTCTACCGCACGCGCTGTCCGGGTTGCGAGAACCCGCAATGCCGGCAGATCGCGCGGCCGGTTTCGGACCAGGCCGGGAGCAGGATGACGACAGGTGAGCCGGGGCAGGCAGGCCCGCGTGGGGCCGCGCGTCAGCCGGTGCGGTGAGTCAAGCCGGCTGCGACGGAAGTGATACTGCTTGGTCTGACCCGGATATCGGCGGCGACTAGCTCGAGGCAGGCTCCGGAGCTGTGAGCCCCTGTGGTGGGGGCGATCCGGTAGCATCCGGCCTACGCTCCTCTTGGAGCGCGGCCGCGAAGCCCTCCTCCCGGAGCGAACGGCTCACCGGATAGAGCACCCGCCGGACCAGTCGATCGGCCATCTCCTTCACGACCCGGCGCTCGGCCTCGTTCAGATCCTCGAGCTGGGCCAGGGCCCAGGCGGTCTCCTGCGCCGCGATCACGCTGCCGTGCCGGTGCAGCTCGGCGAGCCTGGGCGCAGCCGCGCGGCCGCGCAGCTGCCGCTCCAGTCGTGCGATCTCCTCCTCCAGCAGCCGCTCCGCGTCGCGCAGAGCCTCCGCGGGTGCGCCCGCGGCGGGACAACAGACACGCTGCAGGTCGTCGAGGTCGAAGAGCCGGATGCGCGCAAGCGCTCGCGCCTCGGGTTCGACGTTTCGGGGAACGGAGAGATCGAGCACCACAAGCCGCTCCGAGCCCGGCCCGTCAGAGGCCCGTCCGTCGGTAGCGGAAGCGAGCTGCGCGGCGCTGAGGACGGGGCGCGAGGCCGCCGTCGCCACGAACAGCAGATCGCTGGCCCGGAGCAGCTCGGGCAATGCTTCCCAGTCATGCGCCGTGGCACCCCAGGCC
>JAICJD010000272.1 GCA_025928645.1 Gemmatimonadales bacterium
GGCGGGTCGGTCACGATCGCATCGACGCTTTCGGGCTCGAGGTCGCCCAGCACCTTGAGGCAGTCGCCTTCGAGCAGTCGAACATCAGGACGGTCCTTCGAGCCCTTGCCGGAGCAGCCGCGCGATCGCCTGGCCTTCGCCATCAGCGCGTCCCCCCGCCCTCGGCCCCGAGCCAGTCGACCGGCTTCCCGGGGTCCCGCGCGTCGGTGAAGATCGGCGCGAAGGGGCCGCGCTCGGCCAGGTCCTCGGCCAGGCAGAAGCGGATCGAGAGCCCGGGCGAGCCGGTGAAGTCGCTGTCCCGGTGAAGGATGCCGATCGTGGTGTCGCGCCGCCGGCGCAGCGCCGCGGGATCCGCTCCCGCGAGGACGCAGAGGACCGACGGGAAGAACGGATAGCGCGAGCGCCACAGCGGCTCCCCGCCTTTGCCCCGTGCCCTCAACAGCTGCCCGTAGCGGCCGAGCTCGGTGGCGAGCCGGCCCACCGGCAGGCTCGCGCGGTCGAGCTCTAGGAAGCGCTGCTCGAAGACGATTTCGGCCTCGGTCAATCGCAGGTAGCCGAGGACGGCGTCGGCGATCAGCCGCCCCGCCCGCCGTCCCGGGCCGAGAGGATGGGACACCTCATGGCGCCATCCGAGCGGCCCGAAGTCCTCGCCCCGCTCCCGCGCGGCGGCAACGAAGGCGATGCCGACGTCGTTGACCGCCAGCGTGTGGGCCTGCAGAGGACCGGCCGCCGCCTCGGCGTCCAGCAGCCGCGGCATCTCCTCGATGAGGCCCGCTTCCTGCGCCCTGCGGGCTCCGCGCTCGGTCACATACCAGCACCGCCGCGGCGCCCCGCGGGACCCGAAGTTGGTCACGAAGGAAGCGAGCCCGGCGTCGGCGAGCGCGGCGAGCGCCGTCTGCGCCGAGCGCGGGCTGCGGCCGGGGAAGTGGAGCGCTGCCAGCTGGGGGGTCGAGAGCACCCGGTGCTGAGCGAGCGAGGCGAGGATCTCCGCCGCCCGGACCGGAAGGGGATGCTTCGCGCGGGTCCTCACTCAGGCCCCCTCGTGGCCCGCACGGCACCCGCGCCTCCCCCGGGTTCCGGGTCCTCGCTGTCGGGGCTCGCGCTGCCCTCCCCGCCCTGTTCCTCCAGCGCGGCGAGGATGCGGTCGTCGAGATCCTCGAGGTGGCCGGTCACTTCTGCCGCGGAGCGGCCGGGGGTCGCGTCCGTCTCATCCTCCTCGTCGCTGGCCCGCTCGGCAGGCGGCTCCCCGAGCGCGTCCTCGACCCGCACCCCGCCGAGGGCGAACGGGGTGCTGAGGCTGCCCTGGTGGGTGACCTGGGCGATGAAGCGGTAGCGCTCGAGCTTCGTCAGCGCCGCCGGGCTCGGCCGCCCGCCCCACTCTTTGGCGATCAGATTGGCGGCGTGGGAGTTGACCGTGGTCGCGAGCAGGTGCGAGCGGTTGGTCAGAAGCGCGTTCAGGGTCGCGGCGCTGAGGCGCTCGGGGTTCTGGTTCAAGAGCACCGCCCGCAGGCCGAACTTGGCGCTCTGCTCCAGCAGCGCCGCCAGGTTGCCCGAGGCCGCGCCGTCATAGCCCTGGACCTCATCTAGGAAGACCCAGAAGGGCCGCCGCTCGCCGGGCGGCAGCTCGGCCCGCCCGCGGGCGGCGTGCAGGAGGTCGAAGAGCAGCAGGTTGGCCACCAGCCGCTCGCGGGTGCCGCCCGCCCCCGGGCAAGCGAGGACGATCCTGCCCTCGTCCATCGCCTCCCTCACCCGGTAGGTGCCGCGGCTCTGGCCGAGCAGCGTCCTGATCTGGGTGGAGCGGCGCAGGCGGTCGACCATGTTGGTGAGCGGGGTGATCGCCTCGGGGGCCAGCAGCGGGAAGCGGTCGGTCCAAAAGCCGCGCTCGTCGCGCGGCAGGAAGGGCAGCACGGCCGCCCGCCACCTCTCGTTGCTGAGCAGCGTCGGCAGCTGGAAGATCGTCGGCGCCAGGTCGGGGTCCTTGAGGCGGGAGGCGATCGCCGCGAGCGCCGAGGCGGCCTGCGTGGTCAGGTTGATCGCTCGCGTCGAGCGCTCGCCCCATTCCAGGGCCGAGGCGAAGGCGTCGACCACCGCCTCGACCCGCGCCTCGCCTTCGCCGGCGCTGGCGCCGAGCTCGAAGAGGTTCCAGCCGGGCTGCGGAGCGGAGGCGCTGCCGGGGCCGAGGTCGATTCGCACGATCCGCTCCGGGTCGATGTCGGCGAGGTAGGGCTCGATCCGCTCCAGCGCGTCGCCGTGGGGGTCGAGAAAGAGGCCGCCGTGGTCCGCGCGCACCAGGTGGACGAACTGGGCGATCGCGGTCTCGGTCTTGCCGTAGCGCGAGCGCCCGGCGATGTAGGTGAAGAA
>JAICJD010000169.1 GCA_025928645.1 Gemmatimonadales bacterium
CCGCGGCGTGGCGCGATCTTCGCGCCCGCGCGGCCGGGCGGCGGCTCCGGGATCGTCTCGTGCTGGCGGCCATCCTGGTGTTGGCGATCGGCGCGGTGATCCCGCGACCCCTCACCATCACGGGGCCGTTTACCGTCGCACCCGCGCTCGCGGTGCCGCTCACCGCGCCGGACAGCGGGCTGGTGGCCGGCGTGTACGTGCGCGAAGGCACGCGGGTGGAAGCCGGCATGCCGCTGCTGCAGGTGCGCGACCTCGAGCTCGAGCGGGAGGCGCTGGCGGCCGGCCGCCGGGTGGACTCTCTGGCCGCCCGCGAGGCCCAGGCCCGCGCGGCGGGACGCGCCGGCGAGATGGCGAGGCTCGACGCCGAGCGGGCTGGCGACGTCGCCCGGCTGGCGGGCATGGCCGCCCAGGAGCGGGCCATGACCGTGCGGGCGCTCGTGCCCGGCATCGTGGTCACCTCCCGTCCCGAACAGCTCACCGGCCGCTGGGTGGGTCTGGGCGAGCGCCTGATCGAGCTGGGCCAGCCGGACTCGCTCGAGATCCGCGTCGCGCTGCTCGGCGCGGGCGCGAGCCGGGTCCGCCCCGGCCAGTCCGCGCGGCTCGTGTTCCACGCCGACGGCTCGACCCTGGCCGCGCGGGTCGGGGCCGTGGGACAGGCCCCGCGCACCGGCGAGATCGAGGCGCGGATCGGGCTCCGGGCCACCGGTCGCTGGTACCCCGGCATGACGGGCGAGGCCAGCGTGACCCTCCGGCGGTCGAACCTCTGGGGCTCGCTCTGGTGGGCGCTCAGGCGGAGGGTGAGGACGGACATCTTCTTGTAGGACGGAGAGGGCGGAGAGGGCGGAGGAGGTCTCGGATGAAGTCGGGCCTCTCCGCCCTTTCCGTCCTCTCCGCCTTCTCCGTCCCTGTCATTGACTTGCGCGATCCGGTCGTTGCTGTAACCATTGGAGAGTCCTTCACAAGGACCCTGCCATCCGGCGCGACATGCTGACGCTGGTCCGCGAGGCGTTCGCGGGTCGGTACGAGGTGGAGCGCGAGATCGGGAAGGGCGGGAACGCCCGCATCTTCCTGGCCCGCGGGCCCGACGGCCAGCCCGTGGCGCTCAAGATCCTCCACCCCGAGCTGCTGGTCAGCGTGGCGGCGGATCGGTTCCTGCGGGAGATCAAGCTCGCCTCCCAGCTCCACCATCCCCACATCGCCCATCTGCTCGACTCGGGCGAGCGTGACTGGCTGGTCTACTACGTCATGACGTTCGTGGAGGGAGCGACCCTCCGCGAGATCATGTCGCAGCGGAGCCGGTTGTCGGTTCCGGACGTACTTCGCATCGCGGACGACCTGCTCGACGCGCTCGAGCATGCCCACGGGAAGGGCATCATCCACCGCGACGTGAAGCCGGAGAACGTGGTGATCTCGCCCGACGGCGCGGTGCTGCTCGATTTCGGCATCGCGCGGGCGGTGTGGGCCTCGGGGAGCGACCGGCTGACCCGGTCGGGCATCGCGGTGGGCACCTCGACCTACATGAGCCCCGAGCAGATTACGGCCCTGCAGGAAATCGATCTGCGCAGCGATCTCTACTCGCTGGCGTGCGTGCTGTTCGAGGCGCTGGCGGGCCGCCCGCCGTTCGAGCACCGGAACGAGGCGGTGGTGCTCCAGATGCACCTCACCCAGCCCGCGCCCGACCTGCGCACGCTCCGGCCCGACATCCCGGCCGAGCTGGCCGCCGGCATCGGACGGGCGCTGGCCAAGACCCCGGCCGAGCGGTGGCAGACCGCCGCCGCGATGCGCGACGCGCTGGCGGCGGCCATGGTGGGGTGACGGTGCCCTGAGGCTCGCCCGGTGAACCTCCCAGCCCCGCCCGGCTGATCTCTCAGCGAGCCGGCTCCGAAGTGCCTGAACGCTCCGCCGGCGCCGCGGGCCGTGAACGGCCCGCCTGCTGGTCCCCGTGCGCACCCCCCGCTTTATTTAGATGTCCTCCCGCACAAAGGCTTTCCGGTGACAGACGTGCTCGACCGCCTCCGCTCTACCCTAGGGGAGCGATACGTCATCGAGCGCCAGGTTGGCGAGGGTGGCATGGCCACCGTCTACCGTGCGAAGGATTCGAAGCACGAGCGCACGGTAGCCATCAAGGTGCTCCGCCAGGAGCTGAGCGTCTCGCTCGGCGCGGACCGGTTCCTCCGGGAGATCCGCGTCGCGGCCAACCTCCAGCACCCCAACATTCTCGGCCTGTACGATTCGGGGGAGTCCGAGGGGCTCCTCTACTACGTCATGCCGTTCGTGGAGGGCGAGTCGCTGCGCGACCGGCTCAACCGCGAGCAGCAGCTTCCGATCGCCGACGCCCTCCAGATCGTCCGCGAAGCCGCTGAGGCGCTCCAGTACGCGCACGAGCGCGGCATCGTCCACCGCGACATCAAGCCGGAGAACATTCTGCTGCTTGGCGGCCATGCGCTCGTCGCCGACTTCGGCATCGCGAGAGCGGTCAGCTCGGCCAGCGAGGAGAAGCTGACCCAGACCGGGATGGCGGTCGGCACGCCGCACTACATGAGCCCCGAGCAGTCCCTGGGCAGCGAACACGTGGACGCGAGGAGCGACGTCTACAGCCTGGGCTGCGTGCTGTACGAGGTGCTGATCGGCCAGCCGCCGTTCACCGGTCCCAACTCCATGGCCATCATGGCTAGACACTCGATGGAGGTGGTGCCGAGTCTCCAGGTGGTGCGCAACTCGGTTCCGGATGAGGTCGAGGACGCGGTCATGCAGGCGCTGGAGAAAACGCCGGCCGACCGGTTCCAGACGATGAAGGAGTTCGCCGAGCGGCTGGCGGAAGCGGAGGCGGAAGCAGCGATGGCGCGGACGGCGCAGCGGCGGGCGTCCACCGCTGCCCGGCGTGCGTCTGCCGCCACGCGGACAACTGGAGCCACCCGGCGGAAAAGCGCCGAAGTCGAGGCGCCACCTCCGCGCAGCAAGGCCCGGCTCTGGTCGCTGGTCGGCGGCGGTGTGCTGCTGCTCGCCGGACTGGGCTTCGGGGGATGGAAGTTCCTCCATCACGGCGCGGGCGCGGCGGGTGCCGCATCGAGCGAGGCGGGCGACCCGCTGGATCCGAACCACATCGCCGTGCTCTACTTCGAGCAGCGGGGCGGGTCCGACTCGCTGGCCTTCCTCGCGGACGGGTTGACTGAGTCCCTGATCCGGGAGCTGGGCGGCGTGGACGGCTTGCAGGTCATCTCGGGCAACGGTGTCCGTCCGTACAAGAAGGGCGACACGCCGGTCGTCCAGATCGCCAAGGCGCTCAACGTCGGAACGGTGGTGCATGGCGACGTGAGCGAGTCGGGCGACAGCCTGCAGGTGAACGTCGCGCTGGTGCAGGCCTCGACGGGCACGCAGCTTAGCGCTAAGACCCTCCGGCGGCCGCGGGGCGAGTTGTTCGCGCTGCAGGACGACTTGAGCAAGGAGGTCGCGGTCTTCCTGCGCCATCAGCTCGGCAAGGAGGTTCAGATGCGGGAGACCAGGGCAACCACCCGGAACGTGGATGCCTGGTCGCTGTATCAACGCGCCGAAGCGTCCGCGCGCGATGCCGACGCACTGGCCGCGACGGGTGATACCGCGGGTGCCACCCGCCTGTACCAGCGGACCGACTCCACCCTGGCCCGAGCCGAAGCCAAGGACTCGGCCTGGCCGGCGCCGCCCGTGCTGCGGGGATGGCTGGTCTACCGTCAGTCCCGCATGGCGGAGACCGCCGATCCGGGGACGATCGCCAGCGGCATCGCCCAGGCCGACCGTGCGCTCAAGCTCAAGGCGGACGATCCCGACGCGCTCGAGCTTCGCGGCACCCTGCGCTACTGGAAGTGGCTCAACAACCTGGGCGGGACGCCCAGGGAGGCGGCGAAGCTCTTCTCGGACGCGGAGAAGGATCTCAGGGCCTCGGTCGATCAGAATCCGCAGCAGGCCTCTGCCTGGACCACTCTCAGTCACCTCCTCCTCAACAAGCCGGCGACCGGCGAGGCCAAGCTCGCGGCGATGCGGGCGTACACGGCCGACCCCTACCTCACCAATGTCAACGTCACGGTCTGGCGGTTGTTCGTCACGTCATACCAGCTCGATGACGCCAATGAGGCCAAGAAATGGTGCGATGAGGGGCAGCGCCGCTTTCCCGACGACTACCGCTTCTCCGAGTGCCAGATCTGGTATTACGGCCTCAAGGCGGCGAAGCCGGATATCCCCGCGGCATGGGCGGCGTACGACAAATACGTCACGCTGAGCCCCGCGAGCCTCAAGTCGTTCAACGAGCTGCAGGGGCGCATGCGGGTGGCCATCGCGCTGGCGCGGGCGGGGCTCGCCGACAGCGCCCGGCACGTTGCCGTGCGGTCGCGGGCGGACGGCTCGATGGATCCCAACCGGGACCTCGCCCAGCTCGAGGCCATCATGCTCGACATCCTGGGTGACAAGGATGGGGCGTTCAAGCAGCTCTCGGTGTGGCTGGCGAGCAACCCGCAGCAGGTTGGACAGCTCGACCAGGACGACACCTGGGAGCTCAAGGATCTGCGAGACGACCCGAAGTTTTCGGCGACGTTCAAGCCCGGGAGGTGAGCGCGGCGAGTGCAAGGTTTTGCGCGGCAGCGGGCATAGCCGCCCCACCTCTCCGGGGCCGTATTCCCGGTCGTGTTGATAAAAATGCGACAAGAGCGTATACTCTCGCGGTTCAAGAATCCCACCCTTCTTCTTTAAGTGCAGGAGGCCCCCCGATGGGCGGCCCACGCGTCATCGCTCTGGTCGCGCTCGCGGCATTCTTCACGGCCGCATGTGGCGAGCGCCAGAGTGACGCTCCCACGGCTCCGGATGTGGCGAAGACCGGCACCACCGCCGCAGCAGTCAGTTGCAATCTCAACAACGTCACCAACCTGGCCAGAGACGAGTTCGGCGGCGGGAGTGACGAGGCCGGCCTGGCCAATGATATGAAGCAGGCCGGCGCGCGGACGGACGCTGGCACCCTCGATGGGTATCACATCCTGGCGGCGATCGCCGGCAAGTACGAAGCCGCCGCGCCGACGACGACGACCCCCTCGCAGTTGGCCGCGGCGCTTCTCGCGTGCATGAAGCTCGGGACCTCACCTGCGATCCCGAGCGCCACAAGCCTGGCCAAGAATCTGGCGTCGACCGGGGCGTTCGAGGTGAGGGGGTTGGCGAATCCCGACGACGAGGCCGTCGCCTCGCATGACGGCGCCTGGCGGCTCACCCCCTCCGGGACGAGCTGGCAAGCCATTCTCGGCGACGGTCTCGGCGCGTCCAACGACGACAGCCTCCGGTATGCCTTCCTGGCCTTGGGCAATCCGGTCGACAGCGCCGGATTTGCCGCCGACACGGCGCAGAGCGGCGCCTACGAGTGGGCCACGCTTCCCGCCGCGACGTTCACCGGGAACGGCGTGATCATCGGGGAGTGCACCACCGATCCCAACTACCTCCAGCACTTCTCCGCCACCAATTCGAACGTCGAGGTGCTCGGCTACGTCGACCCGCAGTGTCCGGCCACGGATGGCTCGGTGGAAGCGCCGCCGCGCAACCTGGCCGAGCGTCTGTTCCGATTCCTTGAGCCGCAGCCGCTCAGCGCAACGCTGCTCCTGACGACCGGGAGCGGCGGGTCGAAGCGCACCTTGAGTCCGTTCATCGTGGTGCGGCCTGGGCACGTGATCCTGGATCCGCTGTTCAGCTGGAGAAAGTCGGGGAACACGGTCAACCTGCCGTTCAACCCCACGCCCGCGTACCAGATCACCAGCCAGGGCGGCACCAACTTCAAGCAGGAGAAGGTGCTGGTCTGGATCACCGCGACCGGCAACAAGGGCACCAACGTGGACGTGTGCAACAACTACGCGTACACCGACGCAGACGGTATTGCGACGTTCACGAACGTCTTCGTCAACAAGTCGGGCGGCTACACGTTCACGACACGGTCGGCAGGGGCGGTCAACATCACGAGCCCGGTGAGCGTCGAGCTTCCCAAGGTGCCGCCTTCCACCCCGCTCAACTCCCCGCTCGTCAACATCAAGAGCGGGGTCGGAACCGTAGCCTGCGAGCCCGGCAGCACGTTCAGGAACCCGACCTTCGACGAGAACGGCATCTTGACGAATCCGCCGCCGTTCCCCGGGCCAAACCACACGGATTAGTCACTGCCAGAATGAGACGAGGGCGGCCGGATCCGGCCGCCCTTTCTTTTTGTCTCGACGCCTGGTCCACGACGGTTTCACCTCCCTTCCTTCTCAGTCCCGCCCGGTCCTCTCGTCCTTCACGACGGCCCGAATGTCATCCGCCCACCCCGCAGGATCATCCGGCGGTACGAACGACCAGCTCTCCGCCGAGGCGCCGCCGCCCGCGCTGATCCGGATCCGGTTGCCGTCCCGTCTTACCTGCACGTAGCGCCGCGTGCGCGGCGTGAGCTCGAGGCCGAGCTTCTCGTTCTTGTGGATGATGACGCTCTGCCTGGTCACAATGATGGACGCCTTGCGGTCTTCCCAGCCGGCGCCGCGCCGCCCGGCATCGTGGGTGTAGCGGAACATGAGATCGTCCGCCCGCCGCACCACGCCCTCGGCGTCGATCCGCTGCTGCTCGGACGGTGTGAGCGCGCCGGTCTTCTGACTGCAGGCCGCCGCCGCGAGCACGCCGGCCGCCAAGAGCGCCGTCGTCAACCGCATCGCGACCCTCTTCAGCCGGTGGTGAGCTTCCGCACGCCGCCGAGGACGCGCCGCTGCGCGGCGTGGTCCTTCACGGCCAGGAAGATCGTATCGTCGCCGGCGATGGTGCCGACCACGTCGGGCCAGGCGAGCCGGTCGAGCGCCACGGCGACGCGGTTCGCCTCGCCGGGCGGGGTGTGCAGCACCACCAGCGCCTCGCCGGCGGGCTCGAAGGTCAGGACCCCGTCCGCGATGCGCCGCTCGTCCGGGTCGGCGGGCGCTGCCCGCCGGCTCGGCCGCCGATACACCCCGTTCGCCTTGACGAGCCGGAGCGCCGTGATGTCCCGGCTCACCGACGACTGGGTCACGTCCCAGCCCTCCGCCGCCAGCACCTCGGCCATCTCCTCCTGGGTCCGGATGGCCCGGGTGGAGATGAGCTCGAGAATCTTGAGATGGCGCTTGCGGCGGTCGGCGGTCATCGGGCGCGCCCGGCGAGCCGGGCCATCGCGCGGTCGAAGCGGCGTCGCTCGCGGGTGTGCCAGGCGCGGGCGCGCCGCACTCGGCCGCGCACCAGCCCGAGCCCGAGGTGGCCGAGGCCACCGGTCGAGGCCCGCCGCGCCACCAGCGCCGCGGCCGCGGGCGCGGGGAACCGCTCGCCGGC
>JAICJD010000140.1 GCA_025928645.1 Gemmatimonadales bacterium
CCGACTCGAGTGACGAGGTGCGCGCCGCCGCGCTGGTGGTGCTGGTGCGGCACGGCGCGCCCGACGCGCGCGCGGCGGTGCTCCAGGCCCTCGCCACGCCGTCCTACCGCGACGCTATCCGGAACGCGGCGGTGGGCGCCGTGGCGCAGCGGCCGGATTCCGGGCTGGTCGAGGCGCTCGCCGCGCAGCTCGGCGCCGAGCCCCTCCCGGCGCTGGGCCTCGCGGCGATCGCGGGCCGCGGCGACTCGACCGCCGCGCGCGCCGTCCGCGCCGGCCTCGACGACGCGCGCCCCTGGGTGCGCGAGTGGACCATCGAGGGCCTGGAGGGCCAGCTCGACCGCGGCGCCGCGCTGGACCTGCTGCGCGGCGCCCAGCCGTCGCTGACCCGCGAGGACGCGCGGAGCGCGGTCGCGGCGGCGATCGATCGCCTGGAGCGTCCGCCGAGCTGAGCGCAGTCGTCAGGGAGCGGAGTCATCCTGAGCGAAGCGAAGGAGCCATGATCCAACGCATGCCCCGCGAGTGATGCTATGGAATATCCCGCCGGCTGACCCACGAGCCGACGGGCGCCGTGCTGGCGACGCTGCTCGAGCGGTTCGGCCGCTGGATCGCCCGCGAGCGGGCGGCGATGGAAGCGGAGCGGGAAGGTCGCGCGGCGCCCGGCGCGGCGCCGCGCTGATCACTCGGCCGGCTGCTCCATCCAGCCGAGCACCGGGGCGAGCGCGGCGGCCCCGTCGTCCCCGAGATCGGTCAGCGCGAGCACGCGGTCGAGCCCGCTCACCCGGGCGACCGCCGCCGCGTTGGTGCCGGTGGATGCGTCCGCCGCCTCCGGTGGCGTCAGCACCAGTCCCGCCACCGGAAGGCCCGCCAGCTCGAGCGCGCTCAGCGTGAGCAGCGCATGGTTGATCACGCCGAGCCCGTCCACCCCGACCACCAGGACCGCCGCGCCGAGGTTGCGCGCCAGCTCCACCACCGACCATTCCCAGGCGAGCGGCGAGAGCAGGCCGCCCGCGCCCTCGATCAGCAGCACGTCTGCGTCGTCCCGAAGCTCTTCGATCCGGAGCATCACCGCGTCGAGGTCGATCGTCGCATCCTCGCGCTCGGCGGCGAGGGCGGGCACCAGCGGCGCCGCGAAGCGGAACAGCGCCTCGCGCGGCGCGGCCTGCCCCGTGGCCGCGGCGAGCCGGGCGCCGTCCTCCTCGGCGGCCGTCCCGCCGGCGCAGCCGGTCTCGACCGGCTTGATCGCGACGACCCGGCGCCCGGCCGCGGCGAGCGCCCGCGCCAGCGCGCACGCGACCCGCGTCTTGCCGACGCGGATGCCGGTGCCGGTGATCAGGAGCGCGCTCACGGCGTGGTCTTCGACGGCGCGGCCCGGGCGCCGAGCGGCCGCTCGGCGTCGGCGGCGGCGATGGCCAGCGTGGCGACCCGACGGCCCACCTCGGCGCCCGCCGCGTTGTCCATGGGATAGTGCACGCCGGCCCAGACCCTCGAGCTCATGGCCTCGCTCGTCAGGCTGTCGAGCGTGGCCTGCTCGGCGGGAACCAGGTGGCCGAGGACCGCGGCACCCGCGGCGAACAGCGTGGCGTGCGCCGACGGATACGAGGGGAAATCCGGCACGGCGATGGACAGCTCGAGGGTCGAGTCCTGCTGCGAGGGGCGGGGATACCAGTAGGTGAGCTTCGCGTCCCAGCAGGCGATGGTCGCGTCGGAGAGCGTCATGTTCAGGTACATGAGGGCCCGGGCCGCCTCGACCTCGGGCAGGTGCCGGCGGAGCACGACGGCGCCCGCGATCTCGCTCCAGAGTGTCGCGGCGTTGCGGGCCCAGGCCCAGGTGGCGCGCGTCTGGGCCCGCGTGCGGAGCGCGGCCGCGTTGCGCACCGCGGCGAGCTGTACCCGAGCCGTCGAGCTGCCGAGCGCGGGCGGGGGCGGCGGCCGGAACTCGTCGCGCGCGCGAAGAAACCGCGGCCGCAGATTGAGCGAGATGGCGAGCGCCGGGCTCGCCGACGCACCGCGCCAGCGTCCGGGGCCCCGTGGCACGCGGCCGTTCCAGGGCGGCGTCCTGAGCTCGGCGCGCGCCTCCGTCACCCAGCGAGCCGCGGCGGTGCGCCCGGCCGCCTCGGCCGACCGCGCCGCCGCGGCGCTCATGCCGCCGGAGGAGAGCGCCGCCAGCTCGTCCCGGCGGCGCCGTGCGATCCAGTCACTGTCGCGGGCGAACACCGCGGCCAGCACGCGGCTCGCCGCGATGACGGCCGCCGCGTGTGCCGCCAGCGTGTCGTTCGCGGGCGCGCGCAGGGCGTCGTACTGCGCGCCGGCCACGAGGGCATAGAGCCGCGTGTTGTTGTTGCCATCGTAGAAGGTGGGCCGGGCCGGCGTCCGCTCCCGCGCGGCGATGGCGCGCTCGACCAGCGCGCGGGCGGCCACGTTCCAGCGGAGCACCGGACCGGCGTGAGCGAATACGGAATCGGCCGGCAGCGTGTCCGCCGGTGGGGCACGCCGGTCGGCTGGCGCCGCCTGGGCTCCGAGCGGCGCCGCGGCGAGCAGCAGGAGGATCGCGGATCCAGGGAACAGGGGCCGTCGCGCCGTCATCCTACGGCTCCGCGCTCTCCGGCGGATGGGACTCCAGCACCGCTCGGATCGTGTCGAGCCGGGCCGCGAGGTCGAGCGTACGCATGTCGTGCACCTCGTCGTCGCCGCCCACCAGCGCGCTCATGGCGCCGGCCATCGCGCCGCCGTCACCCATGTCGGCTCGCGACTTCTGGATCAGCCGCAGCTCGGTCATCCGCGCCACCGGCACCCGCACCAGCGTGTCCGACTGCCGCACGACGAGCGAGCGGCCGTCGAGCCGGACGAGGCGCACGTCCCACACGTAGTGGTCACCTTCGGTCGTCACCTGCCAGCGCTCCCCCTGAGCGTGGAGCGGCCCGGCCAGGGCAACCAGCGCGAGCAGGAGCGGGCCCGCGAGTCGGATCATGTGTTCTCCTTCCGAATGAGAGCGGCCGCTGCGTCGGGGCCGGCGTGGGCAGCGGCCCGGCCGGGTGCCCTCGCACGGCCCCGGGCACCCGCGGCGGATGGAATATAGAACGGGGCGGAGGGGGTGACGGCGGCCGCTCTCTTCTCCGGGGCGGAGTGGGTACATTCCCCCATCGGAGCGAGCCACAATCCCGGGGACTGGAGACCGTATGGTCCGCAAGACGCGCGAGCAGGTGTGGCGGGAGCTGGACTCGATCGGCGAAGACGAGGTCCGGCGCCGCCTGGAGTCGAAGCCAACCGAGGTCGAGGAGCCGGGCCTCATCCGCGAGTGGCTCGACCAGCGCGAGCGGGTCAACTCCGCCCTGGCCGATACGTCGCAGGCGCTCGCGACCCGGCGGAAGGGCTTGCCCCGGGGCGTCCAGACCGCGATCGGCTCGATCGCGCTGATCGGGGTGGCGGCCATCGCGCTGGGCTTTCTGCTTGCGCGGCGGAAACGGTAGGCTCCGGTGAATCGCCCCGGCATCCGCCAGGCGCTGCTCCGGCCGGAGTTCGCGCACCTGTATCCCGGCATTGCCGCCAACGAGTGGCTGCCCGCGGCCGTGCTCACCGATCAGGTGCTGGCCCTCCGGCTCCGCGCCCGCGACCGCGTGCCGCTGACTCGCGACCGGGTGCTGGACGGAGCGCACTTCGAGTTCCGGGGCGTGGCCTCGGCGGGGCAGGCGGATGAAGCGCGCGACGCGCGCAACGAGGCGCGTCAGGAGGAACGGCGCCGGCGGACGGACGCCGACTGACACGGCGCGCCGGAAGTTTCACTCATGGGGGCGTAGCTCAGCTGGTAGAGCAAGGGACTTTTAATCCCTAGGTCGTGGGTTCGAGCCCCACCGCCCTCATAAGCTATAAGTAGTTGCAGAATCTCAGGGTCTACGGTCCCGGTGAGCCGGCGCTGGCCCGCAGCCGCCGGCTGACCGCTGCCCCGTGGCTCCCGCCTAACTACTCCCTCCGAACCTTACAATCAAATCGGGAACTACCTCCGCCTCTCCATCCGCAGGAGCGCCTGTACATTTGACCTCCAGCACCCTTGTGGGCAGGACTTACGGTTTGGCGGAAGGTCCGGAATGAGGCATACGCCCAAATGGCGGGTCGAGGCGACCTGTAGCATCCGTCTGGGCGCGCCTAGGCTGACGAACTAGCCCGGCGTCTGGTCTCCCGAATAGCTTCGCTTAGCAGCCAAAATTCATATGAACCACTGGGAGGCGAATCCATGGCGGCGGAATCGAACGGTCAGGCCACTGCAGCCCACCAAGCCAGTGCACCGCCGGCCGAGGCTGCGACATCCGAGGCCGCGGAGGCCCTAACCAGCCGGAACGTCGAGCGTATCCACGCGCTCGAGGCCCGTGAGCACAGCAAGGCGAAAACTTCAGAGCGGGTCGCCGACGCGATCGCCAACTTCTCGGGCTCGATTGCGTTCGTTTGGATCACGATCCTGCTGATCGGCGGTTGGATTGCCGCCAACATGGTTTTGCCGCAGCCCGAGCGGCTGGACCCGTTCCCCTTCCCGCTGCTCACCCTCGTGCTGTCGATCGAGGCGATCTTCCTGTCGATCTTCATCCTCATGAGCCAGAATCGCGCGGCTCGCGTGAGCGATAAGCGCAGCCACCTCGACCTGCAGCTGACCCTGTTGTCAGAGCAGGAAAACACCAAAATGCTGTTGATGCTGGAGCAGATCGGGAGAGCCGTCGGAGCCGCGGGGACGCCAGACCCGGAAGTCGAGGTGCTGGAGGAGGCCACCCAGCCGGAAGCGCTCAGCCGTCAAATCGACCAAGCCATTGATGCGGGTGGCCCAGGAGCCGGCCCTGCCGGCCAAGCGGTGTGATGACTCCGGAGACCGTAATGCGGCCTGCCTCGGCGCGAGGCGGACAATGACAACCGTACGGTAGCGGACGAAGTAGCCCACTAGGTAGTTGCCCGCAGGTGATCCGACGCACCGTCCCCGAGTCGGCGCTCAGGCTACGCTACATCATGTACGGGTTGCGCCGCGTCACCCTGCTCCTCCTCTTCTCCGCTCTGGGCTGTGGCGGCGGTGACCTCGTCCTTCCCTCGGGCGCCGGGCCAGTCGAAGTCATGGTGATCCAGGGAGATCGCCAGGATGGTGCTGTCGGCGCGCCGTTGCCCGACTCGCTCCGCGTACGGGTAGTGGATACACTGGGTGCTGGCGTGTCTGGCCAACAGGTCGCCTGGGTGGTGGCCCTTGGCGGGGGAAGCATCGTGCCCGCAACGGACACCAGCGACGTGAACGGCTACGCCTCCGCTGAATGGACTCTCGGGCAGGAGGCTGGAGCCAATGTTGCGAGAGCGGTGCTCCCCGCCGCGGGGTTCGTCACCTTCACGGCGGTGGCGAGCCGCGGACAGTCAGGTGGGGGCGGAGGAGGGGCAGGGGCGCCGAGCCCGGGTCAGTCGAGCTTGGCGGCGATGCCTGACTCCATTCCCGTCGGATCGGGAAGCGCGACGATTACCGTCACCGTGCGGGATGATCAGGGCAACCCTGTGCCGGGCGCCGTCGTTTCGCTCGAGGCGAGCGGCGCAGGCAACACGCTGATTCAGCCCTCGAGCCCTACGGGCTCTGACGGGCTGGCGCAGGGCACGCTGACCGGCACGGCGCCGGGAGCGATTGTGGTGATGGCCACCGTGAACGGCGTGGTGCACGTCACTCAGACGGCACAGGTGACCGTGACTGACGCCACGACCCCCACCGTGGACCACTTCGCTTTTCGGCTTCAGCCGCCGCATGATGTGCGCGTGGGTGAACAGATCAGGCTCGAGGTCGCGCTCGTGGATGCGAGTGGGAACGTGGTCCCGCTCACGGGAATCCTGATGTATCTCGGGTTGTTCCCTGACGGAAGCGATGTACCCACCAACAGCCGACTCGTCGGGAACCGGTTCGTGGCGACGGAGAACGGCGTCGCGCTGTTCAATCTGGCGGTGAACACGGCGGGCAGCTACAGGTTCCGCGCGCTGACGGATCAGTTGCCTGAGCTCGGGCCGCACGGTCCGGAGCCCTATTTGTTCAGCCTTCCTTTTGGTGTGCACTGAAAGCAGTGAGACCTAGGGCGACGGCGAGGGTCCTTCACCCTCTGCGGACGCCAACGGGTTTCCGCCGGGCGCGGTCATTCGATCTACTGTCGGGGCATCACCGTGCGGACCTCAGAGGCCGCCCCGTGGTGATTTCGGTCACGCCGGCGAGCCCTAATTTCCCCCTAGGTTCGTCGTTTGGCTCTTTCGTGGAAGCGCCATATGCGGGAAGACCCGGCCGTCCCAACACCCAGCCTTGAAGAATTCTGCGACCGCATCGCCGCGAGCTGGGAGCGCGCCCGCGCGCTTGGCGCGCAATCTGACCGCCTGCTCGACGAAGCGCAGGCCCGACTTCGAGATCAACGACAGCGGGGCTTTCCCACCGGATCGGGACGTAGCGGATGCTGAGCGCCGAACCGCGCGGCTCGCCACATTGCGGCGGCGCGCGGTGTTGAGTGAATCACGAAGAGCCAAGGCTAACCACACAACCGGGAGAGAGTTTTATGACACGGTGCTTCCTGCTCAGCGTCCTCGCCATGGTTTCAGTCGGCTGCGCCCGCAACAAGACCTCCGAAGAGCCGGGTACCCGGATCCGGGACACCACGATGACCACGGCGGACACGACCAACCCGAACGATACGCTCCCGCACATCCGGGACAGCGTGCCCGACTCCACGCGCAGCCGATGAGTTGCTCGGTCAAAGCCAGTCCCGAATCCTTGCCTCAGTTGGCTCGAAACGTGCACGGCTCGGTCCGACCTTCTGAACTGAGCGCCTGTTGGCCTTGCTTGAACACCTGCTTTGGCTATACGCACGGTATTTCGCGATGGTGCTCGCGGGCGGAGCCGTGCTTGCCCTCGGTGGCTGGTTGGTCCTCTGCCTGGTCGGCTGGTGTCGCAAGCGCGGCTTCTGGCCGAGTGGTCGGGCGGACTAGCGGAGAATGTTCCGAACGCGGCTGCTGATTGGTGGACGACCCGGGGCTGATGCGGAAGGTGCCGGGTTCTGGAGCATTTGAACGGCCGACGACGCGGCCTCGACGCCGAGCCATATTGGAAGCACCTTCCGCATTCCGGTTGCCCACGCGTGATCACGACGCCGAGCCCGGACCACACATATGACCGCACCCACGACCTTGAGCGTCGTGATGCCGGCCTACAACGAAGAAGGCGCCATCGCGGACGCCACCACCGAAGTCCGCGAGTGGGTCCTGGACAAGATCCCGGGCTCCGAGCTCGTGGTCGTGGACGACGGCTCGCGCGACCGCACCGGCGCGATCCTCGACGGGATCGCCGCGGTGGACCCGCGCGTCCGCGTGATCCACAAGCCCAACGGGGGCCACGGCCCGGCCCTACGCACTGGCATCGATGCCGCCGCGGGCGACCGCCTGTTCCTCATCGACAGCGACCGGCAGATCCCGCTCGGCGCGTTCCAGCCATTGTGGGCCGCGATCGAGTCGGGGAAAGACGCCGCCTTCGGCGTCCGCACCCGGCGGCAGGACCCGGTCATCCGCTTGTGGCTGACCCGCGTGGTGCGCAACGTGCTGCCCCTCCTGTTCGGTGCCCGCATCACCGACGCCAACATCCCCTTCAAGCTCCTGCGCCGGAGCATCTGGGAGAGCGCCCGGCCGCTGATACCGCCCGACACCCTGGCGCCTTCGCTGTTCCTCGCCGTCTTCGCCGCCGCGCGCGGGTTCGACGTCGCCTACCTGCCGGTGCCGCACCGCGAGCGCCAGACGGGGACGGTCTCGATCCGGCGCTGGCGCCTCCTCAAGTTCTGCGCGCGGGCGTTCCGTCAGCTCGTCGCGTTCCGCGTCCGACTGCGCGGCTGAGCGCGTGCGCGTCCTCGTCATCGGATCCGGTCCCACCGGCATCGGGGCGGCGTGCCGCCTCGTCGAGCACGGCCACGAAGACTGGCTGCTGGTCGACGCCGCCGCACGCCCCGGCGGTCTCGCCTCGTCGGTCGTGGACCAGGCAGGCTTCACGTGGGACCTCGGCGGGCACGTGCTTTTCTCGCATTACCGCTGGTTCGACCGGCTCATGACCCGGGCCCTGGGCGACGCATGGGTCGAGCATGAGCGCGAGGCCTGGGTGTGGGTCCGCGGCCGGTGGGTCCCGTACCCCTTTCAGAACAACCTGTGGCGGCTGCCCGAGCCCGACGTGGCCGCGGCCGTCAAGGGCCTGGAGCTCGCCGCGGCCGCCCCGCCGTCGGCGCCGCCCGCAGACTTCCGCGATTGGCTGATGGGGAGCTTCGGCCCCGGCCTGTGCGACCTGTTCATGCTGCCGTACAACCGGAAGGTGTGGGCCTACGACCCGTCGAGGCTCGGGGTCGGCTGGATGGGGGAGCGCGTCGCCACGGTGGACCTCGCGCGGGTCAAGCGGAACATCGAGCAGCGGCGGGACGATGTCGGATGGGGGCCCAACGCCACCTTCCGCTTCCCGCTGCATGGGGGGACGGGGGCCATCTGGCGCAGCCTGTTCGCCGGGCTTCCCTGCGATCGCGCGGAGCTCGGCCGGACGGTCGTGCGGATCGACACCGGGTCACGTGCCGTGCGCTTCGCCGATGGGGCCACGGAGCGCTACGACCGGCTGATCACCTCGATGCCGCTCGACCGCCTGCTGCGTCTGCTGGACGACCGGCCCGACCTGACGCCGCTCGCCGATCGGTTCGTCCACTCGTCCAGCCACATCATCGGCATCGGCCTCGACGGAGCGGTGCCCGACGACCTCCGAACCAGATGCTGGATGTACTTCCCCGAAGGCGACACGCCGTTCTACCGGGCGACCGTCTTCAGCAACTACTCGCCGAACAACGTCGCCCGGCCGGGCGAGCAGTGGTCGCTCATGGCCGAGGTCAGCGAGTCACCCGACAAGCCGGTGGCGGCTGACGCGGTCGTCGGGGACACGATCCGAGGGTTCCGGAACGCCCGGATGCTCGGCCCGGATTCGCGCATCGTCTCGCGCTGGCATGCTCGGCTGGAGCACGGGTATCCCACGCCGTGGCTCGGGCGCGAGACCGTGTTGGACGAAGCCCTCTCGGGGCTCGAGGAGGTGGGGATCTACAGCCGCGGGCGGTTCGGCGCGTGGAAGTACGAAGTCTCGAATCAGGACCATTCGGCGCTGCAGGGCGTCGAGGCGGTTGACCGCATTCTGATCGGGGCGCCCGAGACCACGGTCCATGGCCGCATGGACGTGGAGCCGCCCGATTTGGCGCCCGCCGGCACGCGTTGACCGGCGGGCGGCGGCCGGCCGCTCAAGGTGCCGCGCGCGCCTCGCCCTGTGGCCCTCGGAATCGCTGCGCCGAGTCGAACCTGAAGAACAGCCAGGGTACCCCGCCCACCGACGCGCGAGACACGCTGGGCACATCGACGAGATGGTGGCGTCCCTGCCCCTCGACATCGGACCTGTCTCCGCGCCGGATGGCTATGTACTTGGGAAGCGCTACCAAGCTCGCGATGCCGATGCCGTCAATGCTCGCGCCTCAGGCCACGCCGCTCTTCTGCACCACCAGCGCCGTCACCATGCCGAACATCCCGTGCTCCGACTCCGCGTGCGGCAGGATGTGGCAGTGGAAGGCCCAGGTGCCGGGGTTGGTCGCCTTCACCAGCACGTCCCATCGCTCGCCGGGGGCGACGTTGAGCGTGTCGCACTTCCACGGCGCCGGCTGATCCCACCCGTCCTTGGCGATGAC
>JAICJD010000139.1 GCA_025928645.1 Gemmatimonadales bacterium
CGGGATGACGGCATAGCTCCGGGCGCCTCCCCGTACCTCCTTCGCCGCACCGTTCATCGCTTACCGGGCCGACGCGCCCCTCTCCCGAATCCCTGAACTCTTATACATTAGGTACCGGATGCCCGAGGTGATTCCCATCGGATCCGACCACGCCGGCGTGGAGCTCAAGGCGCGGCTGGTCGAGGAGCTCCGGTCGCTCGGCTACGAGCCACTCGACCTGGGCACCACCGGCACCGAATCGGTCGACTATCCCGATTTCGCCCATGCGGTGGCGGATCGCGTCGAGCGGCAGGAGGCCCGGCGCGGGGTGCTGCTCTGCGGCACCGGGCTGGGAATGGCCTACGCGGCCAACCGGCATCCGGGCGTGCGCGCGGCCGTCGCATGGGCCCCCGAGATCGCGCGGTTGGCGCGCGAGCACAACGATGCCAACGTGCTGGTGCTGCCGGCGCGCTTCGTGAGCAGCGACGATGGGGTCCGCATCCTCAGGACCTGGCTGGAAACCGAGTTCGCCGGCGGGCGGCACAGCCGCCGGGTGGCCAAAATCGACCGGGAGCAGGGATGAGTCTCGATCACAACGCCTCGCTGCGCGACGCCGATCCGGCCGTGGCGCGCCTCATCGACCAGGAGCTGCGGCGGCAGCAGCACGGCCTCGAGCTCATCGCGAGCGAGAACTTCGCCAGCCGGGCCGTCATCGACGCCATGGGCACCCCGCTCACCAACAAGTACGCGGAGGGCTACCCCGGCCGCCGGTACTACGGCGGGTGCGAGGTGGTGGACCGGATCGAGCAGCTCGCCATCGACCGGCTCAAGCAGCTGTTCGGCGCCGACCACGCCAACGTGCAGCCGCACTCGGGCGCGCAGGCCAACTTCGCGGCCTTCATGGCGCTCATCAAGCCGGGCGAGACGCTCATGGGCATGTCCCTGCCGCACGGCGGGCACCTCTCCCACGGCGCCGCGGTCAACCACAGCGGACAGGTGTGGCATGCCGTGCACTATGGCGTGGACCCGGCCACCGGCCGCATCGACTACGACCTGGTGCGCGAGCAGGCCCGGCGCGACCGGCCCAGGCTGATCATCGCCGGCGGGAGCGCCTACGCCCGCATCATCGACTTCGCGGCGTTCCGCTCGATCGCCGACGAGGTCGGGGCGTTCTTCCTGGTGGACATGGCGCACTTCGCCGGCCTCGTGGCGGGCGGACTCTATCCCTCGCCGGTGCCGCACGCGCAGGTCGTCACCAGCACAACCCACAAGACGCTCCGCGGCCCGCGCGCGGGGCTCATCCTCTCGAACGCCGAGCACGCGAAGGCGATCGACAAGTCGGTATTCCCCGGCGCGCAGGGTGGTCCGCTCCAGCACGTGATCGCGGCCAAGGCCGTCGCGTTCGGCGAAGCGCTCACGCCCGACTTCCGCGCGTACGCGCGCCAGGTCGTCGACAACGCCAAGACGCTGGCGGATGCGCTGGTCGAGCGCGGCTTCGCCATCGTGTCGGGCGGCACCGACACGCACCTCATGCTGGTGGACCTTCGCCCGAAAGGTCTCACGGGCAAGGAGGCGGAGAAGACGCTCGATCAGGCGGGCATCACCGTGAACAAGAACACGATCCCGGACGATCCGCAGTCGCCGTTCGTCACCAGCGGCATCCGCCTGGGCACGCCCGCGCTCACGACGCGCGGCATGGGCACCGCCGAGATGGTGCGCATCGCGGAGCTGATCGACCGCGCCCTCACCCACCGCGACGAAGCCACGCTCGCCCGCGTGCGGACGGACGTCGAAACGCTGACGTCCGCCTTCCCGCTCTACGCGCCCCCCCGAGCCGCCGGCCGCGTGCGGCGCAGCGCCTGACGCCGGAGCTCATGACCGCGTGAACGAGCTGCAGTTCGCCGACGACGTCCTCGCGCGCATCCGCGCGCGGAACGCTCCGTACCACGAGCGGGCCTTCCTCTTTGTGCTCGCCACGATCGAGTACCTCCAGTCGCGGCTGGACGTGCGGCGCCACGTGAGCGGCGCCGAGCTGGCCTGGGCCTGCCGCGACTTCGCCCGCGAGCAGTTCGGCCTCCTGGCCGAGCCGGTGCTCGCTCACTGGGGCATCACGCGCACCGAGGATTTCGGGCGTATCGTCTTCACGCTGGTCGAGGTCGGTCTGCTGGTCACGCAGCCGGGCGACCAGGAGGGCGACTTCGAGCGGGTCTATGATTTTGCCGACGCGTTCGGCGACGTCTATCGGTGGTCGGGCGTGCGCGGCGCCTGACCGGGCTGGGCTCGTCAGTGGGGGTGGCGCATGGACAAGACCGAGTGGCCGGCATGTCAGAAGTGCTCCCAGGGAACGCTGATTCCGCTCTCCGATTACGGCCGCGAAGGCGCGCCGATCACCTACAAAGCCTGGGTCTGCACCAACCCCGACTGCGGCTTCAATCTCCGGATCGATAACGGGGAGATCTCGTTCGGCCGGGCCATCGGGCAGAGCTACAAGTGAGGAGCGGTGAGGCTGGCCGGGCTGGGTAGAGCGCCGTCTTCATCCCGAGCGCAGCGAGGGACCTTGTTCGGGAATGGCTCGAACCACTCTCCGGCAGGGTCCCTCGCTGCGCTCGGGATGAGGCAGCGTGTGGTCCCGCTCGCGACTTCCTGATCCCCGTGCTTCCCGTTCTCTCTCCCGAACAATCCTCCGCCTGGGACGCGACCGCGCTGGCGGGTGGCGTGGCGCTCGCGACGCTCATGGAGAGCGCGGGCCGCGCCGCCGCTGCGGTGCTCGCGAGGCGGCACGCGCACCGCCTGCGCGCTGGCGTGCTGGTCGCCGCCGGCCCGGGGCACAATGGCGGCGACGGGTGGGTCGTGGCGCGCGCGCTTCATCGGCTCGACGTGCCGGTCTGGGTGACGGGCCTGCCGGGCGCGGGGGCCGAGCTGCGCGAGACCATGGCTGGCCGCGCCCGCGCCGAAGGCGTCCGCGAGGTGGCCCCTGACGGCCCCTGGCCGTCGGCCGGGCTCGTCGTCGACGCGCTGCTCGGCACGGGAGCCTCCGGCGCCCCCCGCCCGCCGATGGCGACGCTGCTCGACCGCCTGCTGGATCTCGAGCTGCCCGTCGTGGCGATCGACGGCCCCACCGGCGTGGACCTCGCGACCGGCATCGTGCACGGCGCGGCCCGCGCCGACCTGACGATCACCTTCGGCGGCGTGCGCCGCGGCCATCTGCTCGCCCGCGACGAGATCGGCGAGCTGGTCGTCGTCGACATCGGCCACCCGCCCGCCGATCCTGCCTGGCCGCTGCTCATGACCGACGGCGAGGCGGCCGAGTGGCTGCCCCGCCTGCACAGCCGCGACCACAAGGGCGTTCGCGGCCGCGTGGTGATTGTCGGCGGGCACACCGGCATGTCGGGCGCGGCGCGGATGGCCGGCCGCTCGGCCTTCGGCGCCGGAGCCGGCCTCGTGCACGTCGTCGCCCCGCCCGACACGGTCGCCGCGCTGATGCAGGCCGAGCCGGATCTGCAGACCTTCGCCGCGCCGCTCGACCGCGAGCCCGGTTCGGACCTGCTCGAGCTGGTGGAGCGGGCCGACGCGCTGGTCGTGGGTCCCGGACTGGGACGCGCGCCGGAGCGTCGCGCCCTGGTCGGCGCGCTGGTCCGCCGGGCAAAGGCCGCCGTGCTCGACGCCGACGCGCTCGTCGCGTTCCGGGGCGCGGTCGACGAGCTGCGCGCCCTCGCCGCCGACCGCCCACTCGTGCTCACGCCGCATCCCGGCGAGTTCCGCACGCTCTTCCCCGCGCTCGCACCGGTGCGCGAGCTGGACCCCTGGGCGGCCGCCGCCGCCGCCGCCGACCAGTGCGGTGCAACCGTGCTGCTCAAAGGCGTTCCGACCGTGGTCGCGCGCAGCGGTCGCACGCTCCTCACCGTCGCGGCGGGAAATCCCGGGCTCGCCACCGGCGGCAGCGGCGACGTCCTGAGCGGGCTGGTGGGCACCGCGCTGGCGCAGGGCGTCGCGCCGGAGCTGGCCGCGGCGCTCGGCGCTCAGACGCTCGGCCGCGCGGCCGACATCGGCGCCCGGAGGACCGCGGCGCGCACGCTGCGGCCCATGGACGTCGTCGCGGCCCTGCCCGATCTCTGGCGCGAGTGGGATCTGCGCCGCGCCGCCCCTCCGCTCGCCCGCCCGCCGGTGCTGCTCGAGCTGGCTCGCCCGCAGACGGTGTAGGCGGCTCGCCCGCGCGCCTCGGACCACCTTCGGGGCTAGATTCGTTCGATGCGCTCCCCCCTTGCCGCCGCGCTCGCCGTTCTCACCTTCCTCCCACCTGCCGCGCCGGCGCAGTCGCCTAGCCGCGACTGGCGACTGGAAGACCGCACGGTCATCGGCGACTTCACCCGCATCACCGCCGTGGCGGCGGCCATCGATCGAGTCTACGCGAGCTCGCCGTCGGCCGTGCTCATGTGGAACCCGCAGTTCCACCAGTGGCAGGGTCCCTACGATCCGCCGGACACGACCATCCTCGCGCGGGTGTTCGGCGCGCTGGTGGATCCCCTGGACAATTCGCTCTGGCTCGAGCGGCCCGACGGCTGGGTGCACTTCCAGCCCGAGCTGCAGCTGTGGGACCATGGGGACGTGCCGCAGGGCGTGCTGGCGATCGCGTTCGACGGCGCCGATCCCACGCCGGGCCTCTATCTCCGCACCCGGGCGGGATGGCTGCTGCTGCCGCGCGGCGGGCTGGCGGCGTCGCCGGGCCGCGCGCCCGCGCATCCGATCACGCCGGCCCGCGTGGAAGACGTGCTGCGCGCGAACCCCACGCTGCAGGCCAACTCCGCCCGCATTCTGGTGGACGCGAGGCTCGGGGTGGCGCGGTTCACGGCCGCGGCGCGGTCGGCCGACAACCTGGGCTGGTATCTCGGCACGTCGGGCGTCGGACTGCTGTTCATGCCGGACGGAGCGGCGTTCCCGGAGCGGATGGCGTTCGGGCTGCGGTCGCCGCTGGTGGGGGCGCTCGCGGGCTGGCCCGACGGCATCTGGGCGGCGACCGATCGCACACCATTGGCGGAGCCCGCGCTGACCTTCGTCGAGCAGGAGCTCAAGCAGTTCCAGTCGCTTCAGGGTCCGGCCGCGTTCGGACTGCCGTTCTCGGCCGTCCGCAAGATGGCGGGGCAGGGCACCTCGGTCTGGGCGGCCACCGACCGCGGGCTGGCCCGCGTCGCGACCCGCGACGGGCGGGTGGACCTGCTCGACGAGAGCCGCGGGCTCCCGGACGGCCGAGTCTACACGGTGGCCTCCCGCCAGGGACGCATCACGGCCGGCACTCGGCGCGGGCTCGTCCGGGTGGACGACTCGCTGCGGGTGGAGCGGCTGGTCCCGCGGTTCGCCGATCCCGTGCTCGCGGTGTTCCCCGCCGGCGATTCGGTCTGGATCGGCACCCAGCGCGGCGTACTGCTCGCGCTGCCCGGTCAGCAGGACGTGGTCCGGCCGGCCGCGCTCGCGACCCCGTCGCTGCAGGCGCCGGTGGTCGCGCTGAGCTCGCTCGGCGACACCGTCGTAGCGCTCACCCGGGACCAGATGCTCTGGCGCGACCCGCGCTCCGACGCGTGGACCCTCGGCCCGAATCTGAGCGGCCTGCTCGGCGGGCTCGTCGCGTTCGCGGCCGATGGCCCCGGTTTCTGGGTGGCCGGCGACCGGGGCGTCGGATTCGCCCGGCTCCGGACGCCGCCGGTGCGGCCGCTCCGCGAGGGCGACCTGCCGGGCACCGCGAACGACGTCGTGGTCGACGACACCTACCTGTGGGTCGCGACGACCGGCGGGCTGGTGCGCTTCCGGCTCGACGCCATCCGACCGTGAGCGGGCCGCGCGCGGCCGGCGTCGCGATGCCGCTCGGCCCCGGCGCGGAGTTCGACCGGGTGCGGCGGATCGCCGCCGCGCTGGGGCCTCGCGCCGCGGGCCTCGGCGACGACTGCGCGGTGCTCGCGGCCGGCGACACCAACCTCGTGGCGAGCACCGATGTGAGCGTCGAGGGCGTGCATTTCCGGCGCGAGTGGCTCTCGCTCGGCGAGATCGGCTGGCGCGCCACGGCCGCCGCGCTGTCCGATCTGGCCGCCGAAGGCGCCGACGCGGCCGGCGTGCTCGTCGCGCTCACGGTGCCCGCGTCCGCGCGCGATGACGATGTGGTCGCGCTGATGACGGGCGCGGGTGACGCGGCCCTCGACGCCGGCGCCCGGCTGGTCGGCGGCGATCTTTCGGCCGGCCCCGCCTGGAGCGTCGCGGTGACGGTGCTGGGCTGGGCCCAGGCCCCGGTCACCCGCGCCGGCGCCCGCGCCGGCGACGGCCTCTGGATCACCGGCGCGCTCGGCGGGGCGCGCGCGGCGCTCGAGGCCTGGCGGCGAGGCGCCGAGCCGAGCGAGGCGGCCCGGCGGGCCTTCGCGCATCCTCTGCCGCGGCTCCGTGCCGGACGCTGGCTGGCCCGCCGCGGCGCCCGCGCGATGATCGACGTGAGCGACGGTCTCGGTGCCGACGCCGCGCATCTCGCCGCCGCGTCGGGCGTCGGGCTCGTGATCGAGCTCGAGCGCGTCCCCGTCGCGTCCGCCGCGCGCGACGAGGCGGCGCGGCTCGGGATCGCCCCCGGGCGGTTCGCCGCCGAAAGCGGCGAGGAGTACGAGCTTCTCGTCGTGCTGCCGCCGCACTTCGAGGGCGACGACGTGCTCGCGTTCCGGAGCGTGGCCGGGCTCGAGCTCACCCGGGTCGGCGCCGTGCGGGCGGGCGCCGGCGCGCAGGCGACGCTCGGCGGCGCGCCCGTGACGCTCGCCGGCTACGATCATTTCGCGCCGCGCAACCGCTGACGCGCGTCGTTGACGGACCTCCCGCTGCGCGGCTAGGTTGCCCCGGTTTCCCTAACCCGAGCGTTCATGAGCACGATCATCGAAGTCCACGCCCGCGAGATCCTCGACAGTCGCGGCAACCCTACCGTCGAGGCCGACGTCACGCTGTCGAGCGGCGCGCAGGGGCGGGCGGCCGTCCCGAGCGGCGCGTCGACCGGCGAGCACGAGGCGGTCGAGCTGCGCGACGGCGACGCGCGGCGCTATGCCGGGAAGGGCGTGATCGAGGCCGTGCGCAACGTCAACGAGGTGCTCGGCCCCCGGCTCGAGGGGATGGCGGCGGCGGACCAGATCGCCATCGACGCCGAGATGATGGATGCCGACGGCACGCCCAACAAGAGCAAGCTCGGCGCGAACGCCATCCTCAGCGTCTCGCTCGCGGTGGCGCGGGCCGCGGCGCAGGACTGCGGGCTGCCGCTGTATCGCTATCTGGGCGGTCCGATGGCGCGGGTGCTCCCGGTGCCCATGATGAACATCCTGAACGGCGGCGCGCACGCGTCGAACAACGTGGACGCCCAGGAGTTCATGGTCGTGCCGATCGGCGCGGAGACGTTCGCCGAGGGGCTGCGCCTCGGGGTCGAGGTGTTCCACTCGCTCAAGAAGGTGCTGGGGAAGATGGGGCTCTCGACCGCGGTGGGCGACGAAGGCGGGTTCGCGCCGATGCTGCCCTCCAACGAGGCCGCGCTCGACGTCGTCATGCAGGCGATCCAGAGCGCGGGCTACGAGCCCGGCCGCGACGTGGCCATCGCGCTGGACGTCGCCGCCTCGGAGCTGTTCCAGGACGGCGAGTACGTCTTCAAGAAGGGCGACGGCAGCCGCCGCTCCGCCGAGGCGCTGGTCGATCTCTACGCCGGCTGGGTGGATCGCTATCCCATCGTGAGCATCGAGGACGGGCTCGCCGAGAACGACTGGGCCGGCTGGGCGCTGCTCACCGAGCGGCTGCACGAGCGGGTGCAGCTCGTGGGCGACGATCTCTTCGTGACCAACGTGGACCGGCTCGGGCGCGGCATCGAGGAGGGCGTCGCGAACGCGGTCCTGGTCAAGGTGAACCAGATCGGCACGCTGACCGAGACGCTCCAGTGCATCGAGCTGGCCAAGGGGAGCGCCTACGGCGTGATCATCTCGCACCGCTCCGGCGAGACCGAGGACACGTTCATCGCCGACCTCGCCGTGGCCACGGGGGCCGGGCAGATCAAGACGGGCAGCGCGAGCCGCACCGACCGCACGGCCAAGTACAACCAGCTGCTCCGCATCGCCGAGGAGCTGGGGGACCTGGCGCACTACCCGGGGCGCGACCTGTACCCGCTGTGACCCCGGCCCGGTGGGCCGCGCTCGCCGCGCTGGCCTTCGCGCTCTACTTCGGCATCGAGGGCGGCGAGTACGGCACCTTCGACGTGCTGGCGCTGCGCCGGCAGGAGGCCGCGGAGCGGTCGCAGGTGACGCGGCTCCGCCAGCTGGTCGATTCGCTGACCCGAGCGGCCGACGCCATCGAGCACGATGTCCGCACGCAGGAGCGGGTCGCCCGCGAGCGGTTCGGCATGATCCGCAGGGGCGAGCTGCTCTACCGATTGGTGCCGCCCGACAGCAGCCGCTGAGGCCGCCGTTTCGCATACCGCCTCCCATCGTCCCGACCCATGGACCGACCGCCGCCCGTTCCCCTGAACCGATACGCCAGCGAGATCGTCCCGTACGTCCTCGCGGTCGCGGCGGTCAGCCTCGGCGTCATGCTCCGGCTCATGCTGGCGCCCAGGCTGGGCGGCGCGCTGCCCTTCATCACGCTGTTCCCCGCCGTCTTCCTCGTCGCGTTGCTGTTCGGGCTCGGCCCCACCGTGGTCGCCACGGTGGCGAGCCTGCTGGCCGCGCTGCAGCTCTTCTTCGGACCCCCGCACGACCTGCTCTCGATCGGTCGCGCCGGCCAGATCGGCGCGCTGTTCTTCGCGCTCACGGGCGTGGGCATCGGGTGGCTCGGCGAGGCGCGGCTCCGGGCCCGCCGGCTCGCCGAGTTCGCGGTCGAGCGTGCCCGCGCCGAATCGGAGCGCGCGGAAGAGGAGACGATCCGGGCCGAAGAGCACGCGGCGCGCGCCGAGGAAGAGACGCTCCGGGCGGAGGAGGAGACGCTCCGCGCCCAGCGGGAGTCCGAGCGGGCGTCGCGGGAGGTCCAGCGGATCGAGCAGCTGCTCGCGAGCATCGGCGACGCGTTCCTCGTAGTCGACCGTCGCTGGCTGGTCACGTTCCTCAACCGCGCCGCGGCCGGCCTCCTCGGCGTGGAAGCCGCGGCGCCCCTCGGCCGGCCGCTCTGGGAGCTGCTGCCCGACGACCCCGCCGGGGCGTTCACCGCCGTCTTCCGGCGGGCGATGGCCGGCGAGCAGGACTCGCTGGAGGCGTTCTACGCGCCGCTCGGCAAGTGGCTCCAGGTCACCGCCTACCCCTCGGTGGAAGGGATGTCGATCGTCGCGCGCGACGTTTCCGATCAGGTGCAGGCCCACGAGTCGGTACAGCGGCTCGCGGCCATCGTGGTGAACTCGGAGCACGCCATCGTCGGCAAGCTGCTCGACGGCACCATCACGAGCTGGAATGCGGCGGCCGAGCGGATCTTCGGGTACCCGGCCAGGGAGATGGTCGGCGGCTCCATCTTCACGCTGGTCCCTCCCGAGCTGCACGACGCCGAGCGGGACATGCTGGAGCGGGTGCGCCGGGGAGAGCCGGTGGCCTTCGGCGAGACCGAACGGATCCGGAAGGACGGCGAGCGGATCACCATCGCGCTCAGCGTGTCGCCGATCCGCGACGCCACGGGGCGGGTGGTGGGCGCGTCGTCCATCAAGCGGGACATCACGTCGGAGCGGCGCACGGAGCGGCTCCTCGCCGCCGAAACCGCGCGCAGCCGCGAGCTGGGCCACGCGCTGGACGCCGCCCAGGTCATAATGCTCGACCGC
>JAICJD010000157.1 GCA_025928645.1 Gemmatimonadales bacterium
GAGGTCCCACGGCTCGGCGATGAGCTTGACGCGGGAGAGCACCGGGTCCTCGTGCACCCGCCGGAAGAACGGTGCGTCCGGGTCGAAGGCCGGATCCGTCCGCCCCAGAACCGGCGCGATGTCGAAGCGGAACCCGTCCACGCGCATCTCGTCCACCCAATACCGCAGGCTGTCGAGCGCGAGCTCCAGTGCCGGCCCCCCGCGCAGGTCGAGCGTGTTGCCGCAGCCGGTGACGTCCACGTAGCGCGCCGGGTCGGCCGCATCGAGCCGGTAGTACGCGGCGTTGTCGATGCCGCGAAAGGCGAGGGTCGGCCCGTCCAGGCCGCCCTCGCCCGTGTGGTTGTACACCACGTCGAGCAGCACCTCGAGGCCGGCGGCGTGCAGCCCCCGCACCATCTGCTTGAACTCGACGACCTGGCGCCCGAGTCCCGCGGTGGCGAAGCGAGGATCGGGCGCGAAGTAGGCGATCGGATTGTAGCCCCAGTAGTTGGACAGGCCGAGCCGTGCGAGCCGGGGCTCGCTCGCTTCCTGATGCACCGGCAGCAGCTCGACCGCGGTGACGCCGAGCGAGCACAGGTGATCGATGATCGGCTCCGACGCGAGCCCGAGATAGGTGCCCCGCAGTACCTCGGGCACGTCCGGGTGGAGCATCGTCATGCCCTTCACGTGGCACTCGTAGATGACGGTGCGGTCCCACGGCGTGTCCGGGCGCCGGTCCTCCTGCCAGTCGAACGTCGGGTCGACCACGACGCACTTGGGCATCGCGCCGGCGCTGTCACGCGGATCCGCCACCGGCCGCGCGCCCGCCGCGTCGGTCGGATGGCTCGCGAGCTCCGGACGCCAGTGCACCGGGCCGCTCAGCGCCCGGGCGTAGGGATCGATGAGCAGCTTGGCCGGGTTGAAGCGGTGCCCCTGCTCTGGGGCCCAGGGCCCGTGCACGCGGAACCCGTACAGCTGACCCGGTCCGGTGCCGCTCACGGTGGCGCTCCAGCGGTCGCCCGCGCGCTCGAGCGGCACGCGGCGAGCCTCGACCGCATCCGCGGCGGCGGCGAACAGGCAGAGGTCGACCGCGGTGGCGTGGCGGGAGATCAGCGAGAAGGTGACGCCGTGGTCGCCGAGGACGGCGCCGGGCCTGGCGACCTCGGCGGACGCGGGGGCTGACATGGGCGAAGTATAGCGCCGGCCGTTACTCGATCGTCTTGTGGAAGCGCACCACGCTCAGCACTACCAGGCCCACGGCGAATCCGGTGAGCACGAGCGTCTCGGGCCAGAGCTCGCCGAGCCCGACGCCTTTGAGCAGCACGCCGCGGAGGATGGTCAGGAAGTACGTGAGCGGCAGCGCGGCGCCCACCCATTGCGCCGGCTCGGGCATGGCCTGCCGGGGGAATACGAACCCCGACAGCAGGATATTCGGCAGCAGGAACAGGAAGCTGAGCTGCATCGCCTGGACCTGGCTCCGCACCAGGGTGGACATGAGCAGCCCGAGCGCGAGGCTCGCCACGATGAAGGCGAGGCTCAGGAGATACAGCAGCGGCAGGCTGCCCAGGATGGGGACCCGGAACAGCAGCCGCCCGAGCACCAGGATGACGGAGATCTGCACGTATCCGATGAGGAGGAACGGCAGGATCTTGCCGAGCACTAGGCTGGTCTTGTCGATGGGGGTCACGATGAGCTGCTCGAGCGTCCCGCGCTCGCGCTCGCGCACGATGGCCATGCTCGTGATGAGCACGAGCGTGAGCGACAGCAGCACGCCGATGATCCCCGGCACGATGTACACCGCGCTCCGGAGCCCCGGGTTGTACCAGGGCCGCACCCGCAGGTCGAGCGCGGGCGGCCCGGCGCCGGTGAGCTCGAGCGCCCGCGCCGAGCCGGCGAGCTGCGCGCTCGAGAGCGCCGCCGCCGAGGCGAGCGGGTCGGCGGCGTCCACGATCACCTGCGCCTCGCCGGTCCGGCCTCGGCGGATGTCCCGGAAGAAGTCGGGCGGGATGACGAGCGCCGCGTTGGCCTGCCCGGTCTCGATGAGCCGCCGGAGGGTCGCGCGGTCGGGCACGTACCGCACCACGTCGAAGTTGCCGCTGTTCCGGAACACCTCGACCAGGCGCCGGCTCTCGGAGCTGTGCGACTCGTCCAGCACCACCGTGGGCAGATGGCGCACGTCCGTCTGGATGGCGTAGCCGAACAGGGCGAGCTGAATGGCGGGAATGCCGAGCATGAGGCCGAGCGTCATGCGGTCGCGGCGGAGCTCGACCAGCTCCTTCCACAGCATCGGCCAGAGCGGCAGGTCGGGCAGGCGGCGGAGCCAGCTCATACGACCGCGCCCTCGTCGCGACGCTGCAGCTCGATGAACACGTCCTCGATGGTCGGCTGGTGGAACTGGGCGAGGATCTCGGGCACGGTGCCGACCGCGATGAGGTGGCCGCGCGAGAGGAACGCGAGGCGCCCGCACTGCTCCGCCTCGTCCATGTAGTGGGTGGTGACGAGAATCGTGGTGCCCTGCCCCGCCAGCGCGTGGATCCGCTGCCAGAATATCCGGCGCGATGCCGGATCCACCCCCGCCGTCGGCTCGTCGAGGAACAGCATCGCGGGCCGGTGGGCCACGGCGCAGGCGAGCGCCAGCCGCTGCTTCCAGCCGCCGCTCAGCGTGCCGGCGAGCTGGTCGACCCGGTCGCCGAGACCGAGCTCCGCGACCAGCTCCGCCAGCCGCGCGCGGCGCGCGGCGCCGTGCAGGCCGTAGATGGAGGCGTAGAACCGCATGTTCTCCATCACGGTGAGATCGTCGTACAGCCCGAACTTCTGCGACATGTAGCCGATGCGCCGGCGGATCCGCTCCGCATCCCGCCGCACGTCGTAGCCCACCACCGTCGCGGTCCCGCCGCTCGGCGTCATGAGACCGCACAGCATCCGGATCGTGGTCGTCTTGCCCGAACCGTTGGGTCCGAGGAAGCCGAACACCTCGCCGCGCGCGATGGTCATGGTGATGTCGTCCACCGCCACCAGCGTCCCGAAGGTCTTTCGGAGGTGCTCCGCGACCACCGCGTCGGTCCAGGCCGGCTCGCTCATCTGCGCACCTCGCGCGCGAACTCCACCGTGGCGGGGAGCCCCGGCCGGAGCAGCCCCGTGGTGTCGTCGAGCGCGACCTTGACCCCGAACAGGAGGTCGGCGCGCTCCTCCTCGGTGAGCGCGATGCGCGGCGTGAATTCCGCCCGCGGGCTGATCGCCACCACCCGGCCGGGAATCGGGTGCTCGGGATACCCGTCGAGCCGCGCGACCGCGCCGCTGCCCTCGCGCACGTCCGGGAGCGCACGGGTGGGCAGATAGACCCGCACGTACGGCGCGCCCACCTCCCCGACGGTGAGCGCGGATTGTCCGGACGCGAGCCGTTCGCCGGGCTCGGCGTTCCGGCTCAGCACGATGCCCGCGACCGGCGCGGTGAGCACCAGGTCGTGGGCCACCGACCGCGCCGCGTCGAGCGCGGCGCGCGCGCTCGCCACCTCGGCGCGGAGCGCCTGGATCCGCTCGGGGCGCGTGCCCTCCCGCAGCAGCTGGAGCTGGTCGCGCGCGGCGTCGCGCCGCCCCCCCGTGGCGACGGCCTCGGCCTTTGCCGCGTCGAACGCCTGCCGGCTCACGGTGCCGTCGCCCACCAGCGCCTGCATGCGCTGCCGGTCCCGCTCGGCCCGCGCCGCCTCCGCTTCCGCGGCGCGGAGCTGGGCCTCGGCGTGCTGGATCTCGCGGCGGCGCGCGCCGGCCTCCGCCTCACGCAGCGCCGCCTCCGCGCCGCGGAGGCGGGCCTCGCCCGCGGCGATGTCGGCCTGGGTGGTGGAACCGGTGAGCGCCACGAGCGTGTCGCCCGGATGCACGGTCTGACCCTCGTCCACCAGGACGCGCACGACCCGGGCGGGCACGAGCGGGCTCACATCGACCTCCCGCACCTCGACGGTGCCGGTGGCGCGGAGCGGGTCGTCGCCGTCCCGGCGGCAGGCGGCCCCGAGCACGAGGGCCAGCATCATCGCGGGAGCCGCCCGGCGGCGCCTCACCGGGCGCTCCGGTGCGCGCGGGCCCGGCCGGCGCTCCGCCGAGCCCGCGGAGCGGGCCGCGCGGCCAGCGCGGCGAGGGCGAAATCGGCGGCGTGCCGCGCGAAGTCGCGCGCCGTGGCCGCGGATACCCCGTCGCGCTGCTTGCCCAGCAGCAGCGCCACTGCGGGGCGGGCGATGGAGAAATAGGCGAGCTGCGCGATGGTGGAGATGGCCGCGAAGGGGGCGCTCGCGTCCGGCCGGAAGAGGCCGGCGCGCTGGCCCTCCTCGATGAGCGCGCAGAGCCGCCGGAAGCTGGTCACGGCGAGCAGCCGCACCTGATCGACCGCCGCGCCCGGATCGGCATCGACCAGCTCGCGCACGAACAGGCGGGGCGCGTGGGGGTGGAGCGCGATGGTGTCGGCCTGGGCCGCGACGAACGCGCGGATGCCGGCCTCCGGATCGTCCCCCGCGGACGCGTCCATGGTGCGGGCGACCAGCCGGGCGACGAACCGGTGGAGCACCTCGCGGTAGAGCTCCCGCTTGTCGGCGAAGTAGTAGTAGAGGAGGGCGCTGTTGACCCCGGCGGCGCGGCCGATCTGCTTGATCGTGGTGCGGGCGAACCCCTGCTCGGCGAAGAGCCGTTCGGCGGCGTCGAGGAGGAGATCGCGCGAGGAGGCCGGGGGTGGGGCGGAGGCCATACCCGCTTAATTAACCGCTCAATTAAGCCCGGTCAAGCCGCGCCGCGCCGTCAGTGCAGCGCGGCCCCGCCCCCGCGGCGCCGGAGCGCCGCGCACCAGTCGACCTCGATCTCCAGCCGCGCGATCTCCTCCCGCGCCTCCGCCAGGCACTCCTGCAGCTCGCGCCCGCCCACCGTGCTCTCCAGCGCGTGCACGACCTCCCGCAAGCCGCTCAGCTCGTAGGTCAGCAGCTGGGCGTAGCGCTCCGCCGCCTCGGGATCGAGCGGGGACAGGCGGCGCAGGTTCGCCTTGCGGTCGAGCGTGTGTTCGATGGTGTGGCGGGCCGCGTAGTCCTCGGCCGCGAGCCGCGGCCGGCGCCGCTCCACCGCCGGCGTGAGGAACGGCAGCCGGCGCCGATGGTGGGCCCGGAGCTGGGCCAGCGTGTCCCTGAGCGCCTGGAGGAAGGGCACCCGGGGCGCGCTCAGTCCCGGCCCTGCCAGACCCGGCGGAGGTACAGACTGGTCGCCAGCAGCAGAATCCCGGCGATGATCGAGCCGGGACCGCCGGACGCCTCGAAGGTGAACGGAAGGGGGCCCGCCTGACCCGGCGCGCCGTGCATGACCGCGAGCGCGCCCAGGACGATTCCGGCGAGACCGATCACAGCCAGGAGGGCGAAGAGATTGCGCATCGAAGCCTCGTGAGGGAAGCCGCCGGCGGGTGCCGGCACGCATGGATGAAACCGCGGCGGGGCTCCGCGGGCAAGTGGCGCGCCGCTCAGCGCGCTCCGAACCGGACGATCGCCTCGGCGGCCGCCTGCTCGAGCGTCGCCGCGTCGTCGGGCGCCCCCGGGGCGTCGCCCGCGCGCGCGCTCAGGCCATGGGGCGACACGACCGCCGTCATGGCGTAGATCACGAGCGCCGCGCCGAACGTGCCGGCCGCCGTCGGATGAAACCCGTCGCCGCCGACGAGCGCCAGATCGGCGTCGGCCGCCCGCGCCGAGCGCAGGGCCTCGCCCACGAAGTCCCACCCGCCGTGAATGGCCGCGAGCGCGTCGCCCTGGCTCCAGTGATCCTCGAGTGAGAAGTCGGGAAAGGCCACCGAGGCGACCGTCACCGTCCGCCCGGGCTCGCTCCCGCCGAGCCGCTGCACCATCGAGGGCAGGTCCTTGGCGAACGTGAGGCTGTTGCCGATGAACAGGATCCGAAGGTCCGCGTCCGGCTGCGGAGCGGCGGCGCCGCAGCCCGCGACCGTCGCGAGGAGGAGCCAGCCGGTGACGCGGCCGATGGAGCTCAGAGCGGCCTCAGGCGCCGGACTCAGGCGCGTACTCCGCGAGAAACTGGACGGCGGCGTGGGGACCGCCATCCGGCGAGCTCGCGATGTGGAAGGCCCGTACCAGGAGCGGCGCGAGCGCCTCGGCCTCTGCTGCATCCATGGCCGGCGCGCCCGGCGCCCGACCCGCCAGCTCCTGGAGTACCCCGGCGAGCTTGTGCGTCAGGTGCTCGGCCGTCACGGCGTTCCACATCGCCATGAACTCACGGGTATTGGTGGGATGACTCTGCGCGTCGTCCATGGTCCCTCCGCGGGCCGGTGCAACCGGCTCTCCAGGGTACGGCGCATGGATCTTGCCCCTCAGCGTCAGCCGCGACGCCACCCGTTGCAGTCACGGCCTACCCTCCACCGGCAGGAGGACTTCCATGCGCGGCCGGCACATCCTCGTCACCTTGCTTCTTGCAGCCTGCGGCACCCGCGGGCCCGATCCGACCGACCCCGCTGTCCCCGGTCCGACCGATCCGCCGTCATCGCCCCCGACTCCGCCGGCCGGCGCGGTCGCGAGCGTCGGGGGCTGCCAAATCTTTCCGGCGGACAACGCATGGAACCGGGACGTGAGCGGCGATCCCGTCGCCGCCAACTCCGACGCGCTGCTGGCGGTTATGTCGCCGGGAAGCGCCCTCCATCTCGATCTGGGCACGACCGAGGAGTACTACGGCATTCCCTACACGGTCGTCCCCGCCGACCAGCCACCCGTGGCGATCACCTACGGGACCGACGGCGCCGACTACTCGGACGAAAGCGACCCGGGCCCGATGCCGATCCCGCGCGACGTACCCATCGAGGGCGGCAGCACGAGCGATCCCGATCCCGCCTCGGGCGACCGGCACGTGCTCGTCGTGCAGCAGGGCGACTGCGTGCTGTACGAGCTGTACAACGCGGTCCGCACGGCCGGCGGCTTCCGGGTGAGCTCGTCCGCGCGCTGGGACCTCACCGTCAACGCCACCCGGCCGGCGGGTTGGACCTCGGCCGACGCGGCGGGTCTCCCCATCCTCCCCGGCCTGCTCAGGCACGATGAGGTCGCGGCCGGACGCATCACCCACGCGATCCGATTCACGGTGCCGCACGTCAGGCGCGCGTACATCGCGCCGGCAAGTCACTGCGGCCAGTATGCCGACGCGAGCCTGCCGCCTTACGGCACGCGCGCGCGCCTCCGCGCCGACTTCTCGCTCGCGCCCTACTCGGGCGACGCCCTCGTGATCCTCACCGCGCTCAAGACCTACGGGCTCATGCTCGCCGACCAGGGGAGTGCCTGGTACCTCACCGGCACGGCCAACCCCGCGTGGGAGGAGGCCCTCGATCAGCTCCGTGCCCATCCGGTGCACGGCAGCGATTTCGAGCTCCTGGCCGGCGGCCCCATGACCAGCTGCTGAGCGTCGGCGCGCTCAGTCGGCGGCGGGACGCGCGCTCGCCAGCTCGTTCGGGCTGAGCGCGCCGACGCCGGCCGCGTTTCCGGTCACGAGACGGCGGTGGGCGTCGAGCTGGCCCAGGTGGTAGGCCATGTGCGTGCACAGGTGGACCAGGTACTCGTCCGTGCGCACGCGCGACCGTCCGACCACCTCCGGATACTCGACCGCGAGCGCCGCCGCCGGCAACCGCGCCAGACCGGCGGCCACCGCCGCGCGCGCCCGCTCGATCTCCGCCACCAGCTCGGACCGCGGCACGTCGCGGCGCGCGAACTCGGCGTCCCGGTCGCGCGCGTACCCGGTGCCGCCCCACCGGGCTCCGATGTAGTGCTGAAGATTGCCCGCCAGGTGCAGCGCGAGCGTGCCGCCGCAGTTGGGAAGCCCCGGCACCGCTTCCCACAGTTGACCTTCCTCGGGGTAGGCTTCGATCTCGCGCCTCAGCGTGCGGAGATCACGGTCGAGGATGCCGGCCACGAGCTCAGGGCTCATCCGGACGTCTCCGGTACAGGTGAGGCGAGCAGGCGGCGCAGGCCCAGCGCAAGGAGCGTGAGGCCGGCAAGCTGCACCAGATGAAAGAGACCGTTGTGGTCGAAGGTCCAGACCAGCCGCACCGGACCGACGCCCGACGCCTGCACGACTCCGGC
>JAICJD010000045.1 GCA_025928645.1 Gemmatimonadales bacterium
GGCAGGGTTTGGCGGTGGGCAGGGTGCCGGTGGGCAGGCCGCGCGAGCAGGCCTGCGCCCGGGGCACAGCGGCAAGAGCCTCAGCCGCCGGCGGTCGTCGGTCCCACGCCGAGCAGTGAGGCCGTCGTCAGCGACACGACCTGTACGCCGCCAGCCTCGAGCGCTTCCCTTCCCCCCTGCTCGCGGTCCACCACCGCGAGCACGCCGAGGACCTGCCCGCCGGCCGCTTCAAGCGCCTCGATCGCCTTGCGCGCCGAGCCGCCCGAGGTGATCACGTCCTCGATCACGATGACCCGGTCGCCCGGCCGGAAGTTGCCCTCGATCGCTTGGGCCATCCCGTGCTCCTTCGCATCTTTTCGCACGCTGAAGGCGTCGATCGCGGGGCCGCTGGTCCAGCTTGCGGCGGCGATCGCATAGGCGACCGGGTCGGCGCCCATGGTGAGTCCCCCGACGCCGCTCGGTGCCCACCCGGCGCCGCGGATTGCTGCGAGGCCGAGCCGGCCGATCAGGACCTGGCCTTCGGCGCTCATCGTGGTGAGGCGGCAGTCGATGTAGAAGGAGGAACGCTGTCCCGAGGCGAGAACGAAGTCACCGTGGCGGACCGATCGCTCCAGCAGCAGCTGGCGAAGGCGATCGGCCTCGTTCACTCTCCGCCCTTGCCGAACAGAGAGGCCAGGAAGCCGCGCTTCCCTCCGCCCTGGCGGATGGCCGTGCACACCTCAGCGGCGAATTCGTCCACCGTCCTGGACCGCTTCGCCAGATCGCGCTCGAGCCCGTGCATGACCGCGGCCTCAACCGGTGCCGGAAAGCGAAGCCCCTTAACGGCTTGGTTGAGCGGCACGGGGGCCTGGGTAAGTAGTTGCTGAAACAACTCCCTGGGACTCTTCCCGGTGAACGGCAACTCCTGCGTCAGCAGGTAGTACGCGATGGTCGCCAGGCTGTACACGTCCGCCTGCTCGTTCACCAACTCGCCGCTCAGCGTCTCCGGCGCCACGTACTGGAGGGTTCCCACGAAAAAGCCAGCCCGCGTGAGCCGCTCTTCCGGGTTCAGCTCGGCGTCCCGCGCGATGCCGAAATCCAACAGCTTGGCCGTCTGGGTGGCCGGGTCGTACATGATGTTGGCGGGCTTGAGATCCCGGTGGATGATGCCCGCCTTGTGCGCGCACGACAGCGCGGCGCCGAGCTGCTCGACGATCGTGGCCACGAGCGGCGGCGCCAGTTTGCCCGACCGACTCACGAACTCGGCCAGCGGCTCGCCCTGCGCCCACTCGAGCGCCAGATAGTGCAGCCCATCGGTCGCGCCGTAGTCGTAGGTCTGAACGATGTTCGGATGGCGCACCCGCGCGCCGTACTCGGCCTCGCGAAGAAACCGCTTCACCGCGATCGGGTCCTGCGCCAGACGCGGACGCAGGATCTTCACGGCCGCACGGCCGCGCTCCGGGTGTTCGGCGCGGTAGACGGTCGCGGTTCCGCCCTCGCCGATGTACTCCGCGAGGTGGTACCCGGCGACCGTACGGCCTACCATGTTGTCGGCGTTCATCGAACCGCCAAGCTACCGAGAATCCGGGCCCGCAGCAAGTTGCGTGACGTGCGCCCGTGAGCGACCTTAACCGTCCATCTCGCTCGTGCGCTTCGGTGCCGCCTCATCCCTGGAGAGCTGGATGCGCCGGTTGGTGATGTCCGCAATGCTGTGCGCCACGCTGGGTGGCTGCGGCAGCTGGAGTCGGGTCGGCAGCGAGCGCGGGCCCTCCGCCTCCGAGTCGCTCACTCGGGTCCTGAACTCCACGGAGTTCTACCGTCGCCTCGGCCGCCTGGCCGCCGACCAGCCGCTGCCGTTCGTCGGCAACGTGGCGTTCGCGGCGGCGCCGGCGGACTCGGTCATCGGCGTGCTGGGGCTGTCGCTCGAGAACCGGGCGCTCGCCTTCCAGCGCGAGGGCAACGTGTTCGTCGCCCGCTATCGGGTGAGCCTGTCGTTCCGGCGGGAGGGCACGCCCTCGGTGGATGTCACCCGCGAGGAGATCGTGCGGGTGCCCACCTTCCAGGAGACCCAGCGCGCGGACGAGAGCGTGCTCTTCCAGCAGCTCCTGCGGCTGGTCCCGGGCACCTACCACGTGAGCGTGACCGTGCGCGACGTGGGCTCCACCTCCGAGAGCCACGCCGAGGCCGACTACACGACGCCCAACTTCACGGCGGGCACCACCAGCGCGCCGATTCTCGCGTACCAGGCGACGGGGCGGGGCAACCTGACCGATCCGCTCAATCTCGTGCTCAACCCGCGGGGTGCCGTGGGCTACGGCAGCGACACGCTGCTGGCCTACATCGAGGGCTACAACTTCACCAAACCGACCACCGTGCCCTTCAAGGTCATCGACGAGCAGCAGAACGTCGTTCATCAGAACGAGCTCCGCTTCCGGGGCGGACGCCAGGTGGAAAGCCAGGTCGTCCGGCTCTCGCCCGACAGCGTGGCGCTGGGCGAGCTCACGCTGGTCGTGGGAGAGGGCGCCGCCGAGCGCAAGGTGTCGGCGCTGGTGTCGTTCACCCAGGCGTGGGTGGTGACCAACTTCGACGAGATGCTCGACATTCTCCGCTACTTCGGGCACGACAACGAGATCAGCGCCATGCGGAAGGCGCCGGCCTCCGAGCGCGCCAAGCTCTGGCGGGAGTTCTACGTCTCGACCGACCCTAATACCACCACGCCCGAGAACGAGGCGCTCAACTCGTACTTCACCCGGGTGGCGCAGGCCAACCAGCGTTTCACCGACGAGGACGAGCCCGGGTGGCGCACCGACCGGGGCGAGGTCTATATCAACCTCGGCGCGCCGGACGAGGTGGTCGAGAACACGCCCGGCACCACGGCCAATCGCATCGTCAAGTGGACCTACATCACCTACCGCCTCGAGCTGTTCTTCCGCGACGAGAGCGGGTTCGGCCGTCTCAAGCTCGTGCCCGGCAGCCGTGCGGACTACGAGCGCACCCTCGCGAGGCTGCGCCGGCAGGAATAGCCGTCCGGGCGCGCCCGCCACGACCTGAGAGGGCAGGGGACGGGCGCGGCTCGACCGTCTTATCTTCCCCACATGCCCAACCATACTCCGCCGCAGCTCTTCCTGATCGACGGCTATGCCCTGATCTATCGCGCGTTCTTCGCGATGATCTCGCGGCCGCTTCGGACGACCAAGGGAGAGAACACCTCGGCCGCCTGGGGTGTGGTCAACTTCCTGATCCGCCTCCGGGACAAGTACCGGCCCGACTACGTGGCCTGGGTCAACGACGCCGGCACGTCGTTCCGCGAGGAGCGCTACCCCGAGTACAAGTCCACCCGCGAAAAGCTCGACGATTCGCTGCAGGCCGACTTCGATCGCGCGGTGGAGCGGATCTGCGCGCTGCTCGAGGCGTTCCGGATCCCGCTGGTCGCCATCCGCGGCTACGAGGCCGACGACGTCATCGGCACCCTCGCCACCCAGGGCGCCGTGAACGGACTGCAGTCGGTCATCGTGTCGGGCGACAAGGATTTCTATCAGCTCATCGCGCCCGGGGTGTGCCTGCTCAACCCGGGCCGGGGCGGCCCGGCGGCGGTGGACGAGGTATGGGTCGACGAGTCCAACGGCGCCGAGCGCCTCGGCGTGGCGCCGCGCCAGGTCGTGGATTTTCTCGCCCTCGTAGGCGACGCATCGGACAACATCCCGGGGGTGCGGGGCATCGGCGAGAAGGGCGCGCAGAAGCTCCTGGCCCAATACGGCGATCTGGAAACCATCCTCGCCCACGCCGCCGAGATCCCGACCAAGCGGACCCGCGAAGCCCTGCTGGCGCAGGCCGACAACGCGCGCCTGTCCAAGGAGCTCGTCACCATCCGGCGCGATGTGCCGGTGGAGCTGGATTTACCGAACATGGTGCTGCGCGAGCCCGATCGGGATACGCTGCTCCGGCTGCTGTCGGAGCTCGAGTTCTTCTCGCTCGCCAAGCGCGTGGGAGGGCAGGGCGGGACGGGCGCCGCCGTCGAGGCGGCCGAGGTCGTCCCTCCCGCGATCGATCTGCCGCCGCCCAGCCAGCCGGAAGGCTTCGGCACCGCGGGGGAGGGCTCGGCGGTCGCGACGCTGCCCGAGACGGCGGCCGACTGGCACGCGCTCGACGAGCAGCCGGCGCTCGACGTCACCCTCCTCGACGACCCGAGGCATCTGGCGGACCTGATCAGCCGCCTCCGCGCCGCGCCCCTGGTCGGTCTCGACACCGAGACGAACTCGCTCGAGCCCCGGCGCGCCGCGCTGGTGGGGCTGTCGCTCGCGGCGAGCCCTACCGAGGTGTGGTACCTGCCGTTCGACCATCGCCCGCCGGCGGGCGAGCTCGCGGCGCCGACGCCCGTCACGAATCTGCCGCCGCTCACCGACGCGCGGATGGCACCTCTGGCGGCGCTGCTCGGGGACCCCGCCGTGAAGAAGGCGGGTCACAACGTGAAATACGACTGGCAGGTGCTCCGCCGGGCGGGCGTCGAGCTCGCGGGCGTGGCCCACGACACGATGCTCGAGAGCTTCGTCCTCGATCCCGGCCGGCGCTCTCACGCCATCGACACCCTCTGCCTCGAGCATTTCGGCCGCACGATCCAGACCTACGCCGACGTGACCGGACGGGGCAAGGCGCAGATTCCCTTCGCCGAGGTGCCCGTCGCGACCGCGGCGGCATACTGCGGCGCCGACAGCGGGGCCGTGCTGTTGCTGCACGAGCTCTTCGCGCCGGCCTTGCGCGAGATCGAGATGGAGCCGCTCCTCCGCGAGATCGAGATGCCGCTGGTGGCCGTGCTCGTGGACATGGAATGGGACGGGATCTCGATCGACCCCGCGGTGTTCGCGCGCCTGAGCGCCGAGCTCGGCGCCGAGCTCCGGCGGCTCGAAGGCGAGATCGCCACGGTCGCGGGCGAGGCGCTCAACCTCAACTCGCCGCGGCAGCTCGCCACGATCCTGTTCGAAAAGCAGCAGCTCCCGGTGCTCAAGCGCACCAAGAGCGGCCCCAGCACGGACGCCGACGTCCTGGAGCAGCTCGCCGCCATGGGCCACGCGCTGCCGCAGCTGATCCTCGATTACCGGGAGCTGCAGAAGCTCAAGAGCACGTACGTCGACACCCTGCCCGCCACGGTGAACCCGGAGACGGGGCGCATCCACACCAGCTTCAACCAGGCCGGTGCCGCCACCGGCCGGCTGAGCTCGTCCGACCCGAATCTGCAGAACATTCCCGTCCGCACGCCGCGGGGCGAGGAGATCCGCCGCGGCTTCGTGCCGCGGGCCGGCTGGCAGTTCCTCGTGGCCGACTATTCGCAGATCGAGCTCCGCCTGATGGCGCACCTGTCGGGCGATCCCGCCTTCATCGAGGCGTTCCACCAGGGCGGCGACATCCACCGGCAGACCGCGGCCCTCATCTTCTCCGTGCCGGTGGACCAGGTCACGCCCGACATGCGGGCCCGGGCCAAGACGATCAACTTCGCGACCATCTACGGCCAGGGTCCGTTCGCGCTGAGCCGCCAGCTCGGCATCGCGCAGGAGGATGCTCGCAGCTTCATCGCGCGCTATTTCGAGCGCTTCGCCGGCGTGCGCGCGTTTCTCGACCGGCAGATCCGGCTGGCGCGGGAGCAGGGCTACGTCGAGACCTTCTTCAAGCGCCGCCGGTACATCCCCGAGATCAAGGACCGCAACTTCAACATGCGCGCGTACGGCGAGCGCAACGCGCAGAACTCGCCGCTTCAGGGCTCCGCGGCCGACCTGATCAAGCTCGCCATGATCCGCATCCACGACGCGCTCCGCGAGGACGAGTTGCAGAGCCGCATGCTGCTCCAGGTCCACGACGAGCTGCTCTTCGAGGCCCCGCCCGAGGAGGTTGACGCGATGCGCGCGCTGGTGCGCCGCCACATGGAGGGCGTGGTCGAGCTGCGCGTGCCGCTGGTGGTGGACATCGGGGTCGGGCCCAACTGGCTGGACGCGAAACGGTGACCGCGGCGCGCTTCGTCTGCAGCGATCCCGACGCGGGGGATCTCGAGTTCGCCGACGTCGAAGCGGTGCTCGACGCCGTCGAGGCGGCGCTCATCGACGCGACCACTCCCGTGTTCGACGCCGCTCGCCAGAGCTGGCAGCCGGCGGGCCTGCACCCGGAGATCCGTCTGGCGTGGGCCGAGCGGCTCCGCTTCCGTCCGCCAGTGCCCGGCCTCGGCCTGCCGGCTCTCCCGTCGATGACGGCCCTGGTCCGAAGCCTGCCCGAGGAGGATGGGGGAGACGAAGCGCGGCGGCGGGAGGCGTTCGCCCGGGTGCGGGCCGGAGCGCCGCCGGCGGGGGCGCCGGCTGCCGAGCCGTCTTCGGGACGGGATCGGCAGCTTGCGGCGCTCGCGCTGGCCTGTGCCCTGGCCGTGCTGGCGTTCGTGGGTTGGGCGGTGCTCACCTTCGCCGTGCGGCTCTCCCGGTTCGCGGCCGGGGCGGCCGGAGTCCGGGCGGCCCGCTAGGCCTTCCGCCGTCAGCCCTGGAGCTCCGGCATTTCTGACGACAGCCGGTTCTTCGGCCTGATCCGTCGCACGCCCGGCCACCAGTTCCACCGGCCCATCGCCTGCATGAACGCGGGCACCAGCACCATCCGGATCACCGTCGCGTCGAGCAGCACGGCCACGGCCAGGCCGAAGCCCATGAGCTGCATCGCGAGCACCCGCGCGAAGGCGAAGATCCCGAACACCAGGATCATGATCAGCGCGGCCGAGGTGATCACCGACGCGGTCGCGCTCAGTCCCTCCATCGTGGCTTCGGTATTCCGGCCGCTGCGGTCGAACGCCTCCTTGATCCGGCTCAGCAGGAACACCTCGTAGTCCATGCTGAGACCGAAGACCACCGCGAACACCAGGACCGGCACGGCCACGAAGATCGCGGACGTCGGCCCGTCGAGGCCGAAGATCCCTGAACCCACGCCGTTCTGGAACACCAGCACGATGAGCCCGAAGGTGGCGCTCACCGACAGGGTGTTCATGATGATCGCCTTGATCGGGACGAGGAGCGACCGGAACGCCAGGGCCAGCATGATCGCGGTGGCGCTCAGGATCAGGACGATCAGCAGGGGGAATCGCGCCAGCAGGTCGTCCTGAAAGTCGAGGGCCGCCGCCGAATAGCCCCCGACGGTGATGCGCATGCCTTTGGAGCCGCGGAGCTTCGCGGTCGCGAGATGCCGCGCGCGCAGCACGACATCCGTCGCCGTGGTGAGCGAGGTGGTGTCGGCGAGGATCACGTCGAGCAGCGTGTAGCGGTGGTCGGTGCTCAGGTAGGCGTCGAGGAAGTCGGGGTACCTGGCGCGGGCGGCGGGCAGGTCGCTGTAGAGGAGCGAGTAGCCCAGCAGGCTGCCCTTGGGCTGGAGCGTCACCAGGCTGCGGACCTCGCGCACGCGCGGGTCGGCGCGGAGCGAGTCACTGAGGGTCATGAGGCCGCGCAGGGAGCTCGCGTCCACCGCGCTCCGTCCCGGCGGAACCTCGACCAGCACCCGGACCGGCTGAACGAAGCCCGCCACGCCCATCGCCGAGAGCGCGTCGAGCCCTGCGCCCGCCTCGGTGCCCGCCGGCCACCAGTGCCGCGACGGCAGCCCGATCTTGATGAAGAAGACCGGAAGGGTCAGGGTCGCGATCACGGCGCCGCCGTAAGCCATCGCCCGGATCGGATGGCGGCTCAGGGTACGCGCCCACTTCTCCCAGACCTGGGGCGCGTGATACCACGCGAGCCGACGGGCGAGCCAGCGCGGCTGGTCGATGTTGCGGCCCAGGATCGCGAGCATCGCGGGCAGCAGGGTGATGGAGAGCATCACCGCCACCGCGACCACGATGAGCCCGCCGATCCCCACGCTGCGGGTCTCGATCAGCGGCGTGAGCAGCAGCGCGCCGAATCCCACCACCACCGTGAGCCCGGACGTGATCACCGCCCGCCCAGCCGTGGCCAGCGTATTGACCGCGGCGATCTGCCGGCGCGCGCCGCGCGCCAGCTCCTCGCGGAACCGGGTCACCACGAGCAGCGAGTAGTCGATGCCCACGCCGAGCCCGATCATCGTCGTCATGTTGAGCACGAAGACCGACATCGGCGTGACGTGCGCGATGAGCCCGATGATCGCGAGCGACACCGCGATCGCCAGCACCCCGACCACCAGCGGAAGGGCCGCCGCCACGAGCGCCCCGAACGCGAGCACCAGGATCACGAGCGTGAGCGGCAGCAGCCGCTTCTCGCCCAGCGTGCTGTCCCGGGTCACCACCGTGCGGACGTCGAGGTCGAGCGGCGCGCGTCCGGTCACCAGCGCGCGATAGCCGGCGCCTCCCGGAACGCGCGCCATCGTCGCCCTGACCAGCCGGCGGACCGGTACGACCAGCGCGCCGGCGCTGTCGCCCCGCGTGGCTTCGAGCGCCACGATGATGAACGTGGAGCGGCGGTCCCGGCTCACGAAGGTGGTATCGCCCGTCGAGGGGTACGACACCAGGCCGCGCACGTAGGGCTGGCGGTGCAACGCCTCGAGCAGGGTGTCGAGCGCGGCCCGGGGCCCCGGCGCGTCGAACGAGCCCGGGGCCTGGAGGGTGACCGCGAAGAATTCGCCGATGGGGCGGCTGAACCGGCTGGTCAGAAGGTCTTCGGTGCGGGAGGCCTCGGTCGGCCGGTCGCTCCCGCCGCGGATGTTGAGCAGGGCAGGGGTGGCCGGCGCCCGCACGGCCGCCACCGCCCCGATCACCGCCCAAACCACCAGCACCACCCAGCGCCACCGCACCAGCGCCCGGGCGTAACGGTCCATCAGAATCAGAGGTCCTCCCGGGCCCGGCCCGGCGTGAAAGTGGCAAAATGTTAGACGGCTGGGGGGTCCGGCGCCAGCGCAACGGCCCACGCTGGCGGCCGAAGCCGGGAGCCCTGCATATTGTCAGATATGCGGCGCCACCTGCTTCCCCTGATCACCCTCGGCCTGCTGGTCATGGTGCTGGCCGAACGGGTCTTGGAGGCCACCCGCCGTTACCTGGTGGCGGCTGAACCGGTGGCGAGCGAGACCCGGAGCGCCACCCCAGACCTGAGCCGAAAGGCGGCGGCTCCTGTGGCGGTGGCCACCCGGTCCCGAGCGGGGGATGACCGCCTGGCCCGGCTCGCCGCCCGAGAGGCGCTCACCCGGGAGGCCGGGTCCACCTATCTGGACTCCCTGATCCTGAGCACCGATTCCGTGGTACGGCGCTGGCCCGACCGGTGGGGCGCCCCGATCAAGGTCGCCATCGTCGAGGGCGGCGTGCCCGGCTGGTCGCCGAAGATGGCCGACTACGTTCGCACTTCGCTCGACCGTTGGGAGAGCCTGGGGATCGGGCTGCACTTCTCGCTCGTGAGCGACACCAGCAAGGCGGACATCCTGATCCGCTGGATCGACCACTTCGATTTCGACCGCGCCGGCCAGACCGATCTGACCTGGGATCAGTCCGGCCGCGTGCGCCGCGCCCTCGTCTCGCTCGCGGTCCGCACCAACACCGGCATCCTGCTCCCCGACGATGCCATGCTCTCGGTGGCGGTGCACGAGACCGGCCACGCGATCGGTCTCCCCCACTCGGCCGACTCGAACGACGTCATGTTTCCCGCCACCCGCACCGGCGTGCTCTCGGATCGCGATCGCCGGACGGCGGCCGTGCTCTATCGGCTGCCTCCCGGACCCGTCCGGGACGTCATCGAGGGGGAGCGGTAGCACGCGTTCCGTCGACCGCCTGCCGCGTCTGCGGGCACGATCGTTGCCTGCATGACCGGGGAGCGTTCCCACCGATCAATTTCGCGGTTCGATGGCGGCCTTCCGGGGCCGGCGGAGCCTCGAGCGCGCGTTGCGCCGGGCCGGGCCGCGCGGGCGGTGTTTTTCCACTGGAGAATTGCATGGGTGCGATGGCGTGGCCAACCAGTCTGGTCGTCGGCATGCTGGCCCTGTCCCTGACGGCCGCGCCGGCGCACGCCCAGTCGCTTGCCGAGGTCGACAGCGCCGTCCGCGACGGCATCGCGAAGGGCATCTATCCGGGCGCGGTCGTGGTGATCGGCCGTCGCGATTCGATCGTGTACGCGAGGGGCTACGGACACTTCACCTGGAGCGCGGCCTCCGCCGTCCCGGACCCTGACTCCACGCTGTGGGACATCGCCTCGATCACCAAGATCGTGAGCACGACGAGTATCGCCATGCGGCTCGTCGATCAGGGCAGGCTCGAGCTCGACGCGCCCGTGCGCCGGTACCTGCCCCGCTTCTCGGGCGGCCTCAAGAATGACGTGACCGTGCGCATGCTGCTCGATCACACGAGCGGCCTCAAGAGCTACGTGCCGTTCTACGTGAAGGCGCGCGGAAGCCGGGCTCGCACCGTCGACCTCCTCTATGCGCAGCCGCTGGTGCGCACGCCGGGCGACAGCGCCGAGTACAGCGACCTCAACGCGTTGCTGCTCGGCCTGATCGCGGAGAAGCTCGGGCGCATGCCCCTCGACCAGCTCGCCCGCCGCGAGGTGTTCACCCCGCTCGAAATGACCCAGACGATGTACCGGCCGCCCTCGAAGCTGAAGCGTCGGATCGCCCCGAGCGGCGTTTGGCGCGGCCGCCCGGTCCCCGGCGACGTGAACGATCAGAACGCCGTGGCCATGGGCGGCGTCGCCGGGCACGCGGGCGTCTTCTCGACCGGCATGGACCTCGCGCGCTACGCCCAGGTCTGGCTGCGGTCGGGGGCCGGACCGGCCCGGCAATGGGTGCGTCCCGAAACCCTGAGCCGATTCCTGATGAAGGGGCCGCACAGCGGGTCCCGGCTGCTCGGATGGGACACTCCCGAAACGAAGCCCGATGAGCCCAGCGTGTTCGGCAGTCTGGTGAGCACGTCGGCCTACGGCCACACCGGATTCACCGGCACCGAGCTCTGGGTCGATCCGGCGCGAAATCTGTTTCTCGTGTTCCTGACCAACCGCGCTTTCGACCCGCGCGTGCGGGAGTCGCTGAAGGAGCTGAAAGTGGTGCGGGCGGCGCTCAGCGACGCCACCGTCCGACTCGTGCCCCACGGCTGCACCCAGGAACTGATTGCCGGCTGCTGAGCCGGCGCCGCGCCGGGGGCAATCGACCGTGTTAGGATACTCGTATGACTGAGACCTCTCCCGGACCCGCCGCCCCGACCCCCCTGACGCCGCCGACTCCCGACGCGCTGCGCAAGGCGCTCCGCGCCGTCAAGGATCCCGAGCTCAACCTCAACATCATCGATATCGGCCTGGTATACGACATCGAGGTCGACCCGAGCGGCGACGTGCGCGTCCGCATGACGCTCACGAGCCCGGGCTGCCCCGCCGGTACCGATATTATCGACGACGTGAAGCGAGTGCTTTGCGACATGGAGGGGGTGCGGTCCGTCGATGTCGAGCTGGTGTGGGATCCCTACTGGACGCCGGAAAAGATGGACCCGCGCGTGCGCGCGTTTCTCGGGTTCTGACGCCCCCGCCCCTTACATCCCTTCCCTTGCGCTTGCCGCCGGCGCCGCCGCGGGCTCCGCGACCGCGCCCAGCAGCGTTTCCCCGATCTCCCGCAGCTGCCAAGGTCTGAGCTCCGGTACCTGCGCCAGGGTTTCCCTCGAGGTCGGTCGCGCCCGGGCGATCGCTTCCAGCGTGCCGTTCGGACAGAGGACGCCGGGTTGCAGGTCCAGCTCGCTCGCCAACCGGTTACGGACCACCTTGAGCCGCTCCAGTGTCGCGTCGAATGCCGGGTCGACGACCCGGCGAGGAGGCCGCTCCACTCTGGGCAGGTCCCGCTCGGGGACCGCCAGGCCGCGCCCGATGGCCGCGAGCAGTTCCCGCCCCCGGCGCTCGGCCTGGTCGGCGCTGATGCCCGGGACGGCCTTGATCCCGGCCAGATCCGCCGGAGGCCGCTTCGCCATCGTCAGCATCGGCTCGTTACCCAGTACGCGGAACGTGGCCCGATCCAGCCGCTGGGCCACGCCTTCGCGCCATTCGTACAGCTCCCGCAGGATGGCCAGCTCCCGGCCTTTCAGCGCCTTCGCGCCCTTGATCCGCAGGTAGCCGGGCTCGTGGTCGCTCGGACCCCAGCGGATGCCATCGAGCAGCGCGAACTCCTCCGTCGCCCAGTCCAGCCGACCGGTCTCTTCCAGCCGCGTGCGCAGCAGGTCGCGCAAGGTGGGGAGATGCCGGGTGTCGGAGGCGGCGTATTCCAGCATGCCCGCTGACAGGGGGCGAGCCGACCAATCGGCACGCTGGAAGCGCTTGTCCAGCCGGATCTCCAGGTACTTCTCCAGCAGCGCCGCGAGCCCCACGCCCGGCTCGTTCAGCAGCTGGGCGGCGATCCGGGTGTCGAACACGTGGGTCGCTCGGAATCCGTACTCGCGGTCGAGCAGCCGGAGGTCGTAGTCGGCGTCGTGAAACACGATCTCGATCGCCGGATCGGCCAGGATTCGGCCGAGCGGCGCCAGGCTCTCCACCGCGAGGGGATCGATGACCGCCGTTTCCGACCGGGAGCTTACCTGGATCAGATAGATCCGATCGGCATACCGATGAAAGCTGGCCGCCTCCGTGTCAAGCGCGAGGAGCGGCGCGTCCTGGAGCCGGGTGAACAGCGCCTCCAGCTCGGGCTGGGACTGGATCAGCAGCGGCCGGCTCACTCGGACCGCGAGACCTGCTCGAGACCCGCAGCGATCTCGTCGAGTGCCTTCCCCAGGACCTTGAAGAACTCGGCGTCGGGCTGAGGGGTGCCGCCCGTCGCGGCATCCATCTGGAGCTTGCGCGCGAGCCTGGCGGCGTGGCGGATGTAGTCCGTGGCGGGCTTCATAGTGAGGGGCGGTGAGGGCGTCGCAAGCGGAGACGTGCTCTCCGCGGGGTCATGGGAAGTGTAGCCGAGCCCGTCCGTTTTCGCTCGCGCTATCTTGGGTCATGGCCCACCCTGGCGAGATCGACCTGCTCGTCTATCCCGACGAGTGCGATGCCTTCGGGCACCTCAACCAGGCGTCCTTCCTCAGCCTGTTCGAGCGGGCCCGCTGGGAGATGCTGGTGCGCGGTCCGGGCATGGACGTCTTCACCCGGGCCGGCGCGTGGCCGGCGGTTCGCAAGACGACCATCGACTATCATGCCGCGGCCTTCCCCGGCGACGTGCTTCGGTTCCACCAGGCCCTGACCCACCATGGGCGGACGAGCTTCACCATGCGGCAGACGGCGCGACGCACGCGTGACGACGCCCCGATCGCCACGGCCGAGTTCGTCTTCGTCTGCATCAACCACGACGGCCGCCCGGTGCCGGTGCCCGTCGAGTTCGGGGACTTCATGCACGCGCGCCCCGGCCCCGGAGGGGCGCAGCGGATGATCGTGAACGGCGTGAGCCTCGCCGTGGATGTCGTGGGCGACGGGCCGGCGGTGCTGTTCGTCCACGGCTACCCGTTCAACCGCGGCATCTGGAACGATCAACTGGAGCGGCTCGACGGCTATCGCCGTATCGCGCCCGATCTCCGCGGCATGGGTGAGTCCGACGCACCTGATCTGGGCTATGGAATGGGCACCTACGCCGCGGATCTCGCGGCACTGCTCGACGCGCTCGGCGCGGAAGACGCGGTGCTGTGCGGTCTGTCGATGGGCGGCTACGTGGCGTTCGAGTTCCTGCGACGCTGGCGGAGCCGGGTGCGCGGCCTGATTCTCATCGATACCCGCGCCGAAGCCGACAGCGCCGAGGCGCGCCGGGCGCGCGATGCCTCGGCCGCCCTGGCCAGGGAGAGCGGCGCCGAGGCGGTGGCCGACGCGATGCTGCCGAAGGTATTGTCGGACACGACGAGACAACGATCGCCCGAGGCCGTAGCGCGGCTCAGGGGCATCATGGCCGCGACCCCGGTTGCGGGTCTGGTCGGAGCGCTCGCGGCCATGCGCGACCGCCCCGACAGCACGGGACTGCTGCCCACTCTGGCCGGCCTCCCGACGCTCGTCATCGTGGGCCAGGAGGACACGCTGACCCCTCCCGACGCCGCTCGGCGAATGGCAGGCGCGATTCCCGGCGCCCGGCTCGCCGTCGTGGACGGCGCCGCCCACGTGCCGCCGCTCGAGCGACCCCACGAGACCACGGCCCTGATCCGGGACTTCCTCCGACTGGTCGGATGAAACCTTTTGGTCACCTGCCGCGTTGTGAACTCGGCGGGAAACGCAGTTCCATGCGTCACCGTTGATCGTCCTTCCAAACTCGGCTCCGGGGTCGCGGCCAAGCAGTTCGATCCCGGGGCTGCTCTCCTTTTGCCGGGCGATCGCCTAACTGGATGAAGGCTGCATGCAGAAAGGGAGCTCCACCTCGGAGCTCCCTTTCCGCGTAGAAGGACTGCCGCTGGCTCAGCGCTTGGGGCGGCCCGGAGGGGTGTCGCTGTTGAAGACCTCGCGGTTCTTCTCGATGTAGGAGGTCTGGTTCGGCGGCACATCCTCCTCCGGGAAGATGGCCGTCACGGGACACTCGGGCTCGCACGCGCCGCAGTCGATGCATTCGTCGGGATGGATGTAGAGCTGGTCCTCGCCCTCGTAGATGCAGTCCACCGGACACACGTCCACGCAGGCGCGGTCTTTCACCCCGATGCATGCCTCGGCGATCACGTACGTCATTGCGAGGGCTCCTCCGAAGTATCCGCTCGAGCATTCGCGCCGCTCCAGGCGACGCTGCGTTCCGGTAGGTATACGAAGGTGCCTAGGGTGGCGCAAGGGGTCGCGTGCCCTGGAAAGGGCGTCGAGGCGTCGCGGGGTGGCGAGCTCGTTCCGCGACGCTGCTTTCGATCGACGCGCTCGTTCAGCCGATCGGTCCGCTCACTCGATCGCGCGCGCGACGCGCCTGGCGCTCGATGTTCGCGAAGATCTCCGAAGACTGAGCGGAACGTAAACTCCGAGTGGGTTAGAGCAGCCCGCTCAGGGGGGAGGCGTAGCTGGTGTTGCGATCCTCGGGCGGTCCGTAGCGGCCGTCCGGCCCGTGCAGGCGGTGCCACTCTTCTCGCAGGCAGAACGGATCCAGGCCGTGCGGCCGGTCCACGGCCAGCACGCCGTCGAGGTGGTCGATCTCGTGCTGGAGTAGCTCCGCCCGGTCTCCCTCGAGGTCCTCTTCGTGCCACTCACCCTTCGTGTCCTGATATCGCACCCGGATCCGGTACGACCGGGAGACCCGCACCAGCAGGTTGGGAAAGGAGAAGCAGTCGTCCCACACCTCGAAATCCTCATTCCCGATGTCGACGATTTCGGGATTGATGAGCGCCCAGGGCTTGTCCATCTCGCAGTAGATCATCCGCACCGGGGCGCCGATCTGGGGCGCTGCGATGGCTCGCCCGCTCCCGAACCGTGACTGCCAATCGCGAAGTGTCTCGCGCATGTCGTCCAGGATCACCCGGACTGCGGTGGAGCGGGGCTTCGTAATCGGTTCGCACTTGGCCCGCAGAATCGGATCGCCGAGTAGCCGGATGCGGTGGATGGTCATGGATAAGCCTTTCCGGGAAACGCCGAGCGAGAGCCTCTTAGCGACAGGCCAATATGCGATTTGGCAAGTGGCGAGGCCAGCAGGAGATCAAGCAGAGAGGAGTATAAAAAAAGACTACTATTATCGATAACGCCCCGGCTTACCTGCTACAAGCTATTGAATCTTGTAAACTTAGTTCATTTCGCACCAAATTTCGTGTACAAATTGACAATCCCGACTACGGCACTTAACATTCGACTATCATGGGAGCTCCCCTGCCTTTGGCGCGCAGCGGCATGTCCCCCGCGGGCCGAAAGAGTCCGCGCCACGCCGTGCTCCTCGAGCTCAAGCGAGTCGGCCGCCTGACGGCCAGGAGCTTGGCGGAGCGACTCGGGGTTTCGGTGAACGCCGTTCGGCATCATCTCAAGGAGCTCGAAGCCGAAGGGCTCGTGGCTTACGAACGCGTGCACCGGGGTGTCGGGGCCCCGGCCTATGCCTACGGCCTCACCGCCGACGGCGAGGCACTGTTCCCGCGCCGATACGAAGCGACGCTCACGGCATTGCTCGACCGGATGATCGAGCGCGACGGCCGCGCCGCGGCCGTCGCGATGTTGGAGTCGCGGTTTGCGGAGCTCAGCAGCCGGCTGCGGACCGAGCTGGTTGGCCGGGGCCCTGCGGAGCGTCTCCAGGCGCTGGGCCGCGCCCTGTCAGAGGAAGGTTACATGGCGGAGGTCGGGGAACAGGGAGGCGTCGCCACACTGACTGAACACAATTGCGCCATTCCAGCCATTGCCGAACGCTTTCCCGAGATCTGCGCTGCGGAGGCGCGTTTCCTTGCCGAGGTCCTTGACGCCGAGGTTGATCGGCGGGAGCACATGCTGGCCGGCTGCAGCACCTGCGAATACTACGTGCGGTTCAACGCCGCCCAGGAGACGTCATGAGCTCGTCCGTTGAGAGCCTGGTCACCAAGGAATACAAGTACGGCTTCGTCACCGACATCGACGCCGACGTCGCCCCGAAGGGCCTGCACGAGGACATCATCAGGCTCATTTCCGCCAAGAAGCAGGAGCCGGAGTGGCTGCTCGAGTGGCGTCTCAAGGCGTTTCGCGGCTGGCAGAAGATGACCGAGCCGCATGCATGGCCGAACATCACCTACGCGCCCATCGACTATCAGGACATCAGGTACTACTCGGCGCCACGCACCACGAAGCCGGTCGGAAGCCTGGACGAGGTCGATCCCAAGCTGCTCGAGACCTACACCAAACTCGGCATTCCGCTCAACGAGCAGAAGCTGCTGGCCGGCGTGGCGGTGGACGCGATCTTCGACAGCGTCTCGGTCGGCACCACGTACAAGGCCAAGCTCGCCGAGCAGGGCATCATCTTCTGTTCCTTCGGCGAGGCGGTGCGTGAGCACCCGGACCTGGTGAGGCAGTATCTGGGTTCGGTCGTGCCGGCCAGCGACAACTTTTTCGCCGCCCTCAACGCCGCCGTCTTCAGCGACGGGTCGTTCGTCTACGTGCCGAAGGGCGTGAGGTGCCCGATGGACCTGTCCACCTACTTCCGGATCAACTCGGCGGAGACCGGCCAGTTCGAGCGCACGCTGATCATCGCCGACGAGGGCGCGTCCGTGAGCTATCTGGAGGGATGCACCGCGCCGAAACGGGACGAGAACCAGCTTCACGCGGCGGTGGTCGAACTGGTGGCCCTCGAAGGCGCCAGCATCAAGTACTCGACCGTGCAGAACTGGTACGCGGGAGACGACGAGGGCCGCGGCGGCATCTACAACTTCGTCACCAAGCGCGGCAAGTGCGCCGGGGCCAATTCCAAGATCAGCTGGACCCAGGTCGAGACCGGGTCGGCGATCACCTGGAAATACCCCAGCGTCATCCTCCAGGGCGACGACTCGGTCGGCGAGTTCTACTCGGTGGCCGTCGTAAACGGCCGGCAGCAGGCCGATACCGGCACCAAGATGATTCACATGGGGCGGAACACCCGAAGCACCATCGTCTCGAAGGGCATCTCGGCGGGCCAGGGCCAGAACAGCTACCGGGGTCAGGTGAAGGTGCTGCCCAGGGCTGAGCGGGCGCGCAACTACACGCAGTGCGACTCGATGCTCATCGGGAACCGCTGCGGTGCGCACACCTTCCCGTACATCGATGTCCAGAACTCGTCCTCGTCGACCGAGCATGAGGCCTCGACGTCCAAGATCGGCGAAGACCAGATCTTCTACCTCAAGCAGCGCGGACTCAATACCGAGAATGCCATCTCCATGATCGTGAACGGCTTCTGCAAGGAAGTGTTCAAGGAGCTGCCCATGGAGTTCGCGGTGGAAGCCCAGAAGCTGCTGGGGATCAGTCTCGAAGGCAGCGTCGGCTAACCAGAGGGGAGACCAACACGGTGCTGGAAATCAGAGACCTCCGCGCGACCGCCGGGGACAAGGAAATCCTTCGGGGCATCGACCTCACTGTCAATCCCGGCGAGGTGCACGCGGTCATGGGTCCCAACGGCTCCGGCAAGAGCACGCTGGCGCAGGTGCTGGCCGGCCATCCCGCGTACAAGGTCACCGGCGGCTCGATTCGCTATCGCGGCGAGGACCTGCTCGAGTTGGAGCCGGAGGCGCGCGCGCAGGCGGGACTGTTCCTGGCGTTCCAGTATCCGGTGGAGATCCCGGGGGTCAGCAACGCGTACTTCCTCCGCGCGGCGTACAATGAGATTCGCAAGGCCAACGGGCTGGAGGAAGTCGACTCCATGGACTTCCTGGACCTGCTCGAGGAGAAGCTCAAGCTGGTGGAGTGGGAGCCCGAGATCATGAGCCGCGCCGTCAACTCCGGGTTCTCGGGCGGCGAGAAGAAGCGCAACGAGATCCTCCAGATGGCGGTTCTCGAGCCGACCCTGGCCATTCTCGACGAGACCGATTCGGGCCTCGACATCGATGCGCTGCGCATCGTGGCGGCCGGCGTCAACAAGCTGCGCCGGCCGGACAACGCCACGATCGTGGTGACCCACTATCAGCGGCTGCTCAACTACATCGTTCCGGACTTCGTGCACGTGCTCTCCGGCGGGCGGATCGTCAAGTCCGGCGGCAAGGAGCTCGCCCTCGAGCTCGAGGCGCGCGGCTACGAGTGGCTCGAGGACGCGGTCGGAGCCGCTTCGTGAGCGACACCCTGGTGCAGGAGCTCGAAGCACGCGCCGGCACGGCGACGGCCGAAGGTCCCGAGTGGCTGGAGCCGGTTCGACGTGCGGCCAGGGAGCGGTTCGCCCGCACCGGCTTCCCGAGTCCGCGGGACGAGGAGTGGCGGTTCACCCCGATCGGCCCGATTGCCCAGGGCACCTGGCGGTCGGCTCCGGCGGGCGCGCGTGGAGTCACCCGGGAGCAGCTCGCGCCGTTTCTCTTCGGGCGCGACGACTGGTCCACGCTCGTGTTCGTCAACGGGGTGTACGCCGAGGGGTTGAGCCGCACGGCCCTGCTGCCAGGCGTGCGGGCGGGAAGTCTGGCCGAGGCGCTGCGCGCCGACGGCGCGTTGCTCGAGCCGCACCTGTCGCGGCACGCGCCGATCGAAGGCTCGCCCTTCACCGCGCTCAACACCGCGTTTCTGGGTGACGGCGGCGTCGTGCACGTCGGAGCCGGGGCCGAGCTCACGGCGCCGATCCACCTCCTGTTCGTGACGACCGCCGAGGCCGGCGGCGCGGTCGTCCATCCGCGGAACCTGCTCGTCATCGAACGCGGCGCCCGGGCGGCGATCATCGAGAGCTACGTCACGCTCGCGCCCGGTCAGTCGTACTGGACCAACCCCGTGACCGAAGTGAGTGTGGCGCCCGGCGCCTGGGTCGAGCACACCCGGATCCAGCGCGAGAGCGAGCGCGCCTACCATGTGGGCCTGACCCACGTCGATCAGTATCGGGACAGCCACTACCGCTCGTTCACGCTGGCGATGGGCGGGGCACTCGCCCGGCACAACCTGCACGTTCGCCTCAACGACGAGAACATTGAAACGCTGATGTACGGCCTGTATCTCACGCGCGGCGAGCAGGTGGCCGACAATCACACCGCCATTTACCACGATCAGCCCAATTGCCGGAGCTGGGAGGTCTACAAGGGCATCCTCGACGGCCGGTCACGGGCCGTGTTCAACGGCAAGGTGTTCGTGAAGCCCGAGGCACAGAAGACCGACGCCAAGCAGACCAATCGCAATCTTCTGCTCAGCGACGGCGCCAAGGTGGACACCAAGCCGCAGCTCGAGATCTTCGCCGACGACGTGAAGTGCACGCATGGCGCCACGGTCGGTCGCCTGGACGAGCTGGCGCGATTCTACGCCCGAAGCCGCGGCATCCCGGCGCCGGCCGCCGACCGGCTGCTCACGTACGCGTTCGCGGCGGAGGTGATCGATGAGGTCGCCCTGGCGCCGGTACGGGAGGAGCTCGATCGGCTGGTTCTCGAGCGCCTCGGGGGCCTCTGAGGCGGTCATGACGGCTCCAGCGGCGGCCCCGCCCCTCGACGTCGATCGAGTGAGGCAGGATTTCCCGATCCTCTCCGAGCGCGTCCGCGGCAAGCCGCTGGTCTATCTCGACAACGCCGCCACCAGCCAGAAGCCTCGCGCCGTCATCGATGCCGTCTCCCGCTTCTATGCGACCGAGAACGCGAACGTGCATCGCGGAGTCCACTATCTGAGCGAGCGGGCGACCGTCGCCTACGACGAGGTGCGCGCGCGGGTGGCCCGCTTTCTCAATGCGCCTTCCCCCGAGACCATCGTCTTCACGCGCGGCACCACCGAGGCCATCAACCTGGTGGCGCAGAGCTGGGCGCGCGGCACCCTGCGGCCGGGCGACGAGATCCTCGTCACGGGCATGGAGCACCACTCCAACCTGGTGCCGTGGCAGCTGGTGGCGGCGCAGACCGGCGCGGTCGTTCGGGCGGTGCCGATCACGGACGCCGGAGAGCTCGACCTTCGTGCCTTCGATGGCCTGCTCACGGATCGCACGCGGCTGCTCGCGGCCGTCCATGTGTCCAACGCGCTCGGCACCATCAATCCGGTGCGCTGGATGGTTTCGCGGGCGCACGAGCGCGGCATCGTGACGCTGATCGACGGCGCCCAGTCGGTGCCGCACCTGCCGGTGGACGTCCAGGCCATCGGGTGCGATTTCTTCGCCTTCTCGGGGCACAAGGTCTTCGGCCCGACCGGCGTCGGGGCTCTCTATGGACGGGCGGAGCTGCTCGAGGGCATGCCGCCGTGGCAAGGCGGCGGCGACATGATCGAGTCCGTGACCCTCGAGCACAGCACTTGGGCGCGGCCGCCCGCCCGGTTCGAGGCCGGCACGCCGATGATCGCCGAGGTGATCGGGCTCGGCGCGGCGCTCGACTACGTGGAGACCATCGGCCATGCGCCCATCGGGACCTGGGAAGAGGAGCTGCTGGCCTATGCCACGGAGCGGTTCCGGGGGCTCGATGGCGTGCGCCTGGTCGGGACGGCGCGTGAGAAGGCGAGCGTGCTTTCGTTCCTGGTGGAGGGAGTGCACCCGCACGATGTCGGTGCCGTGCTCGATGACGACGGGATCGCGATTCGCGCCGGCCACCACTGCGCCCAGCCGGTCATGCGGCGGCTGGGCATCCCGGCGACGGCCCGCGCCTCGTTCGCCTTTTACAACACCCGCGATGAGGTGGACGCGCTCGTGCGCGGCGTCGAGCGGGTCCGGCGCGTTTTCGCCTGATGTCGGGCATGAGCGAGCTGTATCAGAACGTCATCCTCGAGCACAATCGCTCGCCCCGGAACTACCGGGCCATGCCGGACGCAAGCCACACCGCTCAGGGAGATAATCCGCTGTGCGGCGATCAGGTCACGGTCTGGGTCCGCCTGGCAGGTGACCGGATCGACGACGTCAGCTTTCAGGGCGCCGGATGCGCCATTTCCAAGGCCTCCGCCTCGCTCATGACCGGGGCCGTGAAGGGGAAGACGCGGGCGGAGGCCGACGTGCTCTTCGAGCGGTTCCATCGCCTGATCACGGGCGGGCTGGCCGCGGATGAGCGGGAAACTCTGGGCAAGCTGGCCGTGTTCTCGGGAGTATCGGAATTTCCCGTGCGTGTCAAATGCGCCAGCCTCGCCTGGCATGCACTCAAGTCGGCGCTGAACGGCAGGTCGGCCTGACGGCCGTCCACCAACCATCAAGAGGAGTCGAACGCAATGCCTTACAACCCCGCCCTCGTCGCGCCGATGCGCGAAGAAATGACCCGAATGGGCGCGCGCGAGCTTACCACCGCGACGGACGTCGATGCCGCGCTTGGCGACCAGCGAGGCACGATGCTGCTCTTCGTGAACTCGGTGTGCGGGTGTGCGGCCGGCAACGCGCGGCCGGCCTTGCGGCTGGCCCTGCAGCACGGAGTCAAGCCGCAGCAGATACTTACCGTATTCGCGGGCCAGGATACCGAGGCGACGTCCCGGGCGCGGCAGTACTTCTCCGAGTATCAGCCGAGCAGCCCATCGATGGCACTGTTGCGGGATGGCGAGGTCGTTCACTTCGTCCACCGGCACCAGATCGAGGGCCGTTCGCCCCAGGCGATCGCGGCCGATCTCACCGCCGCGTTCGACCGGCACTTCGGCGCCGCCGTCTGAGCGCGCCGATGACGGGTCACGTCTTTCATCCGGGGCACCAGGCGCTGCACGGCGTGACGGTGGTGCTGGAGACACACGGAGGCAGGACATACGTCGGGCGGTTCGACAGCCAGGATGAGCGAGGCGTGCACCTGCATGACGTCGGGGTGCACGACGCCGCCACCGCCACGACGCCGCAGCAGGAATTTCTACGTCGATGCGACCGTTTCGGAATTCCGCTGCAGCACCGGGACCTTCTCGTACCGACCGGTGAGGTCGCCCGGGTGCAGAAACTGGTGGACGCCGTCCGCTGATCCTGTCGACGGCGCTCAGGTCGTCAGGGGTGCCACGCTTGCTCCTCGAACTCGTCGATCCGCGTAATGGCGTCCTTAGGGCGGGCCCGGGCGGCATCGAGCACCAGCGAAAGGCTGTCGTCCCCGAGTTGGAACGCCTCGAGTGCGATGCCGACGCACTCGGCGTCGCTCGTGCTGAGGCCGCGGGCGATCTTGACGCGCAATGGCAGAAGGAACAGACGGAGTGGCGCGACGGTGCTAGGGTAGGTGGCGCGACGGTGCTAGGGTAGGATCCGGTTCCACGGCGTGCCAGAGGTTCTTCATGGGCGATAGCTACGACGTCATCGTCATCGGCGGCGGTCATGCCGGCGCGGAGGCGGCCGCCCTCGCGTCACGGTCCGGTGCTCGCACGCTGCTCATCACGCAAAACCTCGAGACCATCGGTCAGATGTCCTGCAATCCCGCGATCGGCGGGATCGCGAAGGGCACGGTAGTCCGTGAAGTCGACGCCCTCGGCGGAGTCATGGGACGCGCCACCGACCGCGCGCGCATCCAGTTTCGGATGCTCAACCGGTCAAAGGGTCCGGCCGTGTGGTCGCCGCGTGCGCAGTGCGATAGGGCGCTCTATCGACAGGCGGTGCGTAGCGAATTGGAACGCCACGCGAGCCTGAGGGTGGTCCAAGGCACGGTCTCAAGGCTCGTCCTGGTATCGGGTAGAGTGGCTGGCGTAACTACGCTTGATGGAAGAAGTTACGGGGCCAGATCCGTAGTGCTCACCGCCGGTACCTTCCTTCGTGGTCGCATCCACGTCGGAACGGACGTCCAGGTGCCTGCCGGCAGGGCAGGAGAAGCTCCAGCGTTAGAAATATCGCAAGCTCTTGATGAAATTGGACTTACCGCTGAGAGGTTCAAGACTGGGACCCCACCGAGAATCGATGGGCGTTCGGTTGAGTTTGATCGTCTCGGGCGTCAAGACGGCGAGGCCAAGCCCTATTGGTTTTCTTTTCATGTGAGGGCGGAGTTTCTTCAGCAGCTGCCCTGCTACCTCACCAGATCCAGCGAGTCGCTCCATCGGGTCATCGCGGACCATCTGGCTGAGTCTGCGATGTATGGCGGGGCAATAGGCGCGAAGGGGCCGCGTTACTGCCCTTCGATCGAAGACAAGATCGTCCGCTTCCCGCAGGCATCGAGTCATCAGATTTTCCTCGAGCCTGAGGGGTTGGAGACGACCGAGCTTTACGTGAACGGCCTGTCCACCTCACTGCCGCCGGCGGTTCAACTCGAGGCGCTTCGCACGCTTCCCGGTCTCTCGCACGTCCACATGACCCGCCCCGGCTACGCCATCGAGTACGATTACTTCCCACCCACGCAGCTCAATCCCACCCTCGAGAGTCGCCGTATTTCGGGCCTCTTTCTCGCCGGCCAAGTCAACGGCACGACCGGCTACGAGGAGGCCGCCGGCCAGGGTGCTCTTGCCGGCATCAACGCCGCGTCGAGGGCGCTCGATCGTGAGATGCTGGTGTTTCCGCGGGAGGCTGCGTTTATCGGCGTGCTGGTCGATGATCTCGTTCATCGAGGCGTTGACGAGCCATATCGCCTTTTCACCTCGCGCTCGGAGTACCGGCTGCTTCTTCGCCAGGACAACGCCCTGCGCAGAATGCTGCCCATCGCCGAGGAACGAGGGTTGTGGAGCGACGAGGAGCGGCGAGCGGCGTCGGCCAGGCTCGAACGCGAAGATCGGACGCTGAGCGTTGCGGAGACGACGAGCATAGACCCAGCTGCCGCGAACCCGGTCCTGCTCGACGCAGGGACAAGGCCAGTGCGTGAGCGCCAGCGGATTGCGGAGCTCGCGCGCCGGCCAGGGGTGTCCACGGCCGCGTTGATCCGGGAAGTGGGTCTGGAGTTGGACGATGAAGCCTTGGTGTGGGCAGATATAGAGCTCAAGTATGCCGGCTACTTGGCCCGCGAGCGCGCGGCGGCCCTGAGACTGGCAGGGATGGGGGATTTTGTCCTGCCCGATGATTTGGACTATCGATCTTTGACGACCCTTTCGACTGAGGCGCGCGAGAAGCTCCACGTGGCGCGCCCGCAATCACTGGGTATTGCTCGTCGGATTCCCGGTGTATCGCCCAGCGATATTCAGAGCCTGGTCATGGAAGTGCTGCGGCAGGGTGTGGAGGCTTGACGCCAGGACTGTTTCACGTGAAACGGATCCGCCCCTGGAAGCTGCCAAGACCCCGTACATTCTCTCCTCGATCTCTCTCTCACGGCGCCGAGCACCAAAGGCACCGCGGGGCGATTGCACGCCAGCCTTGAGGCGGCAAGCCTCAACCGGCTCTCACTGACCTCTCTCGCACTGCGCCCAAGATTGGCCCCTCCGACCAGCCGCTCTCTCGCTGCCATCTGCGGGTCGCCGGTCTCGTCACCCCTCTTGGTCACCCGTTCTCGTCACCC
>JAICJD010000233.1 GCA_025928645.1 Gemmatimonadales bacterium
ATGAAGAAGAACACGGTGAGCAGGTAGGGCACGTAGACTTCGCCGTGGTCACCGACGTTCGGCAGGACCATCTCCTGGCGCACGTAGAGCGCCGTGGCCTCCATGGCCCCGGCGAAGCCCTTGGCCGGACGGCCCCTGGCCTGCGCCGCCGCGATCGAGCGCGCCGAGAGCACGAACACCAGCGCCACGATGGTGGCGGCGATCAGCATGAAGACGAGGTGCTTGGTGGGCGAGAAATCGATCGCGAGCCCGCCCAGATGGACCGGCGGGATCCTCGGCAGCTCGACGGCGCCGACGAAGGGCAGCTCGATCTCGTGCGAGTTCCCGATGTGCTCCGGGATATTGACGGTCTGCTCGGGTCCGGGGGCCTGGGCCGCCAGCCGCCCGACCCCAACGAGTCCCAGCATGAGACCCAGCGCCCACAGTGTGCGGCCGATCCGCGTCATGGCTGGTCTTCCCACGTGTGCTCCCGAAGTGCCGCGGCGCCTTCCACCAGAAGGAGCGCCACGAGAACGCCGACCATGGTGCCGAGCATCGGCCAGGACCGCGAACCGAGGACGGGCAGAACGATCAGACCGGCCACGGCGACCGTCGTGAGCCGCACCAGCATGCCGAGCCCCCAGACCGCCATGAATCGCTCGGTCCCGATGCTCCGGACGGCGAGCCAGCCGAGGGGCGCCTGCAGCACCAGGCCGACGAACGCGCCCCATCCGACGAAGGCCCGGTCAGGGCCGGGGACCAAAGCTGTCAGCACCGCGCTGCCGGCCGCGACGATCGTCACGCCGGTCAGGTAGCGCCCCAGGCTCACTCGCCGCCGCCCCCGTCAGGCCGGTTGAGCCCGCGGATCATCGAGTACATGGCCCCGCCGAACCCCAGGAATGCCGCGACGATGGTGAAGAGACCGCCGGTCCCCAGCTTCTCGTCGACCCAGCGTCCGGCCAGGACGCAGACCACGAGCGTCACCGCCAACTGGATCCCGAGCCCGGCGTAGCGCATCGGGTTCGGGGGCTTTCCGCCGCCGGGATCAGGGGCTTTCACCGCGGGGCAACCTATCCGCTTGTGAAATTTTTCGCAAGCACGGGAGACGGGTGCGCGCGGGCAGCCGCCGGGCGCAACGGGACGGCCAATATGGCAAAGCGGGGGCGGGTTTGCGAGGGCGGGTGAGAGGCGCTCGGGCTCAAGCGGGAGCGCTTCTTCATCCCGAGCGAAGCGAGGGACCTACTGCGCGCCTCCCGGAACAGCGCGGGCTTCGATACACGCGGACAAGGTCCCTCGCTTCGCTCGGGATGAAGCGCTTCTCGATCCTTCGCTGACACCACCTCGCGCTGGCGTCCGTCCGATGAGGCGGGTAATCTCCACGCAGCCCTACACCTCGGACCCCGATGACCGCCGCCGCATCAGCCGCCGCACCCCACGACGACGTCCAGCAGCTCCAGCGCCTCTCCGAAGCCGTCGGCCGGCTCCGCCGGCAGGTGGCCCAGCGCATCGTGGGCCAGGAGGACGTGATCGAGGGCATTCTCACCGCCATCCTGAGCGGCGGCCACGCGCTCTTGATCGGCGTGCCGGGCCTGGCCAAGACCCTCATGGTCCAGACGGTGGCGGAGACTCTGCACCTGTCGTTCAACCGGGTCCAGTTCACCCCGGACCTGATGCCGAGCGACATCACCGGCACCGACATCATCGAGGAAGACCTCACCACCGGCCGGCGCGCGTTCCGTTTCGTACAGGGCCCGCTGTTCGCCAACATCGTCCTGGCCGACGAGATCAACCGCACGCCGCCCAAGACGCAGGCCGCCCTGCTCCAGGCGATGCAGGAACACCAGGTCACCGCCGGCGGCGCGACCTATCCGCTGCCCGACCCATTCTTCGTGCTGGCGACCCAGAACCCGATCGAGCAGGAGGGCACGTATCCGCTGCCCGAGGCGCAGCTCGACCGGTTCATGCTCGAGCTCAGGGTGAGCTATCCGAGCCGGTCCGAGGAGGAGGCCATCGTCGAGCAGACCACCGGCGCCGCGCGCGAGGCGCTTCATCCGGTGCTCGACGCCGAGTCGGTGCTGGCGATGCAGTCGCTGGTGCGGCGGATTCCGGTGAGCCGCGGCCTCATCCGCGCGGCGGTGTCGCTGGCCCGGATGACCCGGCCCGCCGATCCCGACGCCCCCACCTTCATCAAGGAATACGTGGACTGGGGCGCCGGGCCGCGCGCCTCGCAGTACCTCGTGCTCGGCGCCAAGGCCCGCGCGGCCCTGGCCGGCCGCCCCATGGCCGATCTGGACGACGTCCGGAGCGTCGCGCCGGCGGTCCTGCGGCATCGGGTGGTGACCAACTTCGCCGCCGAGGCCGCGGACCGGACGAGCGAGGATCTGGTGAGGGAGCTGGTCGGCGAGAGGAGATGGGAGAAATAGTTGACAGACGGTCGGACGGTCAGACAGACGGTCAGACGGTCAGACGGTCAGATGGTCAAAAGATCAGACAGTCGGACGATCACCATAGGGACCGAGTGAGCTGGCTCAGCACACCGTTGATACCGGCGTGCTGGGCCCGCTTTGTCTGGTGATGACTCTGACCGTCTGACCGTCTGACCGTCCGACCGTCCGACCGTCCCTCTGCCCCTCACCCCACCGGCACAAGCAGCCCCGAGAACACGAAGTCCGAGCCCTCGTAGAACGCGAAGATCGACTCGAGCGACTCCTGCTCGTCGGCCGTGAGCGGGCCGCCGTCGGCGCCGGTGATGACCGGGTCGGAGCCCGGCGTTACCGCCATCGTGGCGAACATGCTGCCGTTCACCTTGACCGTGAGCGTCCCGCCGTCGGCGCCGATCGTGCCGACCAGCCGCACGTCGCCGTTCGGGCCGCTGACGGTGAAGTCGACCGTGATCACGACCTCGGTATCCGAGACGTTCGACAGGGTCGCCGACCAGTCGAGCGAGAGGTGGCGCGACGCTACGCCCAGGTGGTAGTCGAGGGCGATCACCGGCGAGCCGTTGTTGTCGGTCACCGAGCTCTTGAGATCGAAGCTCGCGAGCGTCGAGCCGTTCGAGGCGAAGCCCTTGAGGTCGATCACGCCGCCGGTCGCGGTCGCTTCGGCCGTCACGGTGTACTGGAGGTACACGGTCCCGCCGTCGACCACCTTCACCTGCACGTCCAGAGTCGACGCGGTGCTGCGGTCCGCCAGGTCCACGTAGCCCACCTCGACGAGCGGCTCGGCCGGCCGGAAGGTCACCGGGTCGATCGCGTAGAGCAGGAAGCGCACGCCGTCACTCGGCGCGCCGGTCTGGTCGGACGCCACGTAGCTGTCGGAGTCGGCGTCCCACACGAAGGTCGTGCCGGCGATGTCCGCGGGGATCCCGGAGGTCATCGCCTGCAGCGCACCGCGATGCGGCACCAGCGCGGCGAGCTGACGGGCGTAGCGCGCGGCAGCCGCGGCTCCATGCGGAGCGCCGCGGACCGCGAGCGCCGACGCCTTCACGGCCGCCGAGCCGCCGAGCGCGGTGGAGATGTCCGCGCCGACGGCGGCGAAGCTCGACAGCTGCGACGAGGCGAACGCATCCTCGGCCGCGGTCATGTCGGCCGACGTGCCGGCGGGGTTGAACTCGCTGGGGCCGCTCGAGTCCTTGCCGCAGGCGGCGAGCGCCAGGGCCAGCGCGCCGGCAGCAAGGGAGCGCATTGCGGAATGCGTGACGCGCATGGGGCACGACCTCCGGGCGGAGTGAACGGGACGCGTTCGAAGCTCTTGGGGTTCTTGGAATTGCCGTCGAGTGC
>JAICJD010000071.1 GCA_025928645.1 Gemmatimonadales bacterium
CGACCGGAGCGGCCCGGGCTGGGGCGAGCACACCTACAACAACCGCATCCGAACCGAGAAACAGCGGCACTACGAGGCGGTCGCGCGCGAGCTGTTCACGATCGACCGCCGGCAGCCCGCGCACGGCCTGATCGTGGCCGGTACCGGCGCCGACGCGGGCGCCCTCGAGCCCTTCCTCCACACGTATCTCGTCGAGCGCCTGCTCGGCACGGCCCGGCTCAATCCCAAGGAAGCCACGCCCGCGTCGGTCCACGCCGCCACCCTCGCGGTCCGGGAGGCGTGGGAGCGCGCGAGCGAGCGCGCGCAGGTGAGCGAGATGCAGGAGTCCCTGGGCAGCGGGTGGAGCGTCAACGGGCTCGACCCCACCCTGCGCGCGCTCTCCCGGGGGCAGGTCCGCACCCTGCTGGTGCACGCCGACGCTGCCGAGCCGGGTTTCCGCTGCGGCACCTCGGGTCGGCTGGCCAGGACCGAGCAGGAGTGCCGGGACGAGGGCGAGCCGGTTCCCGTGCTCGACGTCGTCGACGACGCCATCGAGGAGGCCTTGCGCCAGGGCGTCGATGTGAACGTCGTGTACGATTCCGAGGCGCGGGAGGCCGTGGACGGCCTGGCGGGCCTCCTGCGCTTCCGCTGATCGTGATCGGTTCGCAGGCTCCGCTCCGCGCGGTGCTGTTCGACGCCGGGAACACGCTGCTCTTTCTCGACTATGTCCGCATGGCCGAGGGCGTCGGGGCCGCGCTCGGCGTGCCGCTCACCGGCCAGGGGCTCGCGGCCGGCGCTCCCGCGGCGGCACGGGCCATGGAGGCGCCCCGGGGCACCGATCGCGAGCGCGCCGGGGTCTATTTCGACGCACTGTTCCGTCACGCGGGCGTGCCGGCCGACCGCCTCGCCGAAGTGCGGGAGCGGCTGACCGCGATGCACGCGGAACACCACCTGTGGTGCGGCATCGCCGAGGGCACGCTCGACGCGCTGACGCGCCTCCGCCGAGCCGGGCTCCGGCTCGGCGTCGTCTCGAACAGCGACGGCCGGGTCGAGGAGGCCCTCGCGGCGGCGGGCCTCCGCGAGTGCTTCGACGTCGTGATCGATTCGGCGGTCGTCGGCGTCGAAAAGCCCGATCCCGCTATCTTCCGGGCCGCGCTGGACGCCCTCGGGGTGCCCGCCGGCGAGACCCTCTACGTGGGCGATCTGTACGAGATCGACGTCGTGGGTGCCAACGCCGCGGGCCTCCCGGCGGTGCTGCTCGCGCCGCCCGGGGCGCCCCGGCCGCTTGGCTGCGCCACGATCGGCTCGCTCCGCGCGCTGGCCGACGATCTGCTCAAGGAGAGACTCGCGTCATGATGGCACCGCCGTCGCCGCCCCGGCCCATCCGCGTGCTGGTCGCCAAGCCCGGCCTGGACGGCCATGACCGGGGCGCCAAGGTGGTCGCGGCCGCGCTGCGCGACGCCGGCATGGAGGTGATCTACACCGGCCTCCATCAGACGCCGGAGATGATCGCCACGGCGGCGGTGCAGGAAGACGTGGACGTGGTGGGACTCTCCATCCTTTCCGGCGCGCACATGACACTGTTCCCCCGCGTGCGCCAGCTGCTCGATCAGATGGGCCGGCCCGACATTCTCGTGACCGGCGGCGGCATCATCCCGCTCGAGGACATGGAAGCCCTCCAGTCCCGGGGCATCGGCCGGCTGTTCGGCCCGGGGACGCGGACGTCCGATCTCGTCTCCTACATCGCTTCGTGGGCGTCCGAGCATCTGGAGCGGTGAGCCGCCTGCGGGCGCTCACCGAAGAGTTCCGACAGCTCGCCGAGCGGCTCCGGGCCGGCGGCGGGCCGGCGCGGGTGACCCGCATGCACCAGCAGGGCAAGCTCGCGCCGCGCGAGCGCGTGGCGAAGCTGCTCGACCCGGACGCGCCGTGGCTCGAGCTCGGGCTGCTCGTCGCCTACGATCAGTATGACGGCCAGGCGCCCGCCGCGGGGGTCATCACCGGCGTGGGCGTGGTCGAGGACCGCGAGGTCGTGGTGGTCGCGAACGACGCCACCGTGAAGGCGGGCTCGTGGTGGCCCGAGACCATCCGCAAGATCCTGCGGGCGCAGGAGGTCGCCATGCGCCAGCGGATCCCGATCATCTATCTGGTCGACAGCGCCGGTGTGAACCTGCCGTACCAGGGCGGCGTGTTCCCCGGCCAGTACGGCGCCGCCCGGATCTTCTACTACAACTCGATCATGCGGCGCTATCTCCACGTGCCGCAGATCAGCGCGGTGATGGGGAGCTGCATCGCCGGCGGCGCGTACCTGCCGGCGCTCTCCGACGTCATCTTCATGGTCGAGGGCACGACCTTCATGGGCCTGGGGGGCCCCAATCTCGTGAAGGGGGCCACCGGGCAGACCATCGATGCCGAGTCGCTCGGCGGCGCCGTAACGCACACCGAGGTGAGCGCGGTGGCGCACTACCGCGCGGCCAACGACACCGAGTGCCTCGCCCGGATCCGCGAGTACGTCGGCCGGCTGCCACGGGTACACCGGGTGGAGCACCGGGTGCGGCCCGCCGCGCCGCCCGCGCGCGAGGGCGACGCGCTGTACGACCTCCTCCCCGCCGATCACCGCCTCTCCTACGACATGCGCCACGTGCTCGATGCCCTGCTCGACGGCGGCGCGCTGGACGAGTTCCAGCCCGGAGTGGCGCGCGAGATGATCTGCGGCCACGCCCACATCGAGGGCTGGCCGGTGGCGGTGATCGCCAACCAGCGCGGGGTGATCAAGGGGCGGCCCGGCGAGCGCCCGAAGTTCGGCGGCATCGTCTACACCGGGAGCGCGGAGAAGGTCGCCTACTTCATCGAGACCGCCAGCCGCGAACGGCTGCCGATCCTGTTCGTGCAGGACGTGAGCGGGTTCATGGTCGGTCCCGAGGCGGAGCACAGCGGCATCATCCGGGCGGGCGCGCGCTTCGTCGAGGCGATGGCCACCGCCGTGGTGCCGAAGCTCGTGCTCACGGTGAACCACGCCTCCGGCGCCGGCTACTACGCCATGGCGGGGCAGGGCTTCGACCCCGACTTCATCCTTTCGTGGCCCACCGGCCGCATGGGCGTCATGGAGGGCGAGAGCGCCGTCATGGCGGTTCACGGTCCGGAGATCGACCGGGCGCAGCGGGAGAAGCGGGAGCTCGCGCCGGACGTCAAGGCCTCCGTCGAGGCGATGCGCGCCGACTACGACGCCCAGCTCGACGCGCGCTACGCCGCGGCCCGGGGATTCGTCGATGCGATCCTGGCGCCCGAGGAAACGCGCGACCAGCTCGCCTTCACCCTCCGGGTCGTGGCCAACTACGGCGGTCCCCACCTGGGCGCGTTCGTGCTCCCGCCGCTCGACGCCGCTCCCGACTGTTAGGTTCGCATGCCCCTTCCGCGTATCGCCATCTGTCTCCTCGCCGGCGCGCTCGCCTGCTCGTCCGGGCGGCGCGAGGCGGCGCCGCCGCCGACCCCGAGCGCGGGCGGCGCCGCGCCCGCGGCTCCCTCGACCCGCGCCGCGCCCCCGGCGGATCGTGCGCCAGGGCCCGCGGCCAAGGCCCCCGCGCCGCCCGCGTCGGACTCCGTGCGCCGGATGGCGCCGCCCGACATGGCCTACAGCCACGGCTGGATGCCGCTCGCGAGCACCGGCGTGGACCGCTTTCTCCGTGACCATCCCGACGCCGACGGGCGCGGCGTGCTGATCGGCATTCTCGACACCGGCGTGGATCCGTCGGTGCCCGGGCTCCAGACCACGTCCACCGGGGCGCCCAAGGTGCTCGACGTCCGGGACTTCTCGGGCGAAGGCGCGGTGGCCCTCGTGAAGGTGACGCCCGCCGGCGACTCGGTCACCGTCAACGGCCGCACGCTCGCCGGGTTCAGCCGCGTGGTCGCGCTCAACACGGGCGGGCCGTACTACGCCGGCACGATCGCGGAGATCCCGCTCGGCGAGGCGCCGGCCGCCGATCTCAACGGCAACGGCGTCGTCCGCGACACGCTCCCGGTCGTCGTGGTGCGCGCGCCCGACGGGTGGGTGCTCTTCGCCGACACCGACGGGAACGGCTCGCTCTCGGATGAGCGGCCGGTGCACGACTATCTCACCGGCCGCGAGACCTTCGGCTGGAGCGCGTGGGGTCGCGGCCGGCCGCCGAAGGTCGCGGTCGCCGCCAACCTGAGCGACTCCGCGGGCGCGCCGAAGCTCGACCTCGTGTTCGACACCGGCGCGCACGGCACCCACGTCGCGGGCATCGCGGCCGGCCACGATCTGTACGGCGTGCACGGGTTCGACGGGGTGGCGCCGGGGGCGCAGCTGCTCGGGCTCAAGATCGCCAACAGCGCCCAGGGCGGCGTGTCCACCACCGGCAGCATGGAGCGCGCGCTCGACTACGCGATCCGCTTCGCCGAGGCGCGGCGGCTCCCGCTGGTGTTGAACCTGAGCTTCGGCGTCGGCAACGAGATCGAGGGACGCGCGCGCATCGACGCCATCGTGGACTCGACGCTCGCGGCCCATCCCGATGTCGTGCTCGCCATCAGCGCGGGCAACGACGGCCCAGGGCTCTCGACCGTCGGGTTCCCCGGCAGCGCGTCGCGCGCCATCAGCGTCGGCGCGACCTTGCCGGGAAGCTTCCTGCCGAGCGGCCCGGCCGGCGCGCCCGCGCCCGACCTGCTCGCCTACTTCAGCTCGCGGGGAGGCGAGGTCGCGCGGCCGGATATCGTGACGCCGGGCGTGGCGTACAGCTCGGTGCCGCTCTGGGACGCCGGCGAGGAGGTGAACCAGGGCACCAGCATGGCCGCGCCGCACGCATCGGGTCTGGCCGCGCTGCTGGTTTCGTCGCTCGCGAAGGAGGGCCGCGCCGTCGTCGCCCGAAGCATCCGGCAGGCGCTCATGGTGACGGCCCAGCCGCTGCCCGGCGCAACCCTGATCGACGAAGGCACCGGCCTCCCCGACGTCGAGCGTGCCTACCGCTGGCTGGCCGACCTCCAGGCCGGCGTGCCCGACATCCAGGTCCACGCCGTCGGCCGGGGCGACGCGACCGGCGCGATGCTCCGTGCGCCGGGCGGCGCGGCCGATACCGTGCAATCGTTCGAGCTCATCCGCCCGGCCGGTGTGCCGCCGGCGACGTACGTGCTCCGGAGCGACGCGCCGTGGCTCAGCGGCCCCGCGAGCGTCACTCTTCGGGGCGAGCGCACCACCGTTCAGCTTCGGGTGGTGCGGCGTGGGCTGCCGCCGGCCGACGCGGCCGTGGGCGTGGTATCGGGCTGGGCCGCCGACACGCTCGCCGGCCCCGCGTTCCGGCTGGTGACGACCGTGGTGAGCGCGGCACCCATGGCCGACGGCACGAGCCGGCTCCGGACCAAGGTGCCGCTCCACCCCGGGGCCACGCTGCGCACGTTCTTCGCCGCCGACAGCGGCCGGCCCTTCGCGCTCACCATCGAAACGTCGGGTCCGGCCGAGCGCGCCCTGGCGTTTCTGCACGAGCCCGACGGCATGCCGTTCCGCGACGAGGGCGCGCGGACGGCCGGCTTCGGTCCGCAGTCGGCGGAGTACGAGGCCGACTCGCGCGACGTCGAGCGCGGCGCCTACGAGGCGGTCGTCGTGGCGCCGCCCCAGCAGTCGATCACCGCCTCGGTGAGCGTGAGCCAGTCGCCGGTGACGCTCCGAGCGCGTCGGGAAGGAGCGGTGGTCCGCGCCGCGGTCACCAACCTCACCGGCGCTCCGGTGAGCCCGGAGCTCGGCTTGCATCTGGGCGGCGCGGTGCGCAACGAGAGCGTCGAGGCCAGCGGGTCCGCGCCCCGCCGCATTCCCTTCGTGGTGCCGGCCTGGTCGCGCGGCGTCGTGGTGGACGTCGCCATGGACCGCGCGCAGTGGGGCCGGTTCACCGATTTCGGCCTCACGCTGTTCGACTCGCTGGGGCGGCAGCTCGGCAAGCAGCCGATCAACTATGCCTTCACCCGCTTCCAGGTCGAGCTGCCCGAGGCGCACGGCGACATGCCGGTCACGCTCGGTCTCTTCCCGGGCTTCGCGGACTCCGCGGGCGACCAGCGCTGGGCCCTGCGCGCCTCCATCCGGGTCTACGCCGACACCTCGGTCGTGCTCGCGCGATCGGACAGCACCGGGCCCCGCATCGCGCCGCATGCTACCCTGCACGCCGCGTTCTCGCTCCCACCGGCGCCGTGGCCGCTCCCCTCGGGCTTCGCGCCGCTCGGACTGCTGGTCGCGCGCGCCGACGAGCGGAGCTGGACCCGCGAGGTCGAGCTGGGGACCACCGGCGCCGCGCTCGTCCCATGAGCCGCACCGACGGCCGCACCGTCCGCGTCGCGGCGGGGCAGGGGTTCTGGGGCGACTGGCTCGAGGCGCCGGTGCGGCAGGTGCGCGGCGGACCGATCGACTACCTGATGATGGACTACCTCGCCGAGGTGACCATGTCCATCATGCAGAAGCAGAAATCCCGTGATCCCAATGCCGGCTACGCGCGCGACTTCGTGCCCCTCATGGAGCGGATCCTCCCCGACCTCGTCGCCCGGGGCGTCCGCGTCACCTCCAACGCGGGCGGCGTGAACCCGCGGGGCTGCGCCGAGGCCGTGCTGGCGGTCGCGGAACGGCTCGGCCTGCCGCGCCGGGTCAAGGTCGGCCTGGTGTCGGGCGACGACATCCTCGAGCGCCTCGACGACCTCATCGCCCGCGGCCACACGCTGGCCGATATGGAGACCGGCCGGCCGCTGAGCGACATCCGCGACAAGGTGCTCTCCGCCAACGCGTATCTCGGGATGGCGCCGATCGTGGAGGCGCTTCGCGGCGGCGCCGACGTGGTGGTGACGGGTCGGGTCACCGATACCGGGCTCACGCTCGGACCGATCTTCCACGAGTTCGGCTGGTCGCCCGACGACTGGGACAAGGTCGCCGCGGGCACGGTGGCCGGGCACATCATCGAGTGCGGCGCGCAGGCCTCGGGCGGCAACCTGCTCAAGGGCTGGCGCGGCGTGAAGGGGCTCGCCGACCCGGGCTTTCCCATCGTCGAGGCCTCGCGGGACGGCTCGTTCGTGGTCACCAAGCACGCGGGCACGGGCGGCGTCGTGTCGGTGGCCTCGGTGACCGAGCAGCTGGTCTACGAGATGGGCGATCCGCGGAGCTACATCACGCCCGACGGCGTGGCGGACTTCACCACCATCCAGCTCCGCCAGGCGGGCCGGGACCGGGTGCGGGTGAGCGGCATCCACGGCGGGCCGCGGACCCCGCTGCTCAAGGTCTCGATCGCCTACTTCTGGGGATACAAGGCGGTCGGCACGCTGGTCTACGCCTGGCCCGAGGCCTACGACAAGGCGCGGGCCGCCGACCGCGTGCTGCGCCAGCGGCTCGTCGATCTGGGCCTCGCGTACGACCAGATCCTCACCGAGTTCGTGGGGGCGGACGCTACGCACGGGCGGCTGAGCGGCGCGCCGTCGCCCGACCTGCCCGAGGTCCAGCTCCGGGTCGGCGTGCGGGCGCGCGAGCGCGGGCCGGTCGAGCGGTTCACCCGGGAGATCGCGCCGCTGGTACTGACCGGGCCGCCCAGCGTGACCGGGTTCGCCGGCGGCCGGCCGGCGGTGGAGGAGGTCGTCGCCTACTGGCCGGCGCTGATCGACCGGCGCGAGATCGAGCCGCACGTGCGGGTGGACATCCTGGAGGCGTGACGTGCCCAAGACGGTGAAGCGGTCGCCCCGGCCGGCCACGCGCCCGGTGCAGCTCCGCTGGCTCGCGCACGCGCGGTCGGGCGACAAGGGCAACACGGCCAACGTGGGGCTCATCGCGCTCGAGCCCGCGTACTACGAGCTGCTCGAGCGGGAGGTCACCGCGCCGCGAGTCGCCCGGCACTTCCGCGGGATGGTAAGCTCGGTGGAACGCTTCGAGCTGCCCAACCTCAGGGCCCTCAATTTTCTCCTGCACGACGCGCTCGACGGCGGTGGGACGATCTCGCTCAAGACCGACGCGCAGGGCAAGGTGTACTCGACGGCGCTGCTCCGGATGGAGATCCCCGTGCCCGTCGCGCTGGCCCGGCGCATCGTCCGCGGATGACCGGCGCGGACCAGCCCCTCCGCATCGAGCTCGAGGCCGGCGTGCTCACCCTCACGCTCGACCGGCCCGACAAGCGGAACGCGCTGAGCTCCGCGCTGGTGGAGGCGCTCCACGCGGCGCTGGACCGCGCGGACCTCGATCCCGATGTCCGGGTGGTCGCCCTGCGCGGTGCCGGCAAGGATTTCTGCGCCGGCGCCGACCTCGCCGAGCTGCTCGCCTCGGCGGACCTCTCGCCGGCGGACAACGAGGCGGCCGCGCGCCGGCTCGGCCAGGTCTTCGTGCGTCTGCGCGTTTTGCCCCGGCCCACCGTGGCCGTGGTGCAGGGCCGGGCGCTCGCCGGCGGGGCGGGATTGGTGACCGCGTGCGACCTCGCCCTCATGAGCGAGAGCGCGGAGATCGGCTATCCCGAGATTCAGCGCGGGTTCGTCCCGGCAATGGTCATGACCCTTCTGCGGCGGACGGCGGGCGAGAAGGCGGCCCTCGACCTCGTTCTGACGGGGCGGCTGCTCGGGGCCGCCGACGCGCGCGCGCTCGGGCTGGTGTCGCGCGTGGTCCCGGACGGCGATCTCGACCGCGAAGCCGGCGCGCTGCTCGCCCGGCTCGCCGGGGCGAGCCCGTCGGCGCTCGCCTTCACCAAGCAGCTCTTCTACCAGCTCGACGGACGCTCGATGGAGGACGGCATCGCGCTGGGCGCCCGGGTCAACGCCGTGGCCCGGCAGACACCGGACTTCCGCGCCGCCATCGCCCGCTTTCTCGAGCGGTGAGCGGATCCGTCCTTCGCGTCGGGCTGGCGCTCGCCGGCTTCGTCGCGGCGGTGCTCGCGATCGCGCTGGAGGATCGCCGCGTGGGGTGGCTCGCGATGGCGCTGCTCGCGGGGTCGCTCATCGCGCGCCTCCTTCGACGGCGGAACACGGGCGTGTGATCCATCTCACGTGGCCTGCCTATTGCCTCCGCTACTTTAGCGCCGAACCCGTCGTCTCGGCGGGCAAGCCCGCGGGCATCAGGGACCGATGCTTCCGCGCCACGCAAACAGATCGAAGGAGGCTGCGGTATGAAGGTATGGAAGGGCGTCGTCCCGTTGGCCCTTGCCTTTGGACTGGGCGCTGCACCGTTGCATGCCCAAGGCGTAGAGTTTTCTCTGGGCGGTGGCATCGGGTTTCCGCTGAGCAACTTCGATGACATCGCCAAGCTAGGCTGGAACGGCCTCGCTGGCGTCTCCTTCGTCCCGACCGGCTGGCCGGTCGGAATCCAGGTGGACGGACAGTTCCAGCAGTACAAGCTGGACGAGGACGTCGTAGGGGCCAGCGGGCTCAAGGACCGGTTCCTCATCGGCACCGGGAACCTGGTGTACAAGTTCAAGACGTCGGAGGAGTCCAGCATCCGCCCCTACATCATCGCGGGCGGCGGCGTGTACAACGTGAAGACGACCGGCAGCGACAACGTGGGCACGGTCGTCGGCACGGACAATTCCACCACCAAGTTCGGCCTCAACGCCGGCGCCGGGTTCGATTTCAAGGCCGGGAGCGCCGGGCTGTTCGTCGAAGGCCGGTTCCATGACGTGTTCACCGACGGACCCAATGTAAAGTTCATCCCCATCACCGTGGGCGTGCGGCTCGGCGGGCACTGAGTCCGGTTCGCGCGTCCGGCGTTTACTCGAAGGCCGCCCCGACACGGCGGCCTTCGCGTTTTCCGCACCGGGGCGTGGGTCAGAACGATGCGGGCGTTCTGTCGCCACGTGTCAGCTTGACTCGGTGTCCGCGTCGTTCGATCACGCCCGCCGCTGCCTCCGCCAGCACTTCGGGTACGACGAGTTCCGTCCCGCCCAGGTCCCGGTCATCCGCTCGGTGCTCGCGGGGCGGGACACGCTGGCGGTGCTTCCCACCGGCGGCGGCAAGTCGGTCTGCTTCCAGGTGCCGGCGCTCGTGCTGGGCGGGCTCACGCTCGTCGTCTCGCCGCTCATCGCCCTCATGCAGGATCAGGTCGCGGCCGCCGTGGCGCGCGGCATTCCCGCCGCGGCCCTCAACAGCAACGTGCCCGAGGCCGAGCGGCGGGACATCCGCCGGGGGCTCGAGGAGGGCTCGCTCCGGCTGCTCTACGTCTCGCCCGAGCGGCTCGTGCGGCTCGCCCCGGAGCTCCAGGCCCGGCGCGTCCGTCCGGCGCTGCTCGCGGTGGATGAGGCGCACTGCATCACCGAGTGGGGGCATGATTTCCGCCCGCGCTACCGCACGCTCGGTGCGGCCCGCTACCGGCTCGGCTGCCCGCCCACCGTCGCCCTCACCGGGAGCGCCACGCCCGAGGTGCGGCAGGACATCGCCCACACCCTGCGGTTCCGTCCCGGCCGCTACGTCGAGCACCTCGGCTCGTTCGATCGCACCAACCTGTGGTTCGGCGTGGTCCGCGTTGACAGCGAACGGGAGCGCCTCGCGGCGCTCCTGCGGCTGCTGGCCGACGATGACCGCATGATCATCGTCTACGCGCCCACCCGGAGCGTCGCCGAGGCGGTCGCGCATGCGCTCGCGCAGGCCGGGCACCGGGCCGCGCCGTACCACGCCGGTCTCCAACGCGAGCGGCGGCGGCATGTGCTGGAAGCGTTCCTGGACGATCGCGTCGACGTCGTGGTGGCCACGTGCGCCTTCGGGATGGGCATCGACAAGCCCGAGGTCCGCATGGTGGTGCACTGGACGCTGCCGCCCACGCCCGAAGCCTACTACCAGGAGGCTGGCCGGGCCGGCCGGGACGGCGCGCCCGCGCGCTGCGTGCTGCTCTGGCGCAAGGGCGACGCGGCGCTTCATCGCCGGCAGCTCGACGTCACCTTTCCCCCGCGCGCGCTCCTCGAGCGCATCTGGCGCGAGGGCGAGCGCTGCCCCGGTGTGCCCGCCAACGTGCTGGCGTCGGCCGAGCGGCTCCGCCACGAGCTGCGCCCTGAGCGCGGTCCGGTCGACTGGCGCGCGGTGCTCGAGCGGCGCCGCCGCGCCGAGACGCGGATCGCGGCGGTCGAGGCGTATGCCACGGGCCGTCGGTGCCGGCGCGGCGCCTTGCTCGCCTACTTCGGCGAGAATCTCGACCAGTGCGCCGGCTGCGATCGGTGCCGGCGCCGCCGGATGGCGGCGCCGGCGGATCCCGACGTGGGGGCGCGGCTCGCGCGCCTCCGCGCCGCCGTGGGCGAGTGTCGCGGCGCGTGGGGCGCGGCGCTGCTCGAGCCCGAGGTGCTGCTCGCGCTTGCCAGGCATCCGCCGGCCGATCCCGGAAGCCTCGCCGACGTGCCGGGCGTCGGTCCGTCGCTCGCCGCGCGCTGGGGCCGCGCGATCCTGGGCGCGTTGGGGAGCGCCGCGCGGTCCGGGCCGCCCGCCGGCCCGCGACGTTCCGCGCTCGAGGCGTGGCGTCGCCAGGTCGCGCGCGACGCGGGCGTCCCGGCGTATCAGGTGCTCGCCGACGCGGCGGTCGAATGGCTGTCGCGGGTCGCGCATGACGCGCCCGACCCGCTCAAGGGCGCGCCCGGCCTCGGTCCTCGGGCGCGCACGAAATACGGCGAGGAGCTCCGGCGCGTCGTCGCGGCATACCCGCCCGACCGTTATCTTGTGCCCATGGACCAGGGGGACGCCGAGATCCTGGAACGCATCCACGCCGGCGAGCGCATGTTCCGGCCCGGCGCCGACAGCTCCGCGCGGCGTGTGTTCGAGGCGCTGGTGGCGCAGCTCCGCGAGCTCAGGGAGCGCGGCCTGATCGATATGCCGGAGCGAAGCGTCGCGTACTCGAGCGACGAGAACCCGGGGGCGTACCTCATGGCCGGCCCCTGCTTCGTCACCCAGGCCGGCCGGGCCGCGCTGGAGGAGTTCCGCCGCGGCGATCGGCGGCACGCCGACCGCCGGTCCGGCGACAGGCGAAGCGGCGCGGCCGCCCCGCTTCCGTTCACCGAGGCCGACCGGCGCCGCGGCGAGCGCCGCCGGGGCGATCGCCGACGCTGAGCGGCCCGCGCAGTCTCACCCTCTCATCGACGCACGCATGGACGACTCCCTCTACTTCACCGAGCATCATCAGCAGGTCCGCGAAACCGTCCGGGAATTCTCCCGCAGCCACATCGCGCCCGTCGCGGCCGAGCTCGACCGGACGTCGACCTTTCCCTGGGACAACATCAAGGCCATGGGAGAGCTGGGCCTGCTGGGGGTGCCGTGGAGCGAGGACCTGGGCGGCGCCGGCATGGATCAGCTGTCCTACTACATCACCATCCACGAGATGGCCAAGGTCGACGCGAGCCACGCGCTCACCATCAGCGCGCACACCAACCTCGGCACCTCGCCCATCGTGGAGTTCGGCACGGACGAGCAGCGCCGCCGCTACGTCCCCCTCCTCGCGAGCGGCCGGGTGCTCGGCGGGTTCGGGCTTACCGAGCCCGGCGCCGGGAGCGACGCCGGCGGGACCGCGACGACCGCGGTCGACAAGGGCGACCACTACCTGCTCAACGGCTCGAAGATCTTCATCACCCATGCCGGCGTCGGCGAGATCTTCTCGGTCACGGCCCGCAGCGAGCCTGGCCGCGGCAACAAGGGCATCACCAGCTTCATCGTCACCAAGGACACCGTGGACCTCGACCGGACCCGCGCCCTCGGCGTAGGCCACGCGGAGGACCTGGCCAAGACGCCGGGCGTGCGCGCGGGCAAGAAGCAGGACAAGATGGGCTGGCGCGCCAGCGACACCCGCGAACTGATCTTCGAGGACGCCATCGTCCCCAAGGAGAACGTGCTCGGGAGCCCGGGCCAGGGCTTCATCAACTTTCTCAAGACGCTCGACGCGGGGCGCATCGGGATCGCGGCGCTGTCGCTCGGCATCGCCGAGGGGGCGTACGACGAGGCCCTGCGCTACGCCGGCGTGCGCAAGCAGTTCGGCCGTCCGATCGGCAGCTTCCAGGGCGTCAATTTCCAGCTCGCCGACATGGCCCTGGAGATCGAGGCTGGTACCCACCTCCTGTATCACGCGGCCTGGCTCAAGCAGAACGGGCGGCCGTTCAAGAAGGAGGCGGCCATGGCCAAGCTGTTCTGTTCCGAGCTCGCCATGCGGGCGACCACCAAGGCCGTCCAGATCTTCGGCGGCTACGGCTACACTACCGAGTATCCCGTCGAGCGCATGATGCGCGACGCCAAGGTGTGCGAAATCGGCGAGGGGACGAGCGAGATCCAGCGCATGGTGATCGCCCGGCAGATCCTCGGCCAGGTGGTCGACTGAGTTGCTCTAAGCTCCATCGCGACATATAATTGGCGCAGGTTTGACGCGCCGGCTCGGCGGGCTTTCGGGTGGTCCTGACCGCGCACGCCCCGAGCCGGCGCGCTGTGTGCAGCCTGGCCTCTTCCCAACGGGCGGCGGCAGATGGAGCGAGCCCCAACGCTCCGCCGCGGCTGAGGGCATCGTTTGAAGCGCGAGATCCTGATCAACGGGAGCCAGCGGGAAACCCGCGTGGCCATCCTGGAAGACGATCGTCTGGTAGAGCTCCTCGTCGATCGTCCGGACCACCGGCGCACCGTGGGCGACATCTATCTGGGCCGCGTCGAAGCGGTCCTCCCGGGCATCCAGGCGGCTTTCGTGGATATCGGGCAGGAGAAGAGCGCGTTCCTCCACGCGTCCGACCTGCTCGAGCCCGAGGAAGACGAAGACCCGGTCGAGGAGGCCGAGGAAGAGGCCGCCGAGGCCGAGGCCTCCGACCCGGTGGCCGAAGCGCCGGCCGGCGAGGAAGGTCAGAGCGAGCGCAAAGGCTGGCGCAGCCGGGATCGCCGGCGGCGCGGCCGGAACCACGTCGCCCCCGCCACCGGCGAGCGGCCCGTCGCGAGCGGCGAGGCGCGCCAGCGCGAGATCTCCCCCCGGCGGCCGCTCCCCAACATCCAGGACATCCTCAAGAAGGGCCAAACCCTCCCAGTCCAGGTGACCAAGGAGCCCATCAGCACGAAGGGCTGCCGGGTCACCGCCCAGATCTCGCTGCCCGGGCGCTTCCTCGTCTACATGCCGTACGCCTCCAAGGTCGGGGTGAGCCGGAAGATCGAGAGCCGGGAACAGCGGGCGAAGCTGCGCGAGATGGTCAGCAAGCTCCTTCCCAAGGACGCCGGCGGCGTCATCGTGCGGACCGTGGCCGAGGGGGTTACGGAAGAGCACTTCCGCCGCGAGATCGATTCGCTGCTGGCGCTGTGGCGCAAGATCAACCGGAAGAAAACCTTCGTCCGGCGGGCGCCGGCGCTGCTCCAGCGGGAGACCAGCCTCACCCGCGGCATCATCCGCGACCTGTTCAGCTCGAAGGTGGACGCGCTCTACGTGGACTCGCGCGAGCTCTACAACGAGATCGAACAGTATCTCGGCCAGATCGATCCGGAGCTCATCAGCCGGGTCCATCTCTATGCCGAGCCCACCCCGCTGTTCGACAAGTTCGACATCGAGTCCGAGATCCGCGACCTGTTCAAGGCGCGCGTGGAGCTGCCCACGGGCGGGTCGCTCATCATTCAGCCCACCGAGGCGCTGGTCAGCATCGACGTGAACACGGGGCGCTACACCGGCAAGAAGGATCCCGAGAAGACCATCCTGCGTACCAACCTCGAGGCGGCGCGCGAAATCGCCCGGCAGATCCGCCTGCGCGACATCGGCGGGATCATCGTGTGCGACTTCATCGACATGGAGACGCGCTCCAACCGGGACAAGGTGCTTCAGGAGCTCCGCGCGCACCTGGGCCGGGACCGGGCGCGTACCAAGGCGTTCGCCGTGTCCGAGCTGGGGCTCGTCGAGATGACCCGCCAGCGGGTGCGTCCGTCGCTCTGGCATTCGATGACGACCGACTGCCCCACCTGCGCCGGCACCGGCCGGGTGTTCACGCCCGAAGTCGTGGCCCGGCGGCTGGAGCGCGCGCTCAAACGGGCGGGGCACGAGCACCGGGAGCGGCAGCTCACCGTGCGGCTGCACCCGGAGGTCGCACTGTATCTGCTGGAGGAAGAGCCCAAGCTGCTGCAGACGCTCTCCAAGCTCACCTCGCTCGATCTCGAGCTTCGGGACGATCCCATGATGCGCCTGGACGAGTTCCGGCTCATGAGCCGCCCCGCGGGGCGGGACGTGACGGAGCTCTACGCTGTGGCGTGAGCTGGCGGAGAAGACGGAGAGGACGGAGACGGCGGAGAGGGAGCCTCTGTCCGGCTCTCCGTCCTCTCCGTCCTTGTCACCTCTTGCCTCAACTCCTACCCCCGCCTACTTTTACGGGCTAACATCGTTCCTTACCCAGCATACGGGCACGCCATGTACGCGATTTTCAGGGCCGCGGGCAAGCAGTTCCGGGCCGAAAAGGGCAAGACGCTCCGCCTGCCGCTCATGAGCGCCGAGGCGGGAGCAAAGGTCACCTTCGACGAGGTTCTCCTCTCCTCCGACGGGCAGACCATCCGGGCCGGCTCGCCGCTCGTCGCCGGCGCCAAGGTCGAGGCCGAGGTCGTCGGGGTGGGGAAGGAGCCCAAGATCTACGTCTTCAAGTTCAAGCGGCGGAAGAACTATCGCCGCAAGACCGGACACCGGCAGAAGTACACCGAGGTCCGCATCACCGACCTTACCCTGGGCTGAGGCAGGCATGGCACACAAGAAAGGCGTCGGCTCCAGCCGCAACGGGCGCACCAGCAACCCCAAGTACCTCGGCGTGAAGCGGTACGGCGGAGAGCAGGTCGTTGCCGGCAACATCCTGGTGCGGCAGCGGGGCACCAAGTTTCACCCGGGCAAGAACGTCCGCCGGGCAAACGACGATACCCTCTTCGCGCTCGTGGACGGGGTCGTCAAGTTCGAGTTCAAGGACAAGGATCGGCAGAAGGTCTCGGTCTATCCGGCCGCCGAAGGCGCTGCGAGCTGAGGCGCTTCCGTTCCAGGTGGGGGTCCGGCCGATGGCCGGGCCCCCTTTTTCATGCCTATACTTCGGGAGCATCCGGGTCGCGCCGGCGCGGCAGGTCCGTTCGCGCCGTCCGCCCCCACAGCCTTGGGAGGAGCGATGACGAGGTCCACGCTGTTCGATCGGCTCAACCAGGAGCTCGAGGCGTTCGGAAAGAAGGCACAGCACGCGCTGGACGAGGGGAAGCTGCAGATCGAGCTCATGCGGGCCCGGCGGCGGCGGGATCGCGCGGCCCGAGATCTCGGCCTGCTGGTGCATCGGCGCGAGCGCGGCGGGCAGGTGGAGCAATCGAAGATCGAGGCCCTTCTGGGGCGGCTCGATGAGCTCGAGGCCGAGCTGGGCCGGCTCGAGGGGGCGGTCGCGGAGGCCAAGCGGCAGCGGCCGAGCCGTCAGCCCGACGTTCCCCCCGCTCCGGTGACCCGTGTGTCGGAGTAGGCCGGCTCAGACGACCGCGGCCGCGCCGCGGGCAGCCAGCGCGACTCGGATCCGGTCCGGGTAGTTCCCGCACAGCCCATCGACGCCGAGCCGCGCCAGGTGCTCGAGGTCACCCACCTCGTTCACCGTCCAGGCGATGATGCGGCACTTCGCCGCGTGGACGGCGTTGACGAGCTCCTGGTCCACCAGACGCCACTCCTGCCACAGCGTGGTGGCGCCGACGCCCCTGAGCGCGCTCACCGAATCATCGAGATACGCCGAGAGCAGGATGCCGCGCGCCAGCGCGGGACGCGCCTCGCCCAGGCGGCGGATGATGCGATGATCGAAGCTGTGGACCGCGTAGCGGTGCGGCGCCGGCCCGATGTCCAGCACGGCGAGGAGCGCCCGATCGTGCGCGGCCGGCAGTCCCTTCACCTCCACCCACACGTCGTGATCCCCGAGGAGCTCGAGCACTTCCTGCAGCAGGGGCAGGGTCTCGCCGTTGCGGATCCGCACCTGCTTCACCTCATCCAGCGTGAGCGAGGCGATCGGCCCGACCCCCGGGACGTCCGGGTCGTGGTGCACGACGATCGCGCCGTCGCGGGTGGCGTGGACGTCGAGCTCGACCCCATCGGCGTCGAGCATGATCGCTCGGCGGAACGCGGCCCGGGAATTCTCGTACTCGTAGCCTGAGGCGCCGCGATGAGCGATCACATTGGGTCGTCGCATGGCCCAAAGGTAGTCCGGCTTAACGGACCCGTCCAACCGGCGTCCACAGGGTCCGGATGAGCGCGCCCCCGACGCCCCACTCCCCGACAGACGCGGCCCTGGCGGCCGCCTACCGGCGCGGCGACGAGCGGGCGGCCACTGAGCTCGTGCGCCGCCACGCCGCGGCGCTGGGGCGTTTCCTGTACGCTTCGGGCGGGGGCGCGAGCGACATCGATGACCTGGTCCAGGAAACCTTCTTCCGGGCGTTTCGCGCGCTGGCGGGCTGGCGCGGCGAGGCCTCGCTCCGGAGCTGGCTCTTCACCATCGGGGGCAACCTGCTGCGCGACGAGTTCCGCAAGGCCAAGGGGCGGAAGGTGCTCTCGCTCGAAGACCGGGACATGCCGGACCACGCCGACCCGCACGCGGATCTCACCGCCGCGGAAACCGAGGAACGCCTGCGGGCGGGCCTCGCGCAGCTGCCGCGGCTGCAGCGCGAGGTGTTTCTCCTGCGGGTGCAGGAAGGAAGCGGCTACGAGGAAATCGCGGTCGCGCTGCGGACCACGCCGGGCGCGGCCCGGGTGCACTATCACCACGCCGTCAAGCGGCTGAAGGAGCTGGTGCGATGACCACCTGCACACGTCTGTCCGACCGGATGCCCGACGTGGCGCTGGGGCGGGAGCGCTGGAGCGAGGCAGAGGCGCGGCACCTGGCCTCGTGCGAGGACTGCCGGGCCGAGTGGACGCTGGTGAGCGCGGGCAGTCGGATGGGTGACGCGCTGCGGCCCGCGGATCCCGCGCGCGTCGCGGCCGGGGCGCTCGCCCGGATCGAGCGGGAGCGAGTCCGGATCCGCGCGCGCACGCGGGTGGCGGCCATCGGCGGGCTCGCGGCCGCGGCGGCGGTCGCGCTCGCAGTGTGGGGAGGGCGGACACCTCGCCCGACGCCCGGCGTCTCCGAGCCGCCCGCCGGCGCGGTGGCCGCCGGACCCGCTACGCCTCCACGGCCGTCCCCAACCGCCGCCGGGCCCGCCGCCGGCTCCCAGACGGTTGCCGGCGCGACGCTCGACCTGCCGCTCCCCGAGCTCGACAGCCTGCCCGCCGAGGTGCTGGACTCGATGCTCAAGGCGCTGGATGAACCGCTGGCCCAGCTCGGTCCGGACGACCTCCCGGGCGACGACTCTGGCGACCAGGAGCTGGCCCGCGCACTCGCCGGCCTGGAGGGCTGATGCGCTACGGACTGATGTTCGTCTCGATCGTTTCCCTCGCCACCATGGCGGCGCCGGCTCGCGCCCAGGATTCCGGCCCGGAACGGCCGCGCCTCGAGGAGCTGCGCCGGCGGGTGCGGGAGCGGCTGGGCCAGCGGATCGAGCAGGAGCTCAAGCTGACGCCCGATCAGATGAGCCGGCTCCGCGCCACCGTGGGCGACTACGCGGGCCGCCGCCATGAGATGCAGGGCCGGCAGCGGGCGCTGCGCCAGGCGCTGGCGGGCCAGCTTCGGCCGGGCATCGCCGCCATCCCGGACAGCGTCGCCCGGCTCACCGACGAGCTGATGGCGGTGCGCGTCAACTACGCCGAGAGCTTCCGCTCGGAGCAGCGCGAGATGGCGAAGTACCTCGATCCGGTGCAGCGGGCCAAGCTGATGCTGCTCCGCGACCGGCTCCTCAACCGGGCGCAGGAGTTCCGCCGCCGCCGGCCGTTCCCGGGGCGCTGAGCGGCTACCGGATTCCGGTCGCGAACTTCTCCTCGTACATCTCGATCGAGCGCTGGATCGCCTCCCGCGCCGCGGCCGCGCCCTCGAACCCGCGGGTGAGCGTGCGGGTCCCCTCCAGGTCCTTGTAGACCTGGAAGAAGTGCTCGATCTCCTTGAGGTAGTGGGGCGGGATGTCGCCCAGGTCGTTGAGGCCCTCGGAATACGGGTCGCCGACCGGCACCGCGAGCACCTTCTCGTCGGCCACGCCGCGGTCGACCAGATGGAACAGGCCGATCGGCCGCGCGCTGACGAGGCATCCGGTAAAGACCGGGATCGTCATGAGGACAAGCACGTCCAGCGGGTCGCCGTCGTCGCCCAGGGTGCGGGGGAGAAAGCCGTAGTCGCCCGGGTAGTGCACGGCGCTGTGCAGGACACGGTCCAGGCGGAACACGCCGAGCGTCTTGTCGAGCTCGTACTTGTTGCGCTCGTTGGTCGGGATCTCGATGACGGCGTTGACCTCGGCCGGCGGGTTGGCGCCGGTGGGGATGTCATGCCAGGGGTGGAAGTTGCGGGAGTGGGCGTTGGGCACGGCGATGGCCTTCGATCAGTGGACGGAACAGGGTGTTCAACCGATCCAGCGGACGCGTCCGGGCGTCACGGCAGCACGGAGGACGGGAAAGGCTGGGCGACACCGGGTAGTTTGGGCGGCAGGAGAGAAGATCACAAGGACGGTGCGGCGGCTTGCGATCCGTACCGCGGCCCGCGAAGATACCGCAGGCCCGAGTGGCGGAATGGCAGACGCAGTGGACTCAAAATCCACCGGGGGCAACCCCGTGCGAGTTCGACTCTCGCCTCGGGCA
>JAICJD010000262.1 GCA_025928645.1 Gemmatimonadales bacterium
CATGCCCCCTTTCGCTGCGCTCAGGGTGACTCCGCCCTCGTGCCGCCTCGACACAGCGCAGGATCGTGCACCGAACCCCCGCTTAACCCGTCCGCCTCCCCGCCGTCTATCCCGCCGTTCGATTTCCTCGATAGATCGATCCGCTCTCACGCTGGAGACGCACCGATGGCGCTCTCACGTTTCGGCCGCGGGGCCCTGCACGCCGCCTGCGCCGCACTGACCCTGCTCGCCGTTCCAGCCGCCCTTCCGGCGCAGACTGCCGCGGCGCACGACGCCGACGGCGCCGAGTCCATGACGATGATGAGCGATGGGCCCGGTGCCGGCCACATGCGTCACATGCGGTTCACCGAGCTCCGGCCGGCCACGCCGGCCGACAGCGCGCGGGCGCTCTCGCTGGTGCGGACGCTGCGGCAGGCGATCGCGCCCTACGCCGACCTCGATTCCGCGCGGGCCGCCGGCTACCGGATCCGTCCCAAGGTGGCCGCGATGCTGCCGCGGAAGACGATCGTGCACATGGGGAACCCGCGGCTCCGGCCCGACAGCGGCGCAGTGTTCGATCCCGCCCATCCGCAGGCGCTGCTCTATCGGCGCGACGCGGCGGGCACGCTCCGGCTCGCCGGGGCGATGTACGTCGCCCCCGCGGGCGCCTTGCTCGACGAGCTCGACGCGCGGGTGCCCCTCGGCCTGGCTCATTGGCACCAGCACGTGAACGTGTGCACCCCGCGCTCGCGCGACGCGCAGGTCCGCGCGCTCCGGCGGGCGGAGACGCCCGAGGACTGCGCCCGGGCCGGCGGCCGCTTCCGCGAGGCGTCGCGCTACATGGTTCACGTGATGATCGACGGCGGAGACGATCTGGCCGCGGCGTTTCCGCAGGGGGCGGAGGGCGAGGGCGGGCACGAGGGGATGACTATGGAGAGGTAGCGGATCTTCATCCCGAGCGCAGCGAGGGACCTTGCACGGATTGGTTCGAGCCATTCCGTGCAAGGTCCCTCGCTGCGCTCGGGATGAAGGTCCGGCCGCCCGCCCGCTCGTCCACCTGTCAGTTACCTTCCTCCCATGTCCATCGCCGACATCCGCCGGGAGTACTCCCGCGCCCGCCTGGACGAAGCGGACCTGAGCCACGATCCGTTCGTCGAGTTCGCCCGCTGGTTCGCCGAGGCCGAGGAAGCGCACGTGAAGGACGCCAACGCCATGACCCTGGCGACGGCGACCGCCGACGGCGTGCCCTCCGCGCGCATCGTTCTGCTCAAGGCGTTCGACCAGCGCGGCTTCGTGTTCTTCACCGACTATCGCAGCCGCAAGGGCGCCGAGCTCGAGGCCAATCCCCGGGCGGCGCTGGTCTTCTACTGGAGCGAGCTGGACCGGCAGGTGCGGATCACGGGCGGCGTCGCGCTGGCCTCGCACGAGGAGTCGGAGCGCTACTTCCGGAGCCGGCCGCGCGGAAGCCGTCTGGGCGCGTGGGCCTCTCATCAGAGCCGGGTGATCCCGGCCCGGGCGGCGCTCGAGTCCGATCTCCACGACGCGGAGGCCCGGTTCGGCGAGGGCGACATTCCGTTGCCGCCGTACTGGGGCGGCTACCGGGTGGTGCCCGACACCATCGAGTTCTGGCAGGGTCGCGAGAGCCGGCTGCACGACCGGATCCGGTACGTGCGCGAACCGGCGGGCGGCGGCTGGCGGATCGAGCGGCTGTCGCCCTGACGGGCTGAGTCGGTCCCGTCGCCCTGGCCTAGGAGTCACCCTGAGCGGAGCGAAGGGGCCATGAGCTGACGCATGTCCCCTTTCCCCCTCGCTCCGCTCGGGGTCAGGGTGACTTTGGGGTGACTCCGCGGTCAGGTGACTCGGTGGTCAGGCTCGACCCCTCGCCCGCCCCCGCCCGGGACGCCTTGGACGCCGTCGCCCACGCTCCCGGCGGTCACATCGCCGTCAACGGGACGCGCCTCTGGATCGAGGAAGAGGGCGACGGCGAGCCCGTGCTTCTCCTCGGCGGCGGCCCGGCCACCTCGCACGTCGTCTTCCAGCCGGCGTTCAGCGCGCTGGCAGCGACGCATCGGGTCGTCTACCTCGACTATCGCGGTCGCGGACTTCCGCCTTCGGCTCCGGGAGCTCGCGATGCCGACGCTGATCCTCGCCGGCCGGTACGACCGGGCGCTCTGTCCCCGATACCAGCTCGACTTCCGCCGGTGCGCGCCGCAGGCGGAGTTCCACTGGATGGAGCGGAGCGGGACGTTCTCGCACATTTGAGGAGCCGGAGGCGGTGATGGCGCTGCTCGCCCGGTTCCTGACGGATTCGCGGTAGAGCCCCACCTGATGGAGGAGCCCGCGACACGACAGCCTCCCTGCGGGGGCCGGCGCCATGACCGGCTCGGGCTTGCCGCGCGCGCTCGATGCTCTCCCCGAATCGGCGGCTTGACGCCCGCAACGCCGAGTCCTCGGCCGGGTCGCGGGCTGTCCTGCCGGGACCACCGATTTTGAGGCCGAGTCGCGGCTGCGCCGGCCGAGAGGCACCGGTTCGAGATCGAGCGGGCGGCCGCCCGGGCCGAGCCGCCGACCGGCTCCGCGGTACGGCGATCGCCGCGATCGGGGCGACAAACATTCCAGCGGGCCGCCGGCTTCCGCGCCCACACGCCGGAGTCGCCGTCGCGCCATCTCCTCTGCTGCGGTGCCGG
>JAICJD010000213.1 GCA_025928645.1 Gemmatimonadales bacterium
ACGCGTGCCCGTTTGATCTTGTCTTCTTCCAGGTCGTACACGACGCAGAGCGGCACCCGCACCGCGCGGCCGGTCGGCGGGATCCCGGCGAAATCGCCGATGTGCTTCCCGATGAACTCTCCCTCGATGACCGCCTGGTTCTCGGTGCAGATCCGGCTCCTGATGTCCGCGGTGGCGTCGAAGGCCCGGCGGTACATGTAGTCCAGCATGTTCCGAACGCCGTCGGGGCCGCGGTGCTCGTCGCCCGTCGCCATGTGAGTGAACACCACGTCCTCCGCCATCATGCTGACGTCACGGTGATCGGAATCCCAGTAGCGGCTCATGACCTCGCGGGTGCGCTCGATGGACATAGGAACTCTCGTGTGCGGGGTGGGCGGCCGGCGCGCGGCCGGGTAACGAGCTTGTCGGATAGGATGCTCGCCCGGCAAGCAGCCGGCAAGGCCGCTTCACCTCGCCGGCAATGAATAGAACGCGCCCAGGATCGCCCCGTAGATCAGGTGCCCCACCACGACCGAGAGCGGTGTCTGATACCCGTAGTTGAGCGCGAGAAACCCGGGCGGCTCGAGCTGCCGTGTCACGGTGGGGCCTTTCTCCTCGCTGGCCATGCGCGGGTGCAGACCAGGCATCAGCCGCATGACCACGGTCAGCACGAAGAGCGCCTGCAGCAGGCCCAGCAGCGCGCCGATCCACCAGGTGGCGCGGCCCAGCGCCTGAAACGCGGCGACGTAGCCCAGCGAGAAGATCCAGCCGTTGAGCAGGTGGACGCCGAAGCCGATCACGCGGGCCCGGTCCCGGCTGGGCGTGAAGATGGCGCCCAGCATGTAAGGGAGGTTCATCCGGGTGAAGCCCAGGCCCTGGCTCCCCGCCATCACCGTGGTCAGCGCGATCGTCGCCACCAAGCCCCACACGAGCCAGCTCTGCCAGTTCATACCCGTGCCTCCTGGCGCTTCTCCTGCACCGGCTTACGCGGCACGGCGCGTTCCATGGGAACCTCGCCGGCCAGCCGCTTGGCGAGCGTGAGCGCCGCGTTGATCAGCCCCACGTGGGTGAACGCCTGGGGAAAGTTGCCCAGCGCCGCGCCGCTCACCGGATCGATCTCCTCGGCGAACAGCCCGACGTCGTTGGCGTAGTCGCACAGCCGCTCGAACAGCTCACGCGCTTCGTCGGCGGTGCCGCCGCCCATCGCGAGATACTCCGCGGCCCAGAAGCCGCACACCCCGAACGCCCCCTCGCCCGGCGAATCGCCCGTCACATAGCGATAGAGCAACGCCTCGCCGGCGCCGAGCCGCTCGCGAACCAGCCGGTAGGTACCGCGCATGCGACCCGACTCGGCCTTCTCGAACCCGTACCACGCGAGCAGCAGCAGGTTGGCGTCCACGTCGTCGCCGTCGAGCCGGGAGACATAGCTCCCCAGCGCCGGGTTCCAGGCCCGGCTCTCGACCTGGCGTCGGATCGCCTCCCGGTTCTTCCGGAACAGGGCCGCCGGTGCGCGGCGCAGGTGGCCCTGGTCGTGGAGCTGGAGCAGGCCGTCGAGCGCGGCCCAGCAGAGCACCCGGGAATGGGTATGGTCCACCCGGCCCGAGCGCGGCTCCCAGATGCCTTCGTCCGGCTCGTCCCAATGGCGGCAGACGTATTCGCCGAGCCGACACAGCAGCCGATCGGTCACGCGGTCGAGCGTCCCGCCCTCCTGGACGAAGTGGATGACGGCGTCGATGACCTCGCCGTACACGTCGAGCTGGCGCTGATCCTTGGCCGCGTTGCCGACCCGCACCGGGCGCGATCCGTCGTACCCCGCCAGCCAATCCAGCACGCGCTCCGCGGGGGGTTTGTTGCCGTGCACGTCGTACAGCACCCGCAGCTCCGGCTGGGTCAGGCGGGTAGCGTGGAGCAGCCAGGCGGTGAAGGCGTGCGCCTCGTCGGCGAAGCCGATGCCGAACAGGGCCCGCACCGTGAGCGACGCGTCGCGCAGCCAGCAGAAGCGGTAGTCCCAGTTGAGCGCGCCGCCGATCCGCTCGGGGAGCGACGTCGTCGGCGCGGCGACCACGGCGCCGGAGGGCGCGTACACCATGAGCTTCAGGGCGAGCGCGCTCCGGACGACCGACTCGCGGCGCGGCCCGTCGTAACGGAGCTGTGAGACCCAGCGCTGCCACCAGCCCACGGTGCGTTCGAGGCACGCGCGCGACCATTCTCCCACCGGCGGCCACACCGCCGGGGCTTCGGTAGCGTAGGTCAGCGACGCGTGCGCCCGCTCGCCGGCGCGGAGGCGGACTCGGGCGCGGACCACGCCGTCGGGCCCGATCGCGAGCGGCAGATCGGTGTGGAGCGCCAGCACGCTGGAGTCGACGTCCAGCCGAATGCCCAGCGCGCCGACCGACCGGAGCCGGCCGGGCGCGCGCCCGTACTCGGGCCGCGGCTCGAACACCATCTCGAGGTCGACCTCGCCGCGGTCGCAGCGCAGCAGGCGAAGGATCTCCCGCTCCGGCATCAGGAACCGGTTCTTCTCGTCCTCCTCGGCCACCGGCATGAGATCGGTCAGCACCAGGCTGCCGCCCGCCGTCTCGAAGCGGGTCTCGAGGACGTTGGTGTCGTCGACGTAGCGCCGATCGGCGCGGAACGCACCCGCCGGCGCCACCCGCCAGCGCCCGGCGCTCGGATCGAGGATGGCGCCGAACAGCGACGGGCTGTCCACCCGCGGCCAGCACAGCCAGTCGATGGATCCGTCGCGCCCCACGAGCGCGGCCGACCGGCCGTCGCCGATCACCGCGTAGTCGCCAATCGTGCCGGGAGATTCCATGGCCTCAACCCGCCCCGCGTTCGACCATCTTCTCCACGGGAAACTCCCCCGTCACGTCCGCGGTGGCCACCAGACGCACCGCCTCCGCCACGGGCGTATCCGCCGGCACGATCCCGGCCAGCCCCCACACGAGCGGCAGCGCGACCAGCACGAGCAGGCCCGAGAGCCAGAAGGGGGTCCCGACACCCAATCGGTCCATCAGGAACCCGGCGGCCACCGGGAATGCCACCCGCGAGCCGCCGCCGAAGGTGTGCTGGACGCCCATGTACAGCCCTCGCTCGTTGCCCGGCACGACGCGGGACAGGAGCCCCGTCACGCACGGGAACAGAAAGGCCGTGCCCAGTGGCATCAGGGTAAAGCCGAGGAAGATGAGGGCGGCGTTGGTCGCGACGCCGGTACAGACGAGCCCCGCGGCCAGCAGGACCAGGCCGAGGCGGGAGAGCCGGGCTTCGCCCAGGCGATCCACGACGCGCCCGAGCAGCAACGACCGCACGATCACCCCCATGCCGCCGACGTACATGATGAAGTAGCCGATGGTCCGCTCGGTCACGCCCAGCCGATTGGTGAGCAGCAGCGGCACGAGCTGCACCGTGCCGTAGAAGGCGCCGATGCCGAGCGAGTAGATCCAGATGAGCCGCGGAGCCGGCTCGCGCCAGTGGACGATCACGCGGGCGATCGCTTGGCGCGGGCTGGTCGCCGGCCGTACGGCATGGGACGCCGTGGCCGGCGCCTCGCGCGACTCGGCCAGGAAGCGTGCGGCAAAGCCGGCGACGAGCACCGCGAGGGCCGCCGCCGCGAGGCCCGGGGCCGTCCGGCCGCCGATTGCGATCATCAGCGACCCGAACGCCGGGCCGACGACCGCGCCGAGGCTGGTGACGGCGGAGAGCGACCCGAGGCTTCGAGTGCGCCGTGCGGGTGCCGAGGCGTCGGCCACGTAGGCCTGGACCACGCCGATGGTGCCGCCGCCGAGCCCCTGCACCAGCCGGGAGAGCAGCAGCACGTGCACCGACCCGGCAAAGGCGAAGATGACGTAGGCGCACGCGGTGATGAGCAGCCCCGCGAGGATGGCGGGGCGACGGCCGTAGCGATCGGACATGCGGCCCCACAGGGGGGCGACGGCCAGCTGGGCGACCGAAAACGCGGAGACCAGCACGCCGACGATGGTGGCGTCGGCGCCGAACTCGGTGGCGTAGAACGGAAGGAGGGGCACGATCATCGCGAGCCCCACCATGTCCACAAACGCGGTGACGAAGAGGACCAGCAGGCGCGTCATAGACTCCTATCTACACCGGGCTGGTCCTGCTGGCGAGTCGCCGGGACCTGACGCGTCGCGGTCCTGTGGTCCCGGTCACCGGAGACGGCCATACTTCGTCATGCGCATCGCCACGTGGAACGTGAACTCGCTCAAGGCTCGCCTGGACAAGGTCCTCTGGTGGCTCGAGCGGGCGCGGCCGGACGTGCTGCTGATGCAGGAGACCAAGCTGGCGGATGCAGCGGCGCCGGTGGCGGAGCTCCGGGCCGCGGGCTACGAGCTGGCGCATCACGGCGAGGGACGGTGGAACGGCGTCGCGATCGCGAGCCGCGCCGGGATCGCCGACGTCGCGACCAACTTCGGCGAGCCGCTCCGGCCCGCCAGCACGCCCGACGTCGGCGACGACGAGCCGCTGGCCGAGGCGCGGATGATCGCCGCGACCTGCGGCGGGGTGCGGGTCGTGTCGGTGTACGCGCCGAACGGACGGTCGGTCGGATCGCCTTTCTACGAGGCGAAGCTCGCGTGGTACGAGCGGCTCGCCCGCTGGCTCGAGCGGGCGGCCGATCCGGCGGAGCCGCTCGCGCTCGGCGGGGATTTCAATCTGGCGCCCGACGACCGCGACGTGTGGGACCCGCTCGCCTGCCACGGCGGGACGCACGTGTCGGGGCGGGAGCGCGAGGCGTTCGCCCGGCTCTGCCGCTGGGGCTTGGCGGACGCGTATCGCCTGCGGCACGCGGAGCCGGGCCGCTATACCTGGTGGGATTACCGCGCGGGAGCGTTTCACCGGAACTTGGGGATGCGGATCGATCACCTGCTGGTGACCCGTCCGCTCGAGAGCCGAGTCGTGTGGGCGGAGATCGACCGCGAGGCGCGGAAGGGAAAGCCCATCCC
>JAICJD010000261.1 GCA_025928645.1 Gemmatimonadales bacterium
GATCGCCGAGGCGATGGAGAAGGTGGGCAAGGACGGCGTGATCACGGTCGAAGAGGCCAAGGGCCTCGAGACCACGCTGGAGACCGTGGACGGCATGCAGTTCGACCGCGGCTATCTCTCGCCCTACTTCGTCACCGATCCGGAGAAGATGGAGGCCGTCCTGGAGGACGCCTACCTCCTGATCCACGACAAGAAGATCTCGGCGATGAAGGAGCTGCTCCCGGTGCTGGAGAAGGTCGCCCAGAGCGGCCGTCCCCTCCTCATCATCGCGGAGGACATCGAGGGCGAGGCCCTGGCCACGCTCGTGGTGAACAAGCTCCGCGGCACGCTCAAGGTAGCCGGCGTGAAAGCGCCCGGCTTCGGTGACCGCCGGAAGGAGATGCTGCGCGACATCGCGGTGCTCACCGGCGGCCAAGTGATCTCGGAGGAGGTCGGGTTCAAGCTCGAGAACGCCACCCTCAACGATCTGGGCCGTGCCAAGCGGGTCGTGATCGACAAGGACAACACCACGGTCGTAGATGGCCGGGGCAAGGAGGGCGACATCCAGGGCCGGATCAACGAGATCAAGGCGGCCGTGGAGAAGAGCACCAGCGACTACGACCGCGAGAAGCTGCAGGAGCGGCTGGCCAAGCTCTCCGGCGGCGTGGCCGTGATCAACGTGGGGGCCGCGACCGAGACCGAGATGAAGGAGAAGAAGGCCCGGGTCGAGGACGCGCTCCACGCCACCCGTGCGGCGGTCGAAGAGGGCATCGTGGCCGGCGGCGGCGTGGCACTGATTCGCGCGCAGAGCGCGCTGGAAAAGCTGCGCGGCACTGAGGACGAAAAGATCGGCGTCGACATCGTCCGGCGCGCGCTGGAGGAGCCCATCCGCATGATCGCCCAGAATGCGGGCGCGGAGGGGTCGATCGTCGTGGCGCGGGTGAAGGAGGCGAAGGAGAAGAACTTCGGCTACAACGCCGCGAACGACAGCTACGAGGACCTGGTCAAGGCGGGCGTCATCGATCCGACCAAGGTCACCCGCACGGCGCTGCAGAACGCGGCGTCGATCGCCGGCCTCCTGCTCACCACCGAGTGCGTGGTGGTCGAGAAGAAGGAAGACAAGCCGGCGCCGGCCGCGCCTCCGGGCGGCGGCATGGGCGGCATGTACTGAGGGTAGCGAGGGATCTGCACGAAGCGCCCCGGGGGTCACTCCCCCGGGGCGCTTCGTGTGTTCACCGTCAGTCGCGGCTCTTCATCAGCTCGTCGAAGGGCGCGTACCCGCGGAGCACCGCAAGGCTGGGATCGAGGTGCAGCCGGTCGTCGAAGACGAGCCCGTGATCGATGGCGCCCTGGAGTCGTGCCACGGCCTGCGCCGGGTCCCCGTGCGCCGCGCTGATCCGGGCCCGCCAGAGGTCGGGCAGACCGTAGCTGTACGGGAAGTTCCCGTGGGCGAGCACGGCCGACAGGCTGTCGGCGGTATGAAACGCCTTGGTGCGCGCGGCGGCCACACCAAGGTAGCCGAGCCAGGCGGGATTCTCGCGGTCGCGCGGGGCCAGCCTGCGCGCGAGCGCGGAGAGCTCGTCCCAGTCTCCCGCGGTCAGGAGCAGGTTGGCGCGGAGATCGAGTGCGGCCGGCGTGTCGGACGTGTCGGCGGCCGTGATTCGGAGCCCGTCGTCCAGGATCCGCCGGGCCGCCTGGGCGTGGCCGTGCGCGGCGAGCTCCTGCGTGGCATCCAGGTAGACGTAGCCTCGCGCCCAGAGGCCCGGCGGCAGCGTGAGCGATTCCTCGAGCCGACCCCGGACCGAATCCACTTCCCCCAGCGCCGCGAACTCGCGGGTCTCGTACTCGATCTGATAGACCGAGCGAGGGAACCGGCGTCGCGTCTCTCTCGCGGCCTCGAGGGCCTCTCCGTGGCGGCCGAGAAAATGGAGGGACCCGGCGACGTAGCCCCAGTATCCCTCCCAGCCGCGCAGCCAGCCTCGCTCGGGGTCCGCCCGGCGGAAGGCGGCCAACGCGTGACTCGGCCGATGGAGTTTGAGCTCCTCCTGTCCCACGATGACCCACGCCTCGGAGCCCGGCGCGATCCGGGCCATCTCGCCCGCCGCGTCGCGCGCCGCGACGTAGTCGGCCTGGAGCTCGCCGCGCGCGTTCCGCAGCAGCGCCTCGTCGAAGCGGCCCAGCGACTGCGGTGAGCGCTCGGCGCACCCGCGACGCCTGAGAACGGCTCGACCGTGATCGCTAACACCCCCGGCCTGACGCTCGCGCCGGAGCCCGAGGCAGGCTGGATCCTGGACTCCGTGATGTCGCTGCGGCGATGATCGAGGCCGCCGTCCAGAACGCGCCGCCCGGGTCAGGGAACGTGTGGTGAAGATTCTGCTCGGCGCAGGTCTCATCGTGCAGGCCGGCGCCCAGGGGGTATTCGGGAACGCGAGCTTCGAATACCGGTTGACGGCGATCCGGTGACGCCGGCGGCCGCCCGCCGCCGCCGCCGAGTGCTTGACAGGGCAGGTACGAGCAGGAACCCTATTGGGACTCGGTGATTTCAACCCGGTGGCATGGACACCCGTCCACCCTCGCCTCCGACCGGGGAGCGAGTGAGAACGGCGAGACGTCCCGCGCGTTCTATCAGTGACCCCTCTCACAGGAGATCTCGATGTCGCGCTTCACGTCCAGTGTCTTCGTCATCGCCCTGGCGGCGAGCCTGCTCCCCGCGGCCGCCTCGGCGCAGAAGCTCTCGATCTCGCCGACGATCGGCGTGTACATCCCGACCACCGAGCTCGTCAAAGCCGCCAACGGCGACGAGTTCAAGCAGGAAGTAGGGCTCGC
>JAICJD010000208.1 GCA_025928645.1 Gemmatimonadales bacterium
AGCCTCCGGTTCGGCGACCGCGAGCGGGTCACCGACACCGGACTGCCGCACATCCGCGACCTGCCGCGGGTGCTGCCCGAGCTGTTCGCCGGCGCGGCCGCGCGCGCGGAGCGGGCGGGGTTCGACGGCGTCGAGCTGCACTACGCCCACGCGTACACGATGGCGTCGTTTCTCTCCGCCCTCAACACGCGCGACGACGGCTACGGCGGCACGGTGGCCAACCGGGTGCGGCTGCCGCTCGCGGTGTATCGCGCGGTGCGGAGCGCGGTGAGCGACCGGTTCGTGGTCGGCTGCCGCTTCCTCGCCGAGGAATGCGTCGCGGGCGGCAGCACGGTGGACGACGCGGCCTGGTTCGGCGCCGAGCTCGCGCGCGCCGGGGCGGACTACCTCTCGCTCTCGCGCGGCGGCAAGTTCGAGGACGCGAGGCAGCCGCGCATCGGGTGGGCGCGCTACCCGTACACCGGGCCGAGCGGGTACGAGTGCATGCCGACGGTGCGGTCGGACGAGCGCGGGCCGTTCGGCCGGAACTCGGCGGCCACCCGCGCCGTGCGCGACGCGGTGCGCGCCGCCGGCTGCCCGACGCCGATCGTGCTGTCGGGCGGCGTCTCGACCTTCGAGCAGGCGGAGGCGCTGCTCCGGACCGGCGCCGCGGACATCGTCGCGTCGGCTCGGCAGAGTCTCGCCGACCCCGACTGGTTCCGGAAGCTCCGGCTCGGCATGGGCGAGCAGGTGCGGCGCTGCGTCTTCACCAACTACTGCGAGGGACTCGACCAGGTGCACAAGCCGGTGACCTGCAAGCTGTGGGACCACGTGGAGCTCGACGGCGCGCCGCTCACCGCGGACGGGCGGCGCCGGCTCGTGGCGCCCGCGTGGGAGCCGGTCGGGAGTCAGGCTGGGAGTCACGCTGGGAGTCACTCCGGGAGTCACCCTGAGCGAAGCGAAGGGGGCAAACCGTGACGCCTGCCCCGCTCGCGGCGTTTGCCCTCGGCGAGTCGCTCCGGAGTCACCCTGAGCGACGCGAAGGGGGCATGCGTCGGCTCATGGCCCCTTTCGCTTCGCTCTGGGTGACTCCGGGAGCGAGTCCCGAGGTGACTCCGGGCTTCGAAAGATTCTCAAGGTGAGAGTCTCCATCGTCGGCGCCGGCCCCGCCGGCCTCTATCTCGCCATCCTGCTCAAGCGCGACGACCCGCGCCACCAGGTCACCGTCTACGAGCGGAACCGGCTGGAGGACACGTTCGGGTTCGGCGTCGTGTTCTCCGACGAGACGCTCGAGAACGTGGGCGAGGCCGACGCCGAAACGAACGACGCCCTGGCCCGCGCGGCGAAGCGGTGGGAAGAGATCGAGATTCACTACCGCGGCACGGTCACCCGCTCGACCGGCCACCGCTTCTCAGGGGTCGAGCGGAAGACGCTGCTCGAGCTGCTTGCCGAACGGGCGCGGGCGCTCGGCGCGGCGGTGTACTGGCGGCAGGAGATCCGGGGGCTCACCGACTGCGATCTTTCCGCGGCCGACCTGATCGTCGCCGCGGACGGCGCCGCGAGCCCCGTGCGCGACCGGATGTCGGAGCAGTTCGAGCCGGCCCTCGACTGGCGGCGCAACCGCTTCGTCTGGCTCGGCACGACCCGGCCCTTCCCCGCGTTCACCTTCTACTTCAAGCAGTCGCCCGCCGGCCTGTGGCGGACGCACGCGTATCAGTACGCGCCCGAGCGCTCGACCTTCATCGTCGAGGCGACCGAGGAGACCTGGCAGGCGAGCGGGCTGGACGCCGAGGACGAGCGGGCGACCGTAGCGTACCTCGAGCGGCTGTTCGCCGAGGAGCTCGAGGGACACTCACTGCTCGCGAACCGCTCCATCTGGCGCCGCTTCCCCACCGTGCGGAACGCGCGCTGGCACGCGGGCAACGTCGTGCTGCTGGGTGACGCGGCGCACACGGCGCACTTCTCGGTCGGGTCGGGCACCAAGCTCGCGATGGAGGACGCGATCGCGCTCGCGGCCGCGCTTCGGACCGGCGCGCCGCTGGCCGAGGCGCTCGCGGGCTACGAGGCGGAGCGGCGGCCGCCGGTGGAGAGCCTCCAGCGCGCGGCGCAGGCGAGCCTCGAGTGGTTCGAATCGGCCGAGCGCTACCACGACACCGAGCCGATCCAGTTCGCGTTCAACCTGCTCACGCGCAGCCTGCGCATCACGCACGAGAACCTGCGGCTGCGCGACCCGGCGCTGGTCGCCGGGATCGATCGCTGGTTCGCGGAGCAGTCGGTGACGCAGAGCGGCGAGCCGGTGCCGCTCGATCCGCCGCCGCCGCCCCTGTTCACCCCCTATCGCATCCGCGACCTGGTGCTGCCCAATCGCGTCGTGGTCTCCTCGATGTGCCAGTACCGGGCCGACGACGGGATGCCGAACGACTGGCACCTGGTGCACCTCGGCAGCCGGGCGATCGGCGGCGCAGGGCTGGTGATGACGGAGATGACCGACGTGAGCCGGGAGGGGCGGATCTCGCCCGGGTGCGCCGGCATGTATCTGCCCGAGCACGTCGCCGGGTGGCGGCGGATCGTCGAGTTCGTGCACGGGGAGAGCCAGGGGAAGATCGGCATCCAGCTCTCGCACGCTGGACGGAAGGGCTCGACCTGCCGGCTGTGGGAGGGCGAGGACGAGCCGCTCCCGGATGGGAACTGGCCGCTGATCGCGCCGTCGCCGATTCCCTACCGCGAGCACAACCAGGCGCCGCGGGAGATGGCGCGGGCCGACATGGATCGGGTCGCGGCTGACTTCGTCCGGGCGACGGAGATGGCGGAGGCGGCGGGGTTCGACCTGCTGGAGCTGCACCTGGCGCACGGGTATCTGCTGGCGTCGTTCATCTCGCCGCTCACCAACCGGCGGGGCGACGAGTACGGCGGGGCGCTGGCGAACCGGATGCGCTATCCGCTCGAGATCGTGACCCGGGTGCGCTCGGCGTGGCCCGGGGGGAAGCCGCTGTCGGTCAGGATCTCGGCGGTGGACTGGGCGCCGGGGGGCATGGAGGCGCAGGACGCGGTGGAGGTCGCGCGGATGGCGGTCGCGGCGGGGGCCGACATCGTGGACGTCTCCGCCGGGCAGACCGTGCCCGAGGCGAAGCCGGTCTACGGGCGGCAGTTCCAGACGCCGTTCAGCGACCGGATCCGGCACGAGGCGCGGGTGCCGACGATGACCGTGGGCAACATCTCCTCGGCGGCGGACGTCAACACGATTCTGGCGGCGGGCCGGGCCGATCTCGTCGTGCTGGCCCGGGCGCACCTGTGGGACCCGTACTGGACCCGGCACGCGGCGTTCGAGCTGGGGTACGCGTTGTTGTGGCCGCCGCCGTACGCGTCGCTGGAGCGGTATCGGCCGCGGACTCGGTAGGCGGTGGGGTTCCGGGTCCCTGGCAGTTCACCACGGAACCACGGAAAACACGGACAACGGCCACGGAAACAGCTTTTGGTCAACAGCACACCGGTTGGGTTCCGGCCCTGGGGAACGAATTCATCACGGAGCCAGGGGAGACGGAGAGCCTCCCTGCCTCCGTGGTTGCGTTTCCCTAGCGACGGAACTCAACCGGTGTGCCGTTGACCAAAGGCCTTTTTCCGTGGCCGTTGTCCGTGTTTTCCGTGGTTCCGTGGTGAACCTTTGGCAACCGGACCCCGCCAACCTGCCGACGACGTCACCGAGACCCGCCACCGCTCACCCGATCCGCCACTCCGCGAGCGAAGCGTATGCCCGGCCTTGCAGGCCCGGGATGATGGTGAGCTCGATCGCGGTCACGGAGTCGAGGTCGACGGTGAGCTCCTCGACCTCTCTCGTGGCCCCGGCGGGGCTGAAGGTGTACTGCTGCCGGACGATGTCGTGGAACGTGCGTCCCCAGTCCGGGGACCAGCGCAAGGCAAATTCCTGGGTACGCTCGACGTCGGGCTCGTCGAAGCGGAGCCGCATGCGGCGGAGCCGCTGCGGACTGTGAAAGAGGAGACGAATGCTCTGGCTGCCGGGCTCCGCCGCCCGCCAGCCTGCCCGGCCGCCCGGCGCCAGAGCCGCCTCGATCGGATGCGCGGCATCCTCTGAAGTGAGCTCGACCTCCGCCAGCGCTTCCAGATCGAGCCAGTCGCCCGGCGCCATCGCCTGCGGCGCCGATCCCACTACCATCCGCTTCTGCATGCACGGTCCTTTTCTCTGTCGAGGTGGCCCACCTGCATAGGAGTTTTCACTCACGCGAGGCGCCCCCTCGTCCCGCCGCGAACCTCGACGAAGTGACGCCTTACCAGGTCAGGATGTGGAGCTCATCCAAGCCGGCTGCGACCGCGACGAGCGAGGTGAGGTCGAGCTCGCGCCTGAAGCGGTAGGCGGAGTCGCGCACGTCCGGCGATACCGGCGCGCCGGTGCTGCGGAGGTAGGCGCGGTAGGAGTCACCCAGATCGGAGAACACGTGGCGCAGCGACCGCAGCGTTCGGATCTGTTCCGGCGTGCGGGTCACGCTGGCGGCCAGAGGGTCGTGAGGCGCCGGGCGCCGGCGCGCGGCTCTCGGGCGCGTCGCATTCGCGCGACGGTCTACGGCTGCGGCGGCGACTCTGACGCGCTCCAGCACACGATCGGTGAGGGTCGGCGAGTCGGCGACGGGATCGGCTTCGTTGGATCGGGGGGTGGGGTCGGACATGGGACCTGCCGGTGGTGGAGGACGCTCACGCAGGATTGGGCGAGTAGTGTCGAGTCTCGGGCCGAGTGATCCAGCGCCGCCACTCGGCGCGCTCGCGCTCCCAGGCCGCCCGGCGCTCGAAGCGCCAGGCGCGAAGCCCGCGATGAGCCGGGAGCGACAGGGCCAGCACGATCATCAGGATCGCGAGCCACTCATGCATTGGCAGCGGGGCGCGGGTCATTGCGCCGCTGCCAGTTCCTTGGCCACGCGTCGGGCGAGCACGGTACCGCCTCCCAGCAGCGGCAGCAGTCGCCGCACGGCCGCCCGCAGTTCGTCGACTTGGACCGGCGCGCGAATCACTGGGAGGCCGGCCGGCAGCCGCGCACCGGACGCGCCGGCCTCGATGGCTGCGGCGACGAGCAGGACTGCATGCGCCGGCATTTGCTCCCTCATCTGGTCGGGAGAACCCGGC
>JAICJD010000174.1 GCA_025928645.1 Gemmatimonadales bacterium
CACTCGAGTGGCTGGCCAGCAAGGCCACCCGGCAGACCATCAAGGATCAGATCGACTGGCTCAAGCGCCAGGTCGAAACCCGGAAGGCCAATCGCGGCCAGTCGGCGGCGTGAAGACCGGCGGGCAGATGGTCGGGTGTGGTGGATGACCAGACCCGGCTGAACGAGAAAGCCCCGGAGAGGACTCCGGGGCTTTGTCGTTTGTCAGGTTCCACCGCTCGCCTGCTCGCCTCTCAAGTTCCGCAAGCGCCTGCACTCGGCACCGTCACCAGCGTTTTGCAAGCGGCTCCCGATTTTGCGCCAGCCGCGCGCCGAGCCATCCCGTCGCCGCGTCGTAACATCACGTCCGGCAAACGCTTGCGTTTGTAGTCCAGGCGGCCTGATTCGTGCGTGTTTCAGGGACGTTTCCCCAGGCCATCCTGAACCCGCACTCGAAACCGCCAAGCATGAAGCGACTGGTCCAACTCAGCCCGCTCGTCGCTCTGGCGGCCTGCGCGAGCCATCTTCCGCCCGCTCCGACCGCCGTTCCGGTCTCCACAGCCGTCTACGATTCCCTGGCTCCGAGCGTCGACCTCGACGCCCTGACCCACGAAAGCTCCGCGGAGGACGCGGCGGCGCTGAACGATCTGGCCGATGCCGAGCCCGATGCGGACGTGCCCGCCTTCGACGCGCGCGGCGTGCAATGGGACATCGATGTGGTGACCTACGCAAACCATCCGCGGGTCCGCTACTACCTCGACTACTTCGAGGGTCGCGGGCGCGAGCGGATGGCGGTGTTCCTGAGCCGTGGCGCCCGCTACGACCCGCTCATCCGCTCACGGTTCCAGGCCGAAGGCCTCCCCGGCGATCTGGGCTATCTCGCGCTGATCGAGAGCGGCTATTCGAACGAGGCGGTGAGCCGCGCCTACGCCGTCGGCATGTGGCAGTTCATGCGGGGCACGGGCCAGGGCTACGGCCTCAGGGTGGACTCCTGGGTGGATGAACGGCGCGACCCGATCAAGGCGACCGACGCCGCCGCGCGGCACCTGCGCGATCTCAGGGAGCGCTTCGGCTCGCTCTATCTGGCTGCCGCGGCCTATAACGCGGGTGCGGGCAAGGTGTCACGCAGCCTGGGACAGCTCGAGTGGGACAACCCCGCCGAAGATTCCGCGGCCGCCGCCGACTCGCTCGACGTCGCGGACGCGGACTCGCTCGACGAGGCCGCCGATACGCTCGACGAGTCGTCGGACACGCTCGCCGAGGTTACCGACGAGGTACCGCCCGAACCGGCGCTCATCACCAGTGACGCCGCCTTCTTCCGCCTCGCCTCGAACGACCTCCTGGCCAACGAGACGCAGGATTACGTGCCGAAGCTGATCGCTGCGGCGATCATTGCCAAGGCGCCGGAGCGGTACGGGTTCTCGGTCGAGGCTCCGTCGCCGCTGCTCTACGACTCGCTGGTGGTCCACGACGCGACCGGCCTCGATGTCGTCGCGCGGTTGGCGGGCGCGAGCGTCGCCGAGATCCGCGACCTCAACCCGCAGTACCTTCGCCTGGCCACCCCGCCCCGCTCGACCAGCGTCGTCCGGCTGCCGCCGGGCTCGGGCGAGGCCGTGGCGCGGAAGTACGCCAAGCTCCCTTCCAAGGCGCGGGTGCACTACCTGACCTACGTGACCCCGCGCCGGGAGCGGCTCGTTACCATTGCGGCGCGCTACCACCTTCCGGTCCGCGACATTCAGGCGGCCAACCCGAAGCTGCACACGACTCGTCCGTCCCGCGGCACCCGGCTCGTGATCCCCGCGGTCGCGGTGCCGTCGTCGCTCGCCATGCGCGCCACCGGCACCGTCGGCCGGGGCCAGCGCGCCTATGCCAGCCCCACCCATCGGGTGCGCCGCGGTGAAACGCTGACCGGGATCGCGCGGCGCTACCACGTCACCGTCCGCTCGCTCCGCCGCGCGAACTCGCTGGCCAGCAGCGAGACGCTCCGGGCCGGCATGCGGCTTCGCATCCCCAGCTGACCTTCACCTCAACCGACACCGTCGAGACCCCCGTGTCCGCCGAACGCAGTGCCCCGCTGTCGCCCAGTGTCCCTGCCGCCCCCCGCGCTCCGGTGTCCGAGCGTACGGCCGCCGCCGTGCTCGGCTCGATGCTGCTGCTGATCGTCGCGCTCACGGTGCTGCTCATCCAGACCACCTGGGTGGACTCGGTGACCGCCGCCGAGCCTCCACCGGCCGCGGACGGCGGGAGTCTGGCCCAGCGGTGACGGTCCGCGCCGCCGTTCGCCTGACCAGTTTCGTCGCCCTCGCGGCCGCGCTCGCCGCCGCGGCCGGCGGCGAACGGCGCGCCCCGAGGGCGTATGCCCCCGAGGCGGCCTCCGACGACACGCTGCGTGCCCGGCTGGTGGCGGCGCGGGCGGAGGAAGGCGCCGGGGCGCATTTCCTCGGGACCATGGTGTTGGGCTACCTCTCCGAGCATGGCCTTCCTCCGGTCGAGGGTTCGCTCGCGCTGAGCGACACAGGGCTCGTCTTCCGCTCCGCCGACGGGCGGGACCAGCGCGTGCTACCCGTGGTGGGGCCGCTGCGGCGTTCGGCCCAGGGCGCGTGGCGCGCGTCCGCGGTGTCGCTGGCGTACGTGGACGAGACCACCCGGCACCCGGCCTACCTGTTCCGGCTGGACGGCGGCGTATTCGAAACCGACGCGCCCGGCGCGCTGCTCGACCTGGCGGCGCACCCCGCCTGGCTCGACAGCCTTACCTCCCGGGAGTGGTCGGCCGAGCGGACGCTGGTCGGCGTGAGCGACACCGCGGCCGCCAGGTCGCTAGTGACGACCTTGATGGCCGGAGCGTACGCGGATTCCCTCTACACGATCTTCGGCCGGCCCGCGTACGCGGCGGGCCTGGTGGGCGCGCGCGGCCGCGCGGCCGGCCGCCTCGGCGAGTACGTCAGCTCGCGCGACTCGCTGGCGCTCGACCCGGCCCGGATGACCAGCGTGGCGCAGCTCCGCCACACGCTGGCGCACGAGCTCGCGCATCGGTGGCAGGCGCGGGCAGGCGCCCAGCTCGCGATGTTGTGGCAAGGCATCGCGCCGATCCGCGACCCGAAGCGGTACGGCTACGGCAACGCGGCCGAGCACCAGGCCGAAGCCGCCGCCTTTGCGGTGCACTTCCTCCTGTCGACCACCGGCACCGCCAGCGCCGCCGACGCCGCGGTGGAGGCCGCGACGCTCGATCACTACGAGCTGCTCGTCCCTGGCACCCGCACGATGGCGCGCTATTTCGCGATGCAGCCGCTGTTCGCCCGCCACCCCCTTCGGAGCTGGCTCACGACCGGTCGGGTCGCCTCCTGACGGGCGCAGGATTCTGAAGTGCGGAAACCGAGGGGCGTGCCTGGCACGCCCCTCGATCGTTTTCCCACTGGCACGCTCCCGCGACGCCGACGGAGCCCTGGAGACGGTGGGGCCGTCGATGCTGGGCGTGAGTCCCCTCCGCCCGCCGGGGTGGTCCCGCGCACAGCCCGTGAGCCGCCGGCGCTCTACTGTCGGAGCTATGCCATATGGCGTGGGCGAGGACGCGGTCCTCCTGGTCAGGCTGCTCGTCGCGGCGGCGCTGGCGGCCACCGTGGGATGGGAGCGGGAGACGGCGGGCAAGTCGGCCGGACTGCGCACCCACATGCTGGTCGGGCTGGCCGCGGCACTCTATACCGGGCTCGGCGTGCTGGGCATGGAGCGCGCCGGCGCCGAGCCCGGACTCCGCGCGGACCCGGTGCGCGTCATTCAGGCGGTCGCGCTGGGCATCGGGTTCCTGGGCGGCGGGGCGATCGCGGCCGCGAGGAACGAGGGCCATCCGGGCGGGCTCACCACGGCGGCGTCCATCTGGACGACCGCCGCCGTCGGGATCGCGGCCGGCATCGGGCACTACGTGCTCGCCGCCGGGTCCACGCTGCTTCAGTTCGTGGTGCTCCGGGTGCTCGTGCGGTTCGATCGGTCGGCTGGGTGATCGGGGACCCCCGGAGTCATCCTGAGCGAAGCGAAGGAGGACTCCCCGGCTCAGGACGACTGAAGAGGTCACCCCCTAACCGGCCCCCGCCCGCGCTTCCAGCAGCGCGCGCACGCTCCCAAGCAGCGTGTCCGGAGCGAATGGCTTCTGCAGGAACGGGCGGTACTCCTGGAGTATGCCCCGGCGCACGACCTCGTCGACCGGATAGCCGCTCATATACAGCACCGGCAGATCGGGCCGCTGCGCGGCGAGACGCCGGCCCAGTTCGCGCCCGCCCATCTCGGACATGGTGATGTCGGTGAGCACCAGCCGCACCTCGGCCCCATGGCGCTCCATGAGGGCGAGCGCCTGCGCACCGCTCTCCGCTTCGAGCACCAGGTAGCCCGCCTGGCGCAGCGCTCGAACGGCCATGCTCCGCACCATCGGCTCGTCGTCCACCACGAGGACCATCTGCCCCGCGGGCGTGTCACGCGGCTCGGGCGGCGAGATCGGGGCGGGCAGCTCCGCATCGGTGAGCGGCAGGTAGATACGGAACGCGGCGCCGCGGCCGGGTTCCGAGTCGACCCACACGTACCCGTCGGACTGCTTCACCACGCCATAGACGGTCGAGAGGCCGAGGCCGGTCCCCTTCCCCACTCCCTTGGTGGTGAAGAAGGGCTCGAAGACACGGCGCGCCGTCTCGCGATCCATCCCGCGGCCCGTGTCCGCCACGCGGAGGAGCGCGTAGGGACCGGCGCGCAGCCGGATCTCCGGATGCGCCGCCGCGTCTCGCGGGCCCAGCTCGACGTCCGAGGTCTCGATCACGAGCCGGCCGCCGCCGGGCATGGCCTCGCGGGCGTTGTCAGCCAGGTTGAGCAGCACCTGCTCGAGCTGCACGCGGTCCGACCGGATCGGCCGGAGCGGCGCGAGCCGGAGCTCGAGCGCGATCGCGTCCCCCAGGGCCCGCCGCAGCGCGGGCTCGGCGCCGCGGACGACGGCGTTGAGATCGAGCGGTACGGGCTGCAGCATCTGGCGGCGGCTGAAGGCCAGGAGCTGCGCCGTGATCGCGGCCGAGCGCTCTGCCGCCTGGCGGATCTCCTCGACGTCGCTCCGCACGGCCGGGTCCAGGTCGGCCCGCCTGAGCACGAACTCCGAGCAGCCCAGCACCACCGACATCATGTTGTTCACCTCGTGCGCGATCCCTCCCGCGAGCTGGCCCACCGTCTCCATCCGGCGCGCCTGCTGCAGCCGGTCGTGCGCGTGGCGGAGCTCGGTGATGTCGCGCTGCGAGCCCCATGCGCGCACCAGCTGCCCGTCGCGCACGATGCCGAACAGGTTGTTCACAAAGTGGCGCGGCAGGCCGTCGCGGCCGATCTCGTTAGACTCGGCGTTGGCGAGCCGGTAGCCGCTGGTGACGAAGCGCTCCAGGTAGGCGACGTTCTCGGCGTCGTCGCGCGGCAGCAGGTCGCCCAGGCGCGCGCCGATCAGCTGGGCGGCGCTCTCGAGCCCGTACATCTGCGCCATGGCCTCGTTACACTCCGCCAGCCGCGCGTGCGCGTAGAACAGCTCGACCTGCGCCTCGGGCGGGAGCGAGACCGGCACCGGCGCCTCGAACTCGATCCGCCAGACTGCGTCCGACGTGAGCTCGATGTAGGCGCGGTAGCGTTCCTCGTTCTCGCCGGCGTGGTGAGCCGGCTCGAGGGACCCGTCGATCAGGGGCGGTCGCGCGGTCATCGGGACACGGATCTCCTCGTCCGTCCGCGGCGAGCGGCGCTCGCGCGGGACGTGATGCATGCCCAGGGGGTGATGCTAAACTAGCGGATTCCCGGCGCGGGATGCCACGGACGGAACGAGTGCGAGGCCGGATGAGCCGGAGGGAAACATGGGAGACTGAAACGACGCGGAGAGCCACAGGTCGGATTTGAACCGACGACCGCTCGATTACGAATCGAGTGCTCTACCCCTGAGCTACTGTGGCGGGTGAACACGTCGGGGGCGCACGCCGGTGCGCCCCCGTTGCGATGCCCTGGCGCGGATTCGAACCGCGACGCCTTTCGGCACTACCCCCTCAAGATAGCGTGTCTACCAGTTTCACCACCAGGGCGTGCGGCGGAGGAAGATATCCGCCGGACGGGGCGGAATCAACCGCGCGCTAGCGGAAGAACCTGATGTTCGTGGTGTACGGACTGCCCGCAATCTGCGCCCCATTCAGCGTGATCGTCACCGGTACCCGGCCCACAACGAACGGCGTCCAGACGGCCCGGTACGTCCCATCGCCGCGGTCCTCTACCTTGAGCCCGGAGGTGCCCGCGGGCGTCACCGTCACGGCGTCACCGCCCCGCCCGAGCGGGTTGCCCAAGGCGTCCCTCACCTGAACCGTGATCTCAAGGGGAGCCGCGAACGAGCCGTCGGGCACGTTGGCGGTGGTCTGGCCCGGGTCCGCGGGGCCGGCCACCACCTGACTCGAGAACGGCGAGCCCGGCACCGGCTGCCCGCCCACGCGCACGTCGAGCTGGTCCTGGCCTACGGCCGCGGGCGTGTAGCGAGCGCGATAGCTGCCGCCCCCGGCGTCCTCCACCGTCACGCTGGCGCCCGCGTTCGCGCCGCCCACGCTCACCGCGATCTGTCCGGCCGCTCCGCCGACCGGATTGCCGAACGCGTCCTCCAGGCTCACCAGGATGATCGAGGGCACGCCCGCCGAGCCCGAGGGCACCTGCACCACCGTGCGCGGCGGCGCCGGAGCGCCGGGCGTCACCGTCACGGTCTTGCTGCCGAGCGAGACGCCGTCGCTCACCGCGGTAATGTCGTGGTTGCCGGAGGCGGTGGCGCTGAACCGGCCCGTCGCGGTCCCGTTCCCGTCAGTCGGTCCCGGCTGGTCCAGCGACACACCGCCGCCGGTCGCCGACAACGTCACCGTCTGCCCCGGTATCGGATTGCCGCCCGCGTCCTTCACCACGACCGTCACCTGGCTCGACGACGCGCCGTCCGAGGCCGGTATGCTCGCGGGCGACACCGCGATCGAGCTCTGGCCGGGGTCGGGCGTGCCGGG
>JAICJD010000271.1 GCA_025928645.1 Gemmatimonadales bacterium
CATGGACACGTACTCCATGCACAAGCGCCACACCGTGACGGCGGTCGTGACCGGCAAGCCGATCGAGATGGGCGGCTCGCTCGGCCGGCGGGAGGCCACCGGGCGGGGCTGCATGCTGGTCACGCGGGAGGCGCTCAAGCGACTCGGCATGCCAGTCAAGGGCACGCGGGTGGCCGTCCAGGGCTTCGGCAACGTCGGATCGATCGCGGCCCAGCTCATGGAGGACCTGGGGCTCACCATCGTCGCGGTGAGCGACAAGTCGGGCGGCATCTACCGTCCGGACGGGCTCCCCATCCGCGAAGTCCAGCAGCACGTCAGACAGCATCGCTACCTGGGCGAGTACAAGGAAGCGGAGCACATCGACAACCACGACCTTCTCACGGTGGACTGCGACGTGCTGGTGCCCGCCGCACTGGAGAACGTGATCACGAGCCAGAACGCCCGCAACGTGAAGGCGCGGATCATCTGTGAGGGGGCGAACGGGCCCACCACCGCGAACGCGGACAAGATCCTCGAGGAGAAGGGGGTGTTCGTCATCCCGGACATCCTGGCCAACGCCGGCGGGGTCACGGTGAGCTACTTCGAGTGGGTGCAGGACCGCGGCGGCTACTTCTGGGACGAGGAAACCGTCAACCAGCGGCTCGAGCGCATCATGGTGCAGTCGTTCGACGAGGTGGTCGCGATGGCGAGCAAGCACGGCGTGAACACACGGATCGGCGCGTACATGCAGGCGATCGAGCGGGTGGCGGCGGTGCACCGCCTTCGCGGCATGTACGCCTGAGGACGGTGCCGCATCGAGCTGATCGTGCTCGCCGTGGGCCGGCTGCGGCCGGGATATCGCGAGCTGTGCGACGACTATCTCCGGCGGCTCGGACGCGCCGTGCGGGTGCGCGAGATCGAGGTGCGCGAGGCGAGCCGCGCCCCCACCGAGGCGGCGCAGCGGGCCGAGGAGGCGGCGCGACTCCTCGCCGGGCGTCCGGCGGGCTCCCGACTGGTGGCGCTCGCGCGCCAGGGCGCGCCGTGGAGCAGCGTCGAGCTGTCGCGGCGGCTGGCGAGCTGGCAGCGCGAGGCGCGGCCGGTGGCGCTCGCGATCGGCGGATCGCGCGGGCTCGCTCCCGACCTCCTGGCCGCCGCCGCCGACCAGTGGAGCCTCGGACCGCTGACCCTGCCGCACGAGCTGGCCCGCGTCGTGGTCGTGGAACAGCTCTACCGGGCCGGCACGATTCTCCGCGGCGAGCCGTACCACAAGGGGGCGCGTGACGGCGGATGACCGAGTGGTTCGAGGAGTGGTTCGGCGAGGAATATCTCCAGCTCTACCCCCATCGGGACGCGGCTGAGGCGGGGCGCGCGGTGGACCTCATCCTGGGCAGCGTGGGATTCGTGCCCGGGTGGCGCGTGCTCGACGTCGCCTGCGGCGCCGGGCGGCACGCCCGGGCCTTCGAGGCGGCGGGCGCCCGCTGCGTCGGCCTCGATCTCTCGGCGGCGCTCCTGCGGGCGGCGCGACGGGTGACCGCCGCGCCGCTGGTCCGGGCGGACATGCGGGCGCTTCCGGTGCGCCCCGGCTCGATGGATCTGACGGTCAACCTGTTCACCAGCTTCGGATACTTCGAGCACGATGCCGAGCATGCGACCGCGCTGGGTGAGATGGTCTCGACCCTCCGGCCCCGAGGCTGGTTCGTGATCGACTTTCTCAATCCGCCGGCCGTCCGCGCTCGCCTGGTGCCCAGAGAGACCCAGCGGCTCGACGGCACCTCGGCCGAGGTCGAGCGGACAGTCTCGCCCGACGGGCGGTACGTGTGCAAGACGATCCGGACCGGGAGCGGCCGCCGGTTCACCGAGCGGGTCCGGCTGTTCGGGGCGGGGGAGATCGAGACGATGCTGGGCGCCACGGGGGTGACGGTCCGCGAGCGCTATGGCGACTACGACGCGTCACCGCTCTCGCCGGATTCGCCGCGCACCATTCTCCTCGGCCAGGCGCCATGAACCTGCGTCTCGTGTCCACGCCGCTCGAGCGGGTCCTCGAGCTGCCGGCACCCCGCGAAAGCCGGCTCGCGTCCGCGCTCGCCGATGCGTTCGTCGCGTCGCCGACGCGGGACGCCGCGCTCGAACGGCTCGGCCGGCCCGGCGCGCTCGCCGTGACGACCGGGCAGCAGCCGGGCCTCTTCACCGGACCCCTCTACACGATCCACAAGGCGCTGAGCGCGGCGGCGCTCGCCAGGCTGCTGGAGGAGCGGTGGCGGCGGGCCGTGGTCCCGATCTTCTGGCTCGCGGGCGACGACCACGACTTCGCCGAGGCGAGCAGCGCGACGTGGATCGCGGCGGACGGATCGCTCGCCACGGCCTCGCTCCCGCCCCGGCCCGCC
>JAICJD010000194.1 GCA_025928645.1 Gemmatimonadales bacterium
CGAATGTCAAGCGCTCATCGGCTCGGCTAAGCCCGAAGTTGCTCCAGGAGCGCCGTGACTATCCGTTCGGTCATGCCCCAGACGATGGACTCTTCGACTCGATACGCCGGGAAGTCTCGCGGGGCGCCGCGGATGTCTACGCGGGCGGAATGGTAGGTCTCGGGATGCAGCAGATGATCGAGCAGCACCCAGCGCGTGGCCGCCACCTCGGGGTTCGGCGTCAGCGCCGGGCGCTCGGGTAAGGTGAAGACGAAGGGTCGGACGGCGATGGGTGGGAGCACGGGAGTTCGCGGCACCACGTCGTCGAGCCCGCCGATCAGATCCTCCCGCGCCAGGCGGAGCCCGACCTCCTCGGCGGTCTCCCGAATGGCGGTCGCCACCAGGTCCCGATCGGGGGGCTCGCGGCGCCCGCCCGGAAGCGCCATGTGGCCCGACCAGGGATCGCCCTCGCGCTCGGCCCGGCGGATGAGCAGAATGGCGTCAGGCGCGGGCACCAGGACGAGCGCGACCGCGGCCCAGATCAGCGAGGCGTCGTCCTCATCCGCGGCGGGTCGGTGAACGGCCAGGCGTTCGCGGAGCCGGGCGAGCCGCGGGCTCAGTGGCTGTGCGAGTGACATCCGCCCCCGCAGCAGCCGCCGCCCGGTGGCGGGCCGAGGCGGCTGTAGTCGGCGGGAGCGGTACTGCCGGCTGGCCTGGCGGGGAGCGACATGAGGCGTTCGAGCGTCCGGGCGTCGCAGTCGGGGCAGGTCACCGTCGTCCCCGAGCGGACCAGCCGTTCGAACTCGGTGCCGCAGGCGGTACAGCGATAGGTGTAGATGGGCATGCCGGAGATTCGCCGCGCGGGCTCAGCCGGTCAAGATGCGGGCGCGCCGGCCAGCGCGGTGAGCTTCGCGCTCTCGTCCCAGAGCCGCCGCTGGAGCGCCTCGTCGTACGAGGTGGCGGAGGACCTCGCCTCCTGCCGTCCGATGAAGTACCGGCCGGTCACGCCTTCGACTTCCGGCGAGCCGGCGAGGTAGACGATCGCGTCCGCGCCCTCGGTTGGCGCGGCGCCGAAGGTGTGCGCCAGCGCGCCTCCGACCAGCGGGACGTTCATGTAGTCGGCCAGGAGCTTCGTCGCGATCACGCCCGGGTGAAGGCAGTTGGCGGTGACGCCCGCCGACCGGACCCGGCGGGCCAGCTCGTAGGTGAAGAGCACGTTGGCGAGCTTGACGCGACCATAGACCCGCACCGGGTCATAGCGGCGCTCGCTCTGGAGGTCGGTGAAGTCGATCGTGCCTCCTTGATGCGCGCCTGAGGCGACGTTCACGACCCGGGCCGGCGCGCCGCCCGAAAGCCGGTCGAGCAGCAGGTTCGCCAGGAGGAAATAGGCGAGGTGGTTGACGGCGAACTGCATCTCGAGTGCGTCGACGGTCGCCTCGCGCCGATGCGGAATCACGCCGGCGTTGTTGACGAGGACGTGGATCTTGGGATAGCGGGCACGGACGGCGCCCACCGCGTCGCGGATCGAGCGCTGGGACGAGAGATCCACCGGCACGACGTCGGCGCGCGGAGCAGGATGGGCGCGCGCGAGCTCGTCGGCCACCTCGGCGCCGACGTCTTGGCGCCGGCACAGCAGCACGAGCCTCGCGTTGAGCGCGGCAAGCCGGTCCACGGTGGCCCGGCCGATGCCACGGGTGGCGCCGGTCACGACGCAGACGCGCCCGCTCAGGTCCGCCGGCGACCGCGGGGGCATTCAGCAAAGCTCCCCGGCGAGGAACGAGAGCGTCTCGTCCATCACCCGGTCGGTCTCCCCGGCCGCGCCGCGCCAGGGGTGCGCGGCGCCGAACGTGTGTCCTGCCCCAGGAATGGGCACGAACCGGGCAGTCGTCGGCCCGGCCGCCGCGGCGAGTCGCTCCCCCTCGGAGAGCGCGACCGCTTCATCGGCCGTCCCGTGCACGATGAGCCACGGCACGGCGACCCGCCGCGCCGCGGCCTCGATGTCGAGCCCGGCGTCGCCCCGCTCGATGTCGTCGAGAACGTCCGGATAGAGAGGGAGGACCTGCCCGGTGCGTGCGTTGGTCACCGGCATCGTGCCCGCGGCGCGCCACGCCGCACGCTGGGCGCTCGGCCAGCGATCCACCGAAGCAATGGCCGCCCAGGTGACCAGCGCCCGTATGCGAGGATCACGCACGGTATGCAGCACTGCCATCCCCCCGCCGCGCGAGTGGCCCAGCAGGCCGATGGGACCGGCGGGAGCCACGCCCAGCTCTCCCGTGGCGAGGGCATCCACGACCCGGCGCAGGTCTTGCAACTCGGCCGAAAACGTGTTGTGGCCGAAGCGCTCGGGGAAGACGAATTCGCCGGAGTCGTCCACGCCGCTCCCGCTCAGGTTGAAGCTGACCATCGTGAAGCCGGCCCGGGCGAGACGTTCCGCGAACGACGGCCATAAGCCCCAGTCCTTGAATCCCTTGAACCCATGGACCAGTACCACGGCCGGGCGCGGCGTGGCCCGGCCGCCGGCTCGGACGTCGATCAGGATTTCGCCCAGTGTTCCGGGAAGACGGTGGCGGGTGAGGGTCGGGGTAGCCATGCCCAGAAACTAACCGCTGGTGAGGCGCCGGGGCCTCACCGGCGGGCGGGTGCCACGCAACGATTAGGCGACGGCCGGCTCCAGCAGCTCCAGCGTTCCGGCGTCGGCGTCCATCCGAGCACGCACGCCAAGCGGGATGGTCCACTGGTCGTCGATGTGGCCGATGGGCAGGCCCGCAAGCACCGGAATGCCGAGCGGCGCGAAGTAGTGCTCGAGCACCTGATCCAGGCCAAACGAACCATCGTCGATGTGGCGGCCGAGGCCGGTGAATCGGCCCACGAGCACACCGCTGAGACCGGCCAGCGCGCCCGCCGCACGCAGATGGGCCAGCATCCGGTCGATGCGATACAGCGCCTCGTTCACGTCTTCCAGCACGAGCAGGGCGCCGCTCAGGTCGGGAAAGAACGGTGTCCCGATGAGGCACTGCAGCAGTGAGAGGTTGCCGCCGGCCAGCGGTCCCTCCCCCACGCCGCCCCGCACGGTGACGACGCGCCCCGCCCGCGGAACGAGGACGTCGGTCGGCTGTGGCACCGGCTCGAGCACGCCCGCGGGTTCCCCCGCCGCGAGCACCTTGCCGAAGTGGCGGCGCGTGAATGAGGGCATCTCCGCCCGCGCGGTCGGTGCGTGGAAGGCAACGACTCCCGCGGCGCGGCCCGCGCCGGCGAGCAACGCGGTCACGTCCGAGTAGCCGATCACCGCGCGGGGGCGGCCTGCGAGCGCGGCGAAATCGACCCGGTCCAGTATTCGGGTGATGCCGTACCCGCCGCGGAGGCACCACACCGCGTCGATCTCGGGGTCGCGCAGCGCCTGATTGAGATCGTCGAGCCGCTCGTCGTCGGTACCCGAGAAGTAGCCGTGGTGACCGCCCGCGTGCGGCGCAACACGCGGTTCGTAACCCAGCGCACGGCACAGCGCGACGGCTCGGGTTATATCGTCTCGTTCCAGCAGCGGTCCCGCGGGCGCGACGAGGGCGATGCGGCTTCCTGGCGCGAGCCGCGGCGGGCGAACGAGCGGTTTTGACCCCATCAATGCTCCACGATAGATTGTCGCAACCTTAGCGAGGGAGGACGGTTTCGTGCGCGCTTCGCAGCCTGCGCTGCTCGCCGCCGGCCGTGTGATCGCCGAGCTGCGAGACCAGATGGTCGGACAGTGGGCGGACTGGCTGGGGGATCGTATCACCGCAACTCCCACGATACCGCGGGCTCTCGTCGAGCGGGAGTTCCGCATCCTTCTCGACGTCATCAGCGAAATGGTCGGCCCGCTCCGCCGCGAAGTCGGCGCGGTGTGGGTACACGCGTGCGAGCACTACGGCCGCGTCGCCGCGACGCGCGGACTCGCCGCGGGCGAGGTGGTCGAGGAGCTGCAATTCCTCCGCGAGCTCCTGATCCGCAACCTGGCGCCGGTGCTGGCCGCGATGCGGGCCCGCCAGGGCATGGCCATCATGCTCCGTCTCAATCGGGTCATCGACAAGGGAATCGCCGTGTCCGTCGTGGGGTACACCGACGCGCTGGTCGCCACGCTGTTCGCCCAGAACGGGGTGCCCGCCTTCGTCACCGAGTACGATGCCGCCGACGTCGAGCGCCAGCTCGACGCGATCGAGCAGGAGCTTCATGCGCTGATGGGCAATCCCGGGCGCTGACCCCGCCCGGCGTGTCCGCTGCCGACCTGTTGCCGGCGCTCGGGTGGCTCGCGCCGTTCGCCGCCCTGCCCCGCCTGTCCGACCACCGCCCTAACCTGAGCGACGTCCCACCCGCCGCCGACGTACCGGTGTCGGTCATCATTCCCGCCCGGAACGAGGCGGGCACGATCGAGACCGCGGCTCAGTCGATCCTCGCCTCGACCTACCGTCCATTCGAGCTGCTCGTGGTCGACGACCGCTCGACCGACGACACGGCCGCCAGCGTCACGGCGCTCGCCGCCGAAGACCCTCGCCTTCGCCTCGTGTCAGGGGAACCACTTCCGCCAGGCTGGTATGGCAAGCCCTGGGCTTGCGCCCAAGGCGCCGCGGCCGCCACCGGCACGCTGCTCCTTTTCACCGATGCCGACACGCGGCACAAGCCGGAGCTGCTGGCGCGGGCGGTGGCCGCGCTCGCCGGGGCCCGCGCCGACCTGGTGACGGTGGCGCCGTTCCAGCGCTGCGTGACTTTCTGGGAGCGGGTTGTCATGCCGCAGATTTTGCTGCTGCTCGGTGTCCGCTACCATCCGAAGCGCGTGAACGGGGCCCGGCAGCCGCGCGACGTGATCGCCAACGGTCAGTTCATCCTGACCACTCGCGAGGCCTACGACGCGGTCGGCACCCACGCCGCGGTGCGGCAGGAGGTCGCCGAGGACCTGGCGCTGGCGCAGTCCTACATCCGCGCCGGGCGCCGGATTCATTTCGCGTTCGCGGACCGGCTCATGGAGACGCGGATGTACCGGAGTCGGTCCGAGCTGGTCGAGGGATGGACCAAAAACCTGTACCTTGGCGCGCGGCGATCCTTCCCCGACCAGCCGTGGCGCCGCCGGCTCGCGCCGCTCACCCTGGCCCTGCCCCCGCTCTTCTGGCTTCTGCCGCCTGCCGTCCTGCTCGGCGGCGCGCTCGGCCTGGTGAGCGGCCGGGCGGAGCCCGCGGCGCTCGCCGCGACCGTGGCCACGGTGGTGTTCTGGATGCTCGTTTCCTACGGAATGAAGATCCCGGCCGTCTACGGTCTCGCCTATCCGATCGGCGCCGCCGCGACGCTCTACATCGTGGTGCGCTCGGCGTGGCGCGGGGCCCGGCGGGTGGAATGGCGCGGCCGGGTTTATCGTAGCGACGATCTGGATTCGCCGCCCGAGGCCGGGGAGAACAGCGCGTAGCTCGCGTCGTCGCAGGGGCTGTTGCGGGCCATGATATCCCGCGGGCGAGGTCAGCTCCCGGTGCGCTCCGCCACCAGGTTCTGTGACGGAATCCGTGCGCCCAGCAGACGGCCGGTACCGTCCACCCGCACGTGATACTCGACGTTGCCGATGGCCAGCGTCAGGGAATCCGTCCCCAGAGACGAGACCGTGCCGTCCAGCGTCTGGCCGCCCCCCAGGTTGAACAGAGGAACCTTGCCGTCGCCCTGCCCGGCGCGCGACCGTCGGATGGCCTGCTCCAGCAGAGCGAACGACAGGTTGAGGTAGGGCACCGCGCCGCGCTCGGTGCCGAATACTCGTGTCTGCAGCCCGTGGTTGGTGATGTCGTCGACGGACGCGCTGTCG
>JAICJD010000201.1 GCA_025928645.1 Gemmatimonadales bacterium
CTCGTCGTTCGGGAAGGACTACGAGGGCGGGATGTTCCTGGCGTTCCATGGAAGCTGGAACCGCGCGCCGCTGCCGCAGGCCGGCTTCCGCGTAGTCTTCGTGCCGTTCGCCGACGGAAAGCCGACCGGCAAGTACCAGACCTTCGCGACGATGTCGGACCAGTTCCGGCCCGTGGGTCTCGCCGTGGGGAAGGATGGGGCGCTGTTCATCTCGGCGGACGACAACGGCACGATCTGGCGGGTGGTGAGGACGCGGTAGGGGGCGAGCGGTGGGCGGTACAGGCACAGTGTCATCCCGAGCGAAGCGAGGGATCTCGCCTGACTGGGTTCGAGCCATTCCCGAGCAAGATCCCTCGCTTCGCTCGGGATGACATGCGCGGGCGCACCGCTCAGGTATGGCTGCCCCGCCTCCCGCTCACCGCCTTCCGCTCACCGACCCCCGCGCGCCTCCATCGCCCGCGCCACCGCGCTCAGGCTTGGCTCGATCTCGATCGGCCGGTTCGCGCCCGGCGGGGCCGGCTCCCGCTTGCCGTGGTACTCGAGCAGGATGCCCGGATCCTTGAGAATGTGCCCCGTGAGGATCGCGACCGTGTGCTGGTCGGGGGTGGCCAGGCCGCGCCGGATCAGGTCGCGGACGCCGGCGACGCTGGCCGCGCTCGCGGGCTCGCAGCCGACCCCCGAGCCGTCGATCGCCGCCTTGGCCTCGAGGATCTCCTCGTCCGTCACGGCGAGCACCACGCCGTCCGTCTCGCGGATGGCCTCGACCGCGCGCTCGAACGACGCCGGGTTGCCGATCCGGATCGCCGTGGCCACCGTCTCCGCGCGCACCGTATAGCGATGCTCGAATCCCTCGGTGAAGCTCCGCGCGAACGGCGCCGCGCCGGCGGCCTGCACGGCGGCGAGCCGGGGCAGTTGGTCGATCAGCCCCCACTCGCGCGCCTCTCTCAGCGCCTTCCCGAACGCCGCGGTGTTGCCCAGGTTGCCCGCGGGCAGAACGATCCAGTCCGGCGCGGTCCAGCCGAGCTGCTGGAGCAGCTCGAGGACGATCGTCTTCTGCCCCTCGATGCGGAACGGGTTGATCGAGTTGAGCAGGTAGACCCCGAGCTGCGCGCTCGCCTCCTCCACCAGGCGAAGGCAGTCGTCGAAATCCCCGCGGACCAGCAGGGTCGTGGCGCCGTACGCCAGGGTCTGCGCCAGCTTGCCCAGCGCCACACGGTCGGCTGGTACCAGCACCAGCGCCGGAAGCCCCGCATGCGCGGCATACGAGGCGAGCGACGCCGAAGTGTTCCCGGTCGAGGCGCAGGCCACCGCCCGCGCGCCGACGCGGCGCGCCTGCGTCACGCCCACGGTCATCCCGCGGTCCTTGAACGAGCCGGTCGGGTTGTGGCCCTCGTGCTTGAGCAGGAGCCGCCTGGCGCCGGCCCACGCGTCGAGCGCGGCGCGGTGGAGCAGGGGCGTGTTTCCCTCTGGATGGGACACGACGTCGGTCGCGGTCGGCAGCACCATCTCGCGGAAGCGCCAGACGCCCGACCCGGTCGCGCCGGGCCCGTCGTCCCGCCGCTCCGCGAACCGCGCCAGGAGCTCGGCGCGGGTGAGCGCGGGCGGGCGGTGCGCCAGCGCGAGGAGGCCACCGCACACCGTGCAGCGCGGGTGAGGGTCCAGCTCGGTCGCCTCGTTGCCGCAGGCGGTGCAGACCTGCCAGCTCTGGGGCCGCTCGGTCCGGAAGCTCATCGCCCTATACTCGCCGAATCGACCAGCCGCGCGCCGGTGCGGTCCACCGGTCCCACCCGCGCGGCGCTGGGCTGGCCCGCCGCGGCGTAGGCGCCGACCATCGCGGCGGCCACGCGTTCAGCGGCCGCCGGTCCGCGGGTGAGGGCGAAGGCCGTGGGACCGCTGCCGGAGATCGAGCTGCCGAGCGCGCCGGCCGCGAGCGCGGCCGCCTTGGCCTCGGCAAAGCCCGGCAGCAGCCGCGCGCGGGCCGGCTCCGCGATGCGGTCGTCGATGGCGCGGCCCAGGAGCTCGTAGTCGCCGAGCGCGAGCGCCGCCACGATCGCGCCCACCTGGGCCGCCTGGTGGAGCGCGACGTCGCGGCCGAGCGACGCGGGCAGCACGGCGCGCGCGTCGGCCGTGCGCATCTGCTGCTCCGGGCGGACCAGGACGACCATCAGCTCGTCGGGCACGGGAAGCTGCACCAGGTCGGGGGTCTCCATGCAGCGGATGAGGACGATGCCGCCCAGCAGTGAGGGCGCGATGTTGTCGAGATGCCGCCCCGCCACCGCCTCCTCCGCTTCGAGACAGGCGGCGAGCAGGCCCTTCCGGTCGAGCGGCCGGCCGACCAGCGCGTTCGCCGCCACGGCGCCGGCGACGGCCGACGCGGCGCTGCCGCCCTGGCCGCCCGAGAGCGGAAGGCCCTTCCGCACCCGGATCGCGAGGCCTCGCCGTTCCAGCCGCTCTCCAGCCGCGGCGAGTACCGCCCGCGCCGCGAGCGCGGAGCTGTGGCGCATCGGATCGCTCGGCAGATTGGCATGGCCCGGGTCGAGCACCTGGATGCCGGGAGAGGACGTCCACTGGACCCGGACCTCGTCGCCCGCGCCCGCCACCGCGAGTCCCAGGATGTCGAGCCCGGGCCCGACGTTGCCGACGCCGCCGGGCGCGAACGCCGTCGCCGCGTCGCTCACGCGCCCCCCAGGCGCAGGATGTCGTTGAGCACGCCGGCGGCGGTTACCTCGGCCCCCGCACCGGGGCCGGTGATGACCAGCGGATTCGACTTGTAGCGGGCCGTGGTGAACACCACCTGATTGTCGGTGCCCTTGATCGCGGCGAGCGGGCTCGCGGCCGGCACCGATCGGAGGCCGACGGCGATCCGCGACGGCGTCACCGTCGCGACGTAGCGGAGCACGGCCCCGCCCCGGTCGGCCGATTCCACGCGGCGCAGCCAGCCCGCGTCCAGTTCCTCGAGCCGCTCGAGGAAGTCGGAGAGCGGGATCGCGCGGGCCCACTTCGGAACCAGCGACTCGACCGCCGTCCGCGCCAGCTCTCCCTGAAAGCCGAGCAGCCGCGCCAGGATGAGCGCCTTGCGCGCCACGTCCATGCCCGAGAGATCCTCGCGCGGGTCTGGCTCGGTGTAGCCCCGGGCCATGGCGGCGCGCACCGCGCGGGAGAACGGAACGCCGCTCATGAGCTCGGTCAGCACGAAGCCGAGCGTTCCGGAGAGCAGCCCGTCGATCCGCTCCACCCGGTCGCCGCTCTCGATCAGCTTGTGATAGGTGTCGATGATCGGGAGCCCGGCCCCGACGGTCGCCTCGTGCAGCACCCGGCGGCCGCGGGCGCGCGCGGTCTGCCACAGCGATTCGCTCACGCTGCGGCGGCCCGCGAGCGGCCGCTTGTTCGCCAGCACCAGGTCCATCCCGTGGGTGAGTCCGAGCTCGAGGGCCGGGGCCGTCTCGTCGGCCGTGAGGTCGACCAGCACCGGGCGGGTGAGCGCGTACCCCGCGACGTGGCGGATCGCCTCCTCCGCCGTGGCCGCGTGCCCCCGCGCGCTGCGGGCGAGCGGCTTCCCCTTCCGCTTGTCGGCCGCGAGCGTCGCCAGGCGGCGCGGGCCAAGCCCCTGGGGGTCGAACACGAAGCCCGAGCGGTCGATGACCGCCGCCACCTTGAGGTCCAGCGCCGGCCGGCGCACCCGCCCGATCATCGCGGCCAGGCTGCGGCCGATCTGGCCGAAACCGAGCAGCACCACTTCCATCCGCTCGGGACGGATGACCCCTCCGCCGGCGATCCGCGAGAGCTGGAACGCGCCGTGAATGCGCCGCTGGGCCTCCGCGGCCTGGGCGGCCTCGACCACGACGGAGATGTTGAGCTCCGAGCTTCCCTGCGCGATCGCCACGACGTTGATCCTGCCCGCGGCGAGCGCGCCGAACACCGCGGCGGCGACGCCGGGCGTGCCGTGCATGCCGAGCCCCACCACCGCGACGGTGGCCATGCCCGGGTCGACCGACACGCCGTCGATCTCCCCGCGCGAGATCTCGCCGCCGAATTCGCGGGTGAGGCTCGCCTGCGCCTCGCCGGCGAGCGCCTCGGGCACGCTGAAGCAGATCGAGTGCTCCGAGCTGGCCTGCGAGATGAGCGAGACGGAGATCTGCCGCCCGTGCAGCGCGTGGAACGTGCGCGCCGCGATGCCCGGGACGCCGAGCATGCCGCTGCCGGTCACCGTCACCAGCGCCTGGCCGCCGGCGGCGGTCAGCGCCTTCACCGGGAATCGGGCCGGCGCCACCCGCTCGGAGACTTCGGTGCCCGCCGCCTCGGGGTCGCCGAACGGGCGGACGTACACCGGGATGCGGCGGCCGGTGACCGGGATGAGCGCCCGGGGGTGCAGTACCTTGGCGCCGTAGTAGGCCAGCTCCGCCGCTTCGCGCGCATGGAGCTGCGGGATGACCCGCGCATCGGGGACCACGCGCGGGTCGGCGGTGAGGAGCCCGGGCACGTCCTTCCAGAGCGAGACCCGCGCCGCGCCCAGCCCGCGCGCGAGCAGCGTCGCGGTGAGGTCGGAGCCGCCCCGGCCCAGCGTGGTCACGGCGCCGTCCGGCGCGGCGCCGATGAAGCCGGGGACGACGGGGACGATGCCCCGCGCGAGCAGCGGGGCCAGCGTCCGCTGCACGCTCCGGTCGGTGCGCGCGAGGTCCGGCGCCGCCCGGCCGAACAGTCCGTCGGTGTGGACCAGCTCGAGCGCGTCCACGTACCGCGCCTTGGCTCCGCGGGCCTCGAGCGCCGCCGCGACCAGGCGGGCACTCAGCCGCTCGCCGCGCGAAGCGAGGTCGTCCGCGGTGCGCGCGGTGAGCTCGCGGAGCAGCCGGAGGCCCTGCGCCAGCGCCTCCAGCTCCTCGAACACGTCGCCGATGTAGGCCAGCACGTCCGCGCGGCCGCGGCCCGCCGGCAGCAGCGAGCGCGCGACCTCCGCGTGCCGCGACCGCAGCCGGGCGATCAGCGAGGCGACGGTGCGCGCCTCGCCGGCCCCCGCCTGCTCGGCCAGGCCCAGGAGCGCGTCGGTGGTCCCCGCCATGGCGGAGACCACCACGACGGTGGACTCCTGGGCGTGGCGGCGGATGATGTCGACGGCGTGGCGGACGGCGGTGGAATCGGCCAGCGACGCACCGCCGAACTTGTGCACGTGAGGCGCTCGGCGGGACCGTGGCATAGGCGGTAGAGGATAGCGGGGATGCGCACCCCGCTCAAGCGGATCGGGGGAGCGGCTTGGCGAGGCTTGAAGGAAGACAGCGGAACGGATCGGGACCTGAAGTTGTACCGTTGAGCCTTGACCCGCTCCCGATCCGCCGCACATTAGACGGGACGTTCCCACCATGATTGCGGAGTTCCGATGCGCA